>JAKQLF010000014.1 GCA_029567325.1 Bacteroidota bacterium | reverse complement strand
TGAGTTCTTCGACAAAATAGTCTACCAAACCAGAGAAATTATTAGGCCCAATCGATCCAACCCAAGACCCAAAAAAAGAAAAAGGCATTTCTATGATGCTTATAAGCACTATTGAGCCTTAACTTAACGACATTGAATAGTGAATGGTAAATAGTGAATGGTAAATAGTGAATGGTTGAAAGATGTAAAATGTGAAATGTGAAATGTGATTTGTTAAGGCATGGCGTGGATTTACAGGATAAAATATAAATTGGAACCACATGCAGAGGAAGGCCAGTGTGCCTTCCCTGATCGCATATTGGTTAATGTGAGATGTAAAATGTGATTTGTTGCGGCACTCCATGGCTTCACAGAATAAAAGGAAATGTTTATAAGAACAAATCTTTCACCTCCACGGATTGTTGGATAAAGCCATTGCTGTGGATATTATCTACCAGTCCGAAAGTGGTAATCATCGTGGGGAATAGCGTTTTCCTTGTTTTTGTAAAATGTTGAAAGGATGCTATTTTCAATTGTAAATTTTTAAGATATTCTGCAGTAATTGTGAAGGGGGCATTCACAAATTTTATTTCACAAATATTGATGATACCATCTGCCCGATCTATGAGCAAGTCTATTTGTGCACCAGGCATTTCGTCATTGCCTCTGGAATGCCAAGCTTCAGAGTTACTTAAGATTCCATCTATTTTTAGTGCTTTTTTTATTGGATCAATATGGTCGATGCATACATTTTCAAAAGCTAAGCCACTCCAGCTTTTATATGAAGGAAGTGTAGCCATCTTTTCCCACAAATGATGGGTACTTGGTTTACTATTCTTAATAAACTTGGTGTAGAATAAAATGTAATAATCTTTGAGGCGGTAAATTTTTTCTTTTATTTTATTGCCGAATGGTGTTTGAGATACAATAAATCCAGACACTTCTAATTCTTCAAATATAGAAGATGTGCCTCCCCCACTGCTGAGTTTGGTGCGCTCCATGATTTCTGCCCTTTGTAAACCACGGGGATTTTCACTCAAAAGGTCGATGACCAATTGATGTTTTTCGGCTTGATCAAATAAAGATGTAAGTAACTCATTGTATTCTATTCTTAAAAGTGCACCTTTTTCAAAACAAACTCGGTCGATTCCTTGCACAATGCTTTCACCTTTCTGGAATTGTTCAAGGTAATAGGGTATACCTCCGATGGCCATATAGAGTTTAACGATATCTACATCGGTCAAAATAATGTTTTTATTCCTTAAAAAAGATTTGGTTTCCTTTAAATCAAAAGGTTCTAAAAAAATACGATCAGTTACCCTGTTATGAAGCCCACCTTTATTTTTCAAAACTTTTTGAATCATCCAAGAAGCAGATGACCCACAAATTACGACCATTATGTCTTGCCTATCCGCTGCAAATGAATTCCAAAAGTCTGTGAATGCTACAAGGAATTTTGATTTATTGGTAGCAATCCAAGGAAACTCATCCAAAAAAATAACCTTTTTCTTTTTAGTGGTGTGGGTAATGATGAAAGTTCTCAAATAGTCAAATGCTTCAAACCAGTTTTTTGGAGTGTTCAGACGAATGGATAAATCCATTGCGTTGGAAAGGGTGGCAGAAAATCGTTCTAAGTTTTCTTTCATAGTTCCGTTGTGAAGCCCTGTGTAGTGAAAAACAATTTCCTTTTTTAGTACCTGCTTAATCAAAAATGTTTTACCTACTCGCCTTCTGCCTAGCACTGCAACGAGCTCTGCATTTTTAGAGCGCAAACGTTGCCTTAATTTTTCTGCAGGTTCCAATCTTCCTATTAATTCCATTGCTGCTATCTTTCGCCAAATGTACGAAAAAGTTATAGATTTGGCAAGCTATAGATAATTATAAGTCGCCAAATGTACTAATTAAATGCAGATTTGGCGGGCTATAAATAATTATAAGTCGCCAAATGTATGAAAAAAATATAGATTTGGCGAGCTATAAATAATTATCCGTCGCCAAAAGTGGAATGATTTTTTGGATTTGGCGCTCAACAATAAGTTGTAATTGCTCAAAAAATGGGCGACAAAACGGATTTCATTGTAGGAATGGCAGAAAAGAAAAGCAACCATTTTAGCTTCAATATTCAAATAGGTGGAATGCCTTAAGGGTAAAAATTTCAATCAATAATAGAATTTGCTACTTTTTCAGGGGATACCCTGAGTTTTTGTTTCAACTATTTTACCCATCTTTGATTCATAACTCGCAAGCAGTAAAGGCGCAGTTGTGGTTCTATTCAATTTTTCTATTCCAGTGGGCTTACAGTTTTGTGAGCTTGAATATCATTTTGTGGTGTCTTGTGTGATCTACTCTAGGCATTAGTTGCACGATTATATTTTAGTGGCATCTTTATTAAAAGATGTAAAATAAAAAAGGAGATACAATTGTCTTGTACCCCCTTTATAAATAAGAATTTATCAAAAATCTTATGCGTTATCGATGAAACTTTTGATTTCATCTTTTGTTTTTCCAACCCTTGTTTGAAGTCTGCCTAGAAGTTCATCTTCCTTACCTTCAGTGTAAGCAAGATCGTCATCTGTAAGATCTCCATATTGTTGTTTCAATTTACCTTTGATAATATTCCAATTACCTTTAATCTTATCTGCTGTAGCTCCCATAATTATAAATTTTATTTGAGTTATAAAATAATATTCTTGATTATGGAAAGTTTTGGCTGGCCCATTTGTTCAATGGCAAGGTCAAAATCAAGATTAAAATGGATATGGGAAGGATAAAAGTGAAAGTGTATTTTTATGCACACCAAAAATGCTTCTAAGATCTTTTATTTATTGACGACGTAGATGTTTTCAGCAAACTTTTGGCTAACGGTAGATTGTTGTCCATTGACTTCAATAACCATCATCAAGTCATATTCTTGTATCGAAATAATGTTTATTTCATTATTAATTCCCAAACCGACCTTCACTACATATTGTAAAAATGGGCTTGAATTATCTTTTACTGCAACCATTTTACAAGTGTTACCAGGCGTCATTTCTGACAATGTTTTTTTGTAGTGTATCTTGATTTCCCCCTTGCTGTTTGGAATTGGATCACCATGTGGGTCGAATTCTGGGTATGCTAAAAACTTATCGAGTTTGTCAACCAGTTTTTGGGATTGGATATGCTCTAATTGCTCTGCGACTTCATGCACTTCATCCCAACTAAACTCTAACTTTTGATATAAAAATGTTTCCCACAAACGGTGTTTCCTGATGATTTCAATGGCAATTTTTTTACCTTCTGAAGTCAGGTTGATTTTGCCGTACTTCTTGTAATCAACCAACATTTTCTCCTTCAATTTCTTGAGCATGTCATTGGCAGTTGCCGGTTTTACATCCAGAGCAGACGCAAGTTCATTCGTTCCTACTTTTTCAACACCACTGTCAAAAGTTATTTTTAGTAAGGCTTTGAGATAATTTTCTTCTGTGTAGGAAAGCAACATTTGCAAGAAATTAGTATATGAAAACAAATATAATCAAAAATATAAAACAAATATTGTTAGATTAACCTAACTTTGTATATTTTAGAGATGTAACTTTTGGTAAATGTATTGGTGGAGACATAATATTTTGCTTTGTTTTATTTTAATCAACGGCTCATTGATGGGGCAGAATACTGGCATTTCAGGACAAATCATTGCTAGAGGAGAGCCCGTTCCTTTTGCAACGATAGCTGTTTTGAATACAGAAATTGGAACAACAGGTGATTCCAATGGCATCTATAAAGTTGAAAATTTACTCCCTGGAAACTATCAAATCCAAGTCTCCTTTCTAGGCTTTACTCCTGTGGAAAAGGAAGTGGTTTTGGAGTTAGGTGCCTTTAAGGAAGTCAATTTTGATCTGACAAACTATGCAATTGCACTTGATGAAGTTGTAGTAACTGGGACAATGAAATCAGTAAGTAAATCAGCAAGCCCAGTGCCTGTGGAAGTTTACACACCTGCATTTTTCCGCAAAAACCCAAGCCCCAATATTTATGATGCCTTGCAAAATGTAAATGGTGTGAGACCCCAACTCAATTGCCAGATTTGTAATACAGGAGATATCCACATCAATGGTTTGGAAGGACCCTATACCATGGTACTTATTGACGGCATGCCCATTGTAAGCAGTCTAGCAACGGTTTATGGTCTATCGGGTATACCAAATTCATTGGTTGAACGCATAGAAATTGTAAAAGGACCTGCTTCATCTTTATATGGTAGTGAAGCCGTTGGAGGTCTGATCAACATCATTACCAAATCACCTCAAAATGCTCCAACAATGTCTGCAGATATTTTTGCAACTAGTTGGGGAGAATACAATGCCGATATCGGCTTGAAAACTAAAATTGGTAAAAAGGTGAGCATATTAACTGGCCTAAATTATTTTAATTTCCAAAATAGAATTGATAAAAATCAGGATAATTTTACGGATGTAGCATTGCAAAATCGTGCATCTGTTTTCCAGAAATGGAATTTTTTGCGCAGGGATAACAAACTATTTAGTGTTGCAGGAAGGTATTTATTTGAAAATAGATTTGGTGGTGAAATGCAATGGGCAAAGCAACACAGAGGTGGAGATGAAATATATGGAGAGAGTATTTTCACAAAACGGTGGGAAGTATTGGGAAATTATCAATTACCAACTTCCGAAAAATTGATGTTTTCATTTTCTTTCATTGGTCACGATCAAGATAGCAGGTATGGAATTACATCATATATCGCTTCCCAAAAGATAGGATTTACTCAATTGACTTGGGATAAATCGTGGAAGCGTCACGAGTTATTAACAGGGGCAGCACTTCGCTATACATTTTATGATGATAATACACCAGGAACCTCCTCAGCAGATACTATAAATCAGATGAATCAACCTCAGAAAACCTGGTTACCTGGGATTTTCATTCAGGATGAAATAGCCTTAAATAAGATCCATAAATTATTACTTGGAATGCGGTACGATTACCACAATCAGCATGGTCATATATTTACGCCTCGACTCGCATACAAGTGGACAATAGATGATAAAAATACTGTAAGATTAAATGCAGGAACGGGTTTCAGGGTGGTGAGTTTATTTACAGAAGACCATGCTGCTTTAACTGGTTCCAGAATCATAGAAATCAAAAATGAATTAAAACCAGAGCAATCTTATAATGTCAATTTAAATTACATCAAGAAATTTTTCTTTCATTCTGGCACTTTGATAGGCATAGATTTATCAACATTTTATACTTATTTCAATAACAGGATCGTGGGAGATTATGAGTTGGACCCCAATAAGATTATTTACGATAATTTAGATGGATTTGCAGAAAGTAAAGGCATCAGTTTGAATGTAGATTTGGCATTGAATAATGGTTTGAAATTTTTGGTTGGAGGTACATTTATGGAAAATACCACCACGGAAAATGAAATAACCACACAGCAAATTTTGACAGAAAAATTCACGGGAACTTGGTCAGTATCTCATAAACTAGGACATTTACTTTTGGATTACACTGGCAATGTTTATAGTCCCATGAGGTTGCCTTTATTGGGTGAATTAGATCCCAGACGTGAGTACTCACCTTGGTGGAGCATCCAAAACATCCAACTTACATTTGATAAAATTCAAAACATTCAAATCTATGGTGGCATTAAAAATTTATTGGATTGGACACCTAATAAAGGAAACCCATTCATCATCGCCAGAAGTTTTGACCCATTTGATAAATCTGTTGAATTTGATAGTCAGGGAAATGTTATTCCGACACCAAGTAATCCATATGGTTTGACATTTGATCCAAGTTATGTTTTTGGTCCTAATCAAGGAAGGAGGTTGTTTTTTGGAATTAGATATGCAATTAAATAGTATGAATTTCAAAAAGATGAAAGTAGGAATAATCCTCATTTTATTAATGACAGCTTTGCCTTCTTTTTCGCAATTGATCACGTATGATTTCGAAAAATTGGACAGTTTGCAAAAGGTTGAAAAAAGAAATGTGATGGTATTTATTCATGCGGATTGGTGTAAATATTGCAAAGCCATGAAGCAGACAACATTCAAAAACAAAACCATCCAGCAAACACTTAATAATCAATTTTATTTTATCCAATTGGATGCCGAAGAAAGAAAAACCATACATTTTAATGACACAGCATTCACTTATTTACCAAATGGAAATAAAACTGGAAGTAATACACTCGCCCTAGAATTAGCCAACATAAATGGTGAGGTGAATTATCCGACAATCACATTTTTAAATCCTGATAATGAAATTATTTTTCAGTATTCAGGATTTATGACAAGTGAAGAATTAGGTAAAATATTGAAAAAGTTATACTGAAAATTTACCACAAATGAACTATTTGAAAGATGTAAAACATGCGCCAACTTTGCAAATGATTTAATCTACGCTTAAACTTATTTGTTTGAGGAATAAATCAATAATGAATTTGATATTGTAAAAAATTCAAAAGTTGTAAACCGATGGACATAAAATCATGCTCTAGAGTTTTAATTTTTACATTCTTTCTATTGGTTTCTGTTTTGCCTTTAAAAGCAAAAATATGCTTAGGATGTCCGAATGATAACGGAGGTGGCGGTAGCGGATCAGGTGGTCCAGCATATTCGTGTGATACCATGGGCTCTACAATATATGTTGATATCTCTAGACCAAATAACAATGGAAATGGTAAAACATGGGCAAGTGCTAAAAAATATCTTCATTCAGCCTTAGCAATTTCGAATGAATGTAGCTCAATCACTACCATAAGAGTTGCAAGGGGTACTTATAAGCCTTCCATCAACGGCACCAACAGAGATCTCACCTTTTTCATAGGTAATAATATATCGCTAATAGGAGGGTATCCAGAAGGTGGAGGAAATACTCCAGACCATGTAAATAATCCGACTATCTTGGATGCAGGATTGACGGAGGGTGTAGAAGCTTATCATATCATGGTTATTTATGACCAATCTTCCAACGTTTCTGTAAAAGGTTTTAGATTTAGAAATGGATTTGCCGAGGGTTCAGGTAGCATTGAAATTGACGAGGGGATTAACATGTCACGACAAAATGGTGCTGCGGTTTTTATCAGAGATAATGCAAATGTTGTTTTTGAAAACTGTGCATTTTATTCCAATATTGCTTTAGGTAGTGGAGGAGCAATTTTTGCTTATGCAAGTACAGTAAGATTTGTAAACACCATTTTTTCTGACAATACAGCTGGTGTAAATGGTGGGGCAATTTATATGCAGACCAATAGTACAATAAATGTGATCAATTCCACTTTTTCAAAAAACCTGTATTATTCTGGCGGAGGAGGCGCTGTTTATAATACCACGGGAAGTACCCTCAATTTACACAATAGCATCGTTTGGGGGAATACCAATTCTTGGAATGGTGGGGGTGAGAGGAATTTGCGTCAATGCATTATACAAGATAATAATACTACCAACGGGGGAGTGAGGGTTAATGTGGTATATCAAAATCCAGAATTCGAAAACCCAGACGATATCAATGGTGCTGATGACACATTTTTTACAAATGACGATGGATTAACGCTTTGTAGAGGAAGTATTGGAATTAATAGAGGGCTCAACACAGCTCCTAATTTACCTAATTTTGATATCAATAACTCGGCTAGAATTAGTAATCAACAAGTAGATTTGGGTCCGTATGAGCTGGATTTTTTTCCCTTATATACGGGATTACCTTTAGATGGTGAATATACGACCGCAAAGGTTTATTCAGGGAGGACAGGTTTACCAATAGCAAATTGTAAAGTATTGGCTGTTGTGGAACCATCAGTTCCAATTGATGGCAATATTTCCATCAGTATTAAATTTGATTCTTTATATTCAGCTTACAATGAATATACAAAATTTGTAGCTAGATCGTATGATTTAAACAATACTTCCGGTGATGATTTTAATGGAAGAATTACGCTTAACTTCCATAATTCTGATTTTTTAGAATTCAACAGCGATCCATATTCAGTCAATAACCTGCCTACTGGAGATACTCAAAGTAATAAATCTTATTTGAGAGTTGTGAAATTTCCTGGATCTGCTATTCCTCCATTTCTACCCGGTGACACACTTCCAATTCCTGAAATCATTGATCCTGTGGATTCTGATATTACCTACAGGCCACCTTCTCAAATTTGGACAGTAAGTTTTGAAAATTCAGGCGAATTGGGCACCTATTTTATCACAACAACTAATAATTACGTTTTCAATGGGCTTGGACCTTTTAGTAAAACCGCTAATTGGTTAAATGGATTGAAACCTTTTGGGATTTTGCCAAGTCTAAATACGATAACAGTTGAGTCAAATTCACAGTGCGAAATCAATGAAATGATTGTTTTGAAACCTCATTCTCAATTTATAGTAGAATAGTATATTACAATGGGCTTACTTATTCTTACATCGAGTTCATTCTTTAACAGGACTTAAAATAAGCTATAAAACAGTCGTTATTTAATCTTTCTCTTGCAATCATCGCACAAAGCAAGAAGTACTTTATCAACCGTTTGAATGCTTTCTGCTGCATCTCTCATTACGCAAAATTCAGATTTACAATGCTTTAGTCCAAAATTGTGGCCAACTTCATGTGCGGAGATTTTTTTCAATCTTTCCATAAATAGCGACTTGTTGTTTTGACCCAAACGAAAAGTAGAGACAATACTACTTTTTCCCGGGCAAAAACCCAAGCCCATTATTCCCCAATCAGCATATTTGGAGCTTGGCATTTTTGGCTTTCCTGAGTCGTCTTTTTTGGTAATTGAAATGTCTGATGCTAGCACTCCCAATACTATATCAATGCTGTCAGGTTTGGTTTTTCTCAAGTTATAAATGAGTGAATCAGCGCGATATCTTGGAGATTTGACGTTGATAAATGCTGATGTAGGAATTGCTTTCGCTGGTAAAATGACAACCTCCCTTGAATAGAAATCTGATAAAACTTTTTGAATTCTGTCTAAATAAATTGCATTAACCTTGCCCAATGGTTGAATACCTATGCGTTTTACTTCAGTTTTGCAACCAAACTGTAACAAAACAATAAATAGAAAAAAGAACTTTTTACACATTGGCGGGACAGTTTGGTGTTCACTTTCTATTACGATCAAAGTGTATAAAAAATTACCTTTTAATGAGGTGAGAAATGCAAAATTATAGATAGTTTCTAAAAAAGAAATATTGTGGTAAAATTGAGATCCTTCCTAATTTCATGTGTACCCATTACTCAATCTTGAAAATGATACGCTCATACCGTGTCATCGCAGGGCTTCCACCATCCCGACCCTCAGCAATTAAGTGGTAAGTTTCTCCAGATTTGGCTGCATTTGGGATTTCAACAGAAGCTCCATTATTTCCATTCGCAGAAATTAATAATGAATGTTTGCCAGATCCAGCCTCTTTATACTGCCAAAGTTTCAATGAGACCTTGTCTTTATCAGGATCTTTCAACTTAAATTTGAGCTTGATCTTGGAACCGGATTTGACCATTCTATTTTTTTCTCCCTTTACAGAAACAGAAGGTGCATGATTTGCTTGATCATAATCCGTCACACACCAATCTGCACGTGCAGCAAAATCCTCTTGAATTACCGGAACCCACCTTGATTGAGCATAGGCCAAGTCCATGCTATCTGAGTAAGGATTAAAGTCGGCTGCATTAGCGCCGTCTTCCCATCGATTGACTTGCTGTTTGGATTGAACCAATCTTCCACCCCATCCTCCATATTCGGGGTGGTCCAGATTTTCCAAACCGACATTGACTAGGTGAAGAAATGCCGGAGAGTCGCCTTCTGAAATAAAATCAAATTGCCCAAAACTGCCCCATTGATTGTTTTTTGCTTGCTCCATGGAACTATAAATGTCGTCAATTTCACCTTTTGGTGGATTTCCATCACCATAACTATAATACATTTTGGTTAGCGGACCGTGATTGTTGATGATGTTTTCACCCATGAATTTGCCTTCCAGATAAACTTGTAAAGGTTGAGGAACGGCCCTTTTCCAAAAGTAGGCAAAAACCCAAAATTGGCTGGCATTATAGTAGATCTTTACATCTGGCCAATAAACGGAGATGTACTTTCGGTAAGTCGCATCTTGATCCAAAATGGCATAAATGATGGCCTTTTTGCAAACCTTATTATATATCTTTTTCCACTCCGAGGTATTTTTATATTGATCTTCAATAGATTTTAAGGCTCTTGCTATGGTATTTGTTCCACCCCAAACTTGTAGATAAAGCGGCGTCATGTCGTCATCCAATAACTTTTGTTTGATGTGGTCTGAGCCAGGAGTATCTTTTTCCATTTCACCTTCAAAATCGATATTTCCAATTTTTATAAGGTCGGTGAGGTATTGATGACTAGGAAAATCTTTGGAATGTTTTATTAAACTGGGATACACCTTTCCATAAGCATCCACCAAATCATAAATCCATTGTTCACCAGGCCAACGAAGCTCTGTTCTTTCCCCATACATGCTTTTGGTCATGTCCATTTCAGATGTGAATTTTGTTCCCTTGCCGTCCCCTTTATAATGCCATTGAGAACTGCTGATGATCAAACCCTCTACCTTATATTCATTGCTGTAAAGGAGCATCCTTATGAAAGAATCTACGTCATCGAGTTCGCCATCTGTGGTTATGATCGTGCGTGGCTTTCCAGTATTCACCAATGCACGTTGCGAAATACAATCATTAGAAATAGAAAATAACAGTATAAGAAGGAGACTTCTGGAAAACATGATCATTGCTTTTGGCTTTAAAAAATTGATTTGAATTGCAAAGATTTTTCAACATCCAGTTTAAGCAGCCATCCTTTGCATTCAAATAGTGAAAGATACAATCTCTGTTGTTGGTTTCTTATTGATTGAGTGGATTTTTTAGAAAAGTTATTTGAGGAAATTTTGAATGATCTTGTAAGCCGAACTACTTCATAAAGTAAATCGTTTCTTGTAGTTTAAAAATTTTGCCGCACTTTATTATTCGAATCTATGAAGTTGTGCTCATTTTCTTTATCAAATTCAAATTTATCGCTACTTTGGTATATTCAAATTAAAAAACGCCACATGCAAAGACGAGATTTTATCAAATCAGGAGCCATGGCCATATCGGCCTTGCCACTTTATGGTTCAACCTTTTTGAATCTGCCCAAACGCATCGCAATCATTGGAACTGGCTGGTGGGGAATGAATATCCTCAATGAAGCAATGGCTGCTGGCAATTGTACCATTGTTGGTCTTTGTGATGTAGATGAAAATGCATTGAACGCTGCATGGCAAACGGTCAAAAAAGTCAAAGGTGATGACCCCAAAAAGTACAAAGATTATCGGGATATGATTGCCAAAGAAAAGCCCGAAATTGTCATTGTCGCCACTCCAGACCACTGGCATGCACTCAATGCCATCGAAGCAATCAAAGCTGGTGCACACGTATTTATGGAGAAACCCATCGGCCACACATTAAATGAGGGTAGAGCTATTTTGAGAGCTGCCAGGAAATATGGACGTAAAGTGCAGGTAGATACACACAGAAGGTTATCTCCTCACAACATTTCAGCCATGGAATTTTTGAAATCTGGTAAGGCAGGTAAAATTACACAAGTCAAAGCCTTTGTCAATTATGCACAGCCGGTAGGAAGTATCATACCCGATTCTGAAGCTCCGGCTCATATTGATTGGAACATGTGGGTAGGTCCAGCACCTTATAAACCGTATAACACCAGTATTCATCCCAAGGGGTTTAGATATCACGCCGACTTTGCCAATGGATTATTGGGTGACTGGGGCATACACTGGTTTGATCAAATATTGTGGTGGACAGAGGAAAAATGGCCAAAAACTATTTTTTCTACAGGCGGTAAATTTATCAAACAAGACAATTCGGATGTGCCAGATCAGCAATTGGTCTCTTTTGCTTTTGAAGATTTTGACCTCACCTGGGAGCATAAATTGTGTGCAACCAACAACAATGAAAAGCACAATGTTGGCTGTTATTTTTATGGAACTGAAGGTACATTCCACTTGGGATGGCTAGATGGGTGGACGTTTTATCCCCGCAAAAAAGATCAAGAAATCATTCATCAGGACGCACAATTGCACCAGCCTGATCAGCAGAATATCAAGGAAGCTTGGGCTGATTTTTTGCAGTCTATTGAATCGGATAAACTCCCGGCTTGTGATATCGAGAAGGGATTCAGGGCTACTAATCTCAGTATGTTGGGTATGATTTCTCAGAATTTGGGAAGGAGTGTCCAATGGGATGGGGATAAAAATGTCATCACCGGAGATGAGGTGGCTAATGGAATGCTGTCTCGTAAGTATAGGGATGGTTGGGAATATCCGACCGGGGAGTAGTATTATATGTGCCGTTCCGCTGGAACTCTGATAGCATTTTCTTTTGCTGTCCATGGATTGAAATCCATGGTTACTACATGGATCGAGCCGCTGGCTCTGGATTATATTGAGTATGGTGGACCACAAGATCACATGGGTCGTTCCACTAGAACTCTGATTGTATTTTCTTATGGTGTCCATGGCTTGAAATCCATGGTTACTAAATTGATAGAGCCGCTGGCTCTGGATTTTATTGAGTATTGAGAATCAAAATATTACAAGTGCCATTTCGCTTGAACTTTCATTATATTTTTTCAGGATATTACATGGATTTAATAACGTCAATCCTATGATAAACTGGATTTAAAATCCAAAAGAGAGGCAGCGCCTCGACACATATGGTAACCTAGGATTTCAATCCTGGGTAAAAAACTAAACAAAGATAGAGTTCCATAGGAACGGACCATATCATAACGGAGAACTGACCACAAAATCACATGTATCGTTCCGCTGGAACTCTGATTATATTTTCTATTTGTCTCCATGGATTGAAATCCATGGTCTCGAGTTTGGATTTCAATCCTGAGGAAATAACTAAACAAAGGTTTGAGTTCCGGAGGAACGGTCCATATCATAACGGAGACCTGACCACAAGATCACATTTGTCTTTCCGCTAGAACTCTGATTGTATTTCCTTATGGTGTCCATGGATTGAAATCCATGGTTACTAAATGTTTCGAGCCGCTGGCTCTTGTCAAGGCGTTTTTTATGAGATAATATCTGGTTCCGCATGGCAAACGGGATAAGTTTTACCTGCTCATTTTGATTGTGTTTGCTTCAGCAAAGAGGCAGCGCCTCGACCAATATGTTAACCCAGGATTTCAATCCTGGGGAAATAACTAAACAAAGGATAGAGTTCCATAGGAACGGTCCATATCCTAACGGAGAACTGACCACAAGATCACATGGGCTCCTGCCATTGGGCTAAGTTTTCGAGCATCAAAAATAGGAGGTTTTTATTAAGAGGATCATGCAGGAAAAAATTAAAAAAAGGACCAGCAAAATTGGATACAATGCATACTGGTCCTATAGAATTGTGAGGTTAATCAGAGTACAAGACTGTTAGTTGCTGATAAAATACAGCTTACACTCTAGTTTTCATATGGATGAACTATTGTTTAAAATTCAAAATGGAAAAACGTTTGTTGTTTTAAAATCTTTATCAATCGTTACAATACTGATATTCACTTTTGCATGAAATTAGAAATACCATTATTCTTACTTTCAATGAAACAAAACTAGTTTGAAAGACGCTGTAAGCCACCCGTATAAATACCTGATTTGAGTGCGCGTAATTATACGGGAGTAATTAAATTATGCTTGTCGATGAAAGCTTTTGTAGCTTTTTGACCTTCCTTCATCAAATCTTGTTTTTGTTGTTCTGTAAGACTGAAGTCTGTGGCAGAAATTCCCAAATCATCGATGATAACGGTTCTTGATTGTGAAACTTTATCTACTGAGAAATCAATGTTTTGAGCTTGGAGTAAAGTGTCAAATAATGATTTTATATAATGTGTAATGTGGTCACTTCCAAACGCATTTATGATGGGTTTCCCTGAAGTATTTTCTAAGTAAAACCCAAGTGTTTCGTTGAAATTATTACTGTTTCCGTCAAATATGGAGAGCGGATAATTGAGCAAAACTCCACCGTCTACATACAAGTGATTATTGGGTTGATTATTGGAAAATTGCCAAGATTTAAAAAATATAGGAATAGACATAGAAGCCCTTACAGCCTCTGCAACTATTGTATTAGGTGTTGTTTTTACAGAAAATTCTTGAATGCTTTGAGTGTACAAGTCAGTAGCAAATATCCTTAAGGTCTTGTATTTTTTATTTTGGTGGTACAGGTCATTGAAAGTGATGTTCTCTGATAATCCTGCGTGTTTAATTTTTTCTTTCATCCAATTGAGAAATGCATCACCTTTGTATAAACCGTAAGTCGTAAGCAAACGCAATGGATCAAATCCATCTTCAAAGCTTTTAAAATTTAAATTATTGATGATTTCAATGATGTCTTTACTGGAATAATCTAAAGCTAACAAAGCAGCAGTAATTGCGCCCGCAGAGGTACCTGCAACGCTTTCAACATCGGAAAGTAGTCCGTTGACATCGAGTTCGTGGATGGCGCCTGCATAGGCAATTCCTTTTACGCCACCGCCTTCAAATACTAGGTTTTTAATGGTCATGATTTCAAGTATTATAAATATGGATCATTTAAGATCAAAATTGGATTTAACTATATTCTTACCTTTCTTTGAGTGTTTAGGGAAAAGTAACTATTTGATTAAACATTATTATGCAAGATTACTGAATCATATATTATAAAATCCGTGTATAAATACCCCATTTAATTGTAGGTACTTATACGGGATATTAAGAAATATAATATAATTAAGATTGCTGTGATAAATTTTTTTAATTGTACATTTACGAACTATACTAGTCGGAAATAGAATTGACCACAATCTTGCTGCTAAAAGTTCAAAATTCTTCGTTAGTCCCGTCGAAAGATTGGGACGCCGGAGCGCCCACTTGGGGTTTTGGAGTAGCTGTGATCAGGAGATCACAGTTCACCGCTAAAATCATTTGCGATGATTTTTTAACGCGGTTCATCTCGACTTTTAAACTTTTATCATCACAATCTAAATGGTCATTCCATTTACGTCTAGTATTAAATTAATTTCCAAAATCACAATTATGAAATGTTTAATTATCTTTTTGTGTTTGAGCTGCACAATGCTTTTTGTGGCTTGCACTGAAAAACCCGCAACAACACCAGAAACTGTAACAGAAGTGATGGTGACAGAAACTCCCAGGCCAGCAAATTTGTATAAACCAACGCCCAAGGATACCATCTCTAAAGCCACTTTTGACTTATGGGTAAAAAACTGGGAAAAGGGGCTTGGTAAAAATCCTGTGACAAAAACGATCAGGTTTTTTAATATGCCAATCATTGACTATTCTGAATTACTTGGGGAGTTACCAACTTCTTCTAGATTATACTTGGGCATTGATGAATCAGTTGTACCCAATATGCCTCATATCATGTTGGTGGGTGTAGATTCGTTAGGAAATAATATGACCAGTCAATCAGGTAAAATTTATGATATCTCTCAACCTTGCCCACCTGCATGTGGAACTGGTGGTGATAAATAGAGTTCATAAAGTTTGTAAAGTTCATAAAGTTTATATGGATGAAAGTTTGTAAAATGAGAAGACTTATTGGGCCTTTTTATCTCAAACTTATGGTCATAAATACATGTCTTATTTCTTATGAACTATTGTTAAGATTACGCATCATTAGAAATGGCGAAATAGGCTAAATAAACAATTAAAAAGCAGAAGGAAAATTGGATCATCAGGGATTATTACACATTTTATCAGTATTTGCTTTTGTCATCCTTTTCTTATCTGGAATCATAGCGGGAATATCATTAACGAAGTATAAAGGATTTGATTACAGTCTCAAAGTATTGTCCATTTATTTTGTTTTGGCATTTATTTTTGAGGCTGTTTCCCTTTATTTGGCTAGAAATGGAATCAATAATTTATTTCTATTTCATATTTATGCGATTATTGAATTTTCTCTTTTAGTTGCTTTTTTTTCGAATCTGATTTATTCGCAAAAAGCGAGAAAATACATTTATCTTTTTATGATATTAGGTATTCTATTTTTAATTGCTGATAGTGTATTTATACAAGGAATATCTGTCTTCAATTCGTATGGCTTATTTTTTGTAAGTGCTACAGTTTTGACAATGAGTATTTTATTTTTTAAAATGCTTTTGGATAAAGGAGCACTTGGCTTAAGTTATGAACGACATAAATGGTTGATTTTTGGTATTTTTATTACACATGCTGTTTCGATTATCGTATTATTTTTTAGCAATGCTATTTCTGGATTTGAAAAATCAAATCAATACATTTTGTGGATTCTGAGATCAATGTTGATAGTAGTGGCTAAATTGATTATTGGCCTTGCATTTTTGAAAAATTATGCTGCAGACAGAAAATTAATCTGATGATGCAAATGAATCAAAAGGAGATAATTCTCATAATGGTGATTGGTATTTTATTTATACTATTGCTTGCTTTGGGTTTTATTTATTTTTTGAATTATTCTCAAAGGAAAATCATTGGATCTCAGCTAGAAGTAAAACAAAAGGAAATAGAATTTCAACAAAAATTATTGTCCAATACGATAGAGACACAAGAAGATGAACGCAATACGTTTGCTCAAGAATTGCATGATGCTGTGTCGTCCAAACTGAATATTGCATTGATGAATTTGGATCAATTACAACATCAATTTCATGCAGGTGAGGATAAAAGAGAAGTTTTAAATGGCGTATTGTCCATGCTACGTGATTCATCAGAGACTGCAAGATCTATTTCACATCAATTGATGCCGCCGATGATTAAGAAATTTGGTCTTGCTTATGCGCTTGAAGATTTACAAAGCGCTGTAAATATGGCTGGGACAGTTCATTTAGATCTTCAAGGCCTAGAGACTTTGGATAGTTTGCCAGAACAAAAAATATTACATCTATTCAGAATTGTACAAGAATTAGTCAATAACACGATTAAATATGCAAAAGCCAATAAAGTTGCTGTCCATTTTGAAAAGATAAACGAGGATTTATATCTCACTTATGTTGATGATGGAATTGGCTTTGATTTGCAAACTATAAAGGAAGGTATTGGGTTTACCAATATTAGAACAAGATTGAATGTTTTGGGCGGAAAAATTGAAATCAATAGCAGGGATAATGAAGGTATGAAAGCCAAAATAACCATTAAAATATTAAAAGAGCATGTATAAAATTGGAATCATAGACGATGAATTTTTATTTGCCAAAGGCTTGGAATTAATGCTCAAACAAGAAGAGTAATTTGATGTAAAAATCATCGGTCAGAATGGCAAAGAATTATTGAATTATCTGGACCAGACGGATGAAATGCCAGATGTAATTTTACTTGACTTATCCATGCCAGAACTTGATGGTGTTGATACTTTATCTGCGCTTAATAAAAGGGAAAATTATCCCAGGATCATTATACTTTCTTCCCACTACAATCCTGGCATCATTGTTCGTACAATTACCGAGGGAGCCTCAGCCTTTCTGAATAAAAATGAAAAAATAGAAGAAGTGATGCGCACTGTTTTGAATGTCGCAGAAAAGGGATATTACTTCAATGAATACGTTTTCAATCTTTTGAGACAAAGAAGACTTTCGTCTAAAGTAGACCAAAAAGGAATTGATCTTACAGAAAGAGAAATTGAAATCCTCAAATTGATTTGTGAAGAATTGACCAATAAAGAAATCAGCGAAAAACTATTCATCAGTTCCAGAACAGTAGAAGGTCACCGCAATAATATTCTCATCAAAACGGGTGCTAAAAACACAGCCGGCCTGATCATTTTTGCCATCGAGCATGACATATACAAAGTGAAAATTTCGAAGTTTAATTGAGTTTGTAAAGTTTGTAAAGTTTGTAAAGTTCGTGAAGTTTGTAAAGTTCGTAAAGTTCGTAAAGTTCATAAAGTCCATAAAGTTTGTAAAGTTCGTGAAGTTTGTAAAGTTTTTAAAGTTCGTGAAGTTCATAAAGTTCATAAAGTTCGTGACAGTTTGGAAAGTTTGGGGGGAATGTAGGATGATAAATCTTTACGCCTTTGATGAATTTTATTTTGGAAAACCCTTGAGACTTAGAATCCCGCTGAACTCGCAGGTCTTCGCAGATTTTTATTTCAGCGTTCATCTGCGCAATCTGCGGGACACCTATATTGCTGATATTCCCAAATTGCTCGCGCAATTAATTGAACTGCAATAGAAAATAGCCCTTTGCCAAATTGTGCCGAAGGGAAAAGCGCCTGAGGCATTAAACTCCATTGCACCTACTGGACATTGCGCCGCTTGCAAAATCAGGGACAAGCCGCAGTCATTGCTCCCGAATGGAATTGCTGGCGCAGCCAATTGCCTTTCTGCGCCGAGTAGAAAGATTGCTGGCGCAGCCAATTGAACTCCTATTGAACTCCTATTGAATTCCCATTGAAACACCCCAAGAATTGCCAAAAGGAAAAATCATTATTCAGGACAACCTTGAGACTTAGAATCCGCTGATCTCGCAAATCTTCACTGATTTTTATTTCAGCGTTCATCTGCGTAATCTACGGGACTGTTTGGATAAACCATTTTGGAAGGCGCAAAATTTTGCGCATCTACAATTGACCCCTTGAACTCAAATAGAAAATTGCCCATTGACAAATTGTCCCGAAGGGAATTGCTGGCGCAGCCAATTGCGTCCGCAGGACATTGACCTCCTATTGTTGAAAACTTTCCACAGCCGCTCTCACACTTCCATATTTTTCTAATAGAGCTAAAGCTTCCTCGTATTTAACTGGTATTTGTTCAGCAATCATTCTAGCCCCACGATCCACCAATTTGTTATTACTCAATTGCATGTCTACCATTTTATTCCCTTTTACCCGACCCAATTGAATCATGGTTGTGGTGGTAATCATATTGAGCACCAGTTTTTGAGCAGTGCCGGATTTCATACGCGTGCTACCCGTCAAGTATTCAGGGCCCACTACTACTTCGATTGGATAATCGACGGCTGATGCGATTGGAGAACCTTGATTGCAGACAATACAGCCGGTGGTTATATTATTTTCTTTACAATTTTTAAGACCATGGATTACATAGGGTGTTGTACCCGAAGCAGCAATTCCAACAACCACATCCCCATCATTGACATCATATTTTTGTAAATCTTCCCATGCTAAAGTAGGGCTATCTTCTGCAAATTCAACAGCCTTTCTGATGGCCTGATCTCCGCCAGCAATCAATCCAATGACCAGATCGTGGGAAACACCAAAGGTAGGGGGACATTCGGATGCATCCAAAATACCCAATCTTCCACTGGTGCCGGCACCAATATAAAACAATCGGCCGCCAGCTTTCATCTTTGCTACGACCACTTCAACCAACGATTCTATTGCAGGAAGTACCGCTTTTACCGCCAAAGCTACTTTTTGATCTTCCTGGTTTATTTCAGCAAGAATATTGCCGATGGGTTTTTGTTCCAAATTGGAATAGAGAGAGCTTTCCTCAGTGGTTTTTATCATATTACTTTTTATTTGAAATAAGCATTAAACCCACAAATGTGAGCAGTCCATTTACCAGCAAATTGAGATATCCAAATTTCAATCCCCAAAACAGATCCGTAGAATAGATATCTAGAAAATAACTTAAAACTGCAGCACCAATGCAAATCAACCAAACCCATTTATCCAAAACACTTCTTTTGGTCAGAATGGCGAATGAGAATAAGCCCAGCAAGGGACCATAAGTATAACCAGCTGCTTTAAATACATTATTGACAACCGCGTCATTGTTGATGATGGCAAAAAGCATGATGGTCAAAAATATCAAAACAGAGAAACCGATGTGAACCCTGGTCCTGGTTTTCTTCTTTTCTTCCTCCGACTTTGTAGACTTTTGCATATCCAAAAAATCAATACAAAAAGAAGTAGTCAATGAAGTCAAAGCAGAATCGGCACTTGCATAATTTGCTGCCGTAATGCCAATAATGAAACAAACACCAACGATGGGACTCAAGTGTTGCAATGCAAGCGTAGGGAATAAATAATCAGATCTGTCTGGAACTGGAATGCCCATTTTGTCAATATAGATATACATCAGCGCCCCCAAAGTCAGGAATAATAAATTTGCAAAAACCAAAATGATAGAAAATAAAAACATGTTTTTCTGAGCATCTTTCAATGATCGGCAAGTGAGGTTTTTTTGCATCATATCTTGATCCAATCCGGTCATCACCAAAGCAATCAAAGCTCCGCTGATGAACTGTTTGAAAAAGTTATTGGGATCATTCCACCCTTCTTCAAAAAACCACCATTTATCTAGATTTGCATCTTTTATCGCTGACATGGTTTCTGTAACATTGATACCTAAAGCGCTTGTGATTGCAACAATGGTCAATATGAGCGCAGTAATCATGGAGACCGTTTGGAATACATCCGTAAATACAATGGTCTTGATACCTCCTTTGAAAGTATAAACCCAAATCAATACAATGGAAATAAGCACCGTGAGCCAAAAAGGAATACCCATTGGTCCTAATACAAATTTGTCGAAAACCAAGGCCACCAGATACATTCTGAATGCTGATCCTACCAATCTGGAAAGCAGGAAAAAACCTGCCCCTGTTTTGTATGAGCCTTTGCCCAATCGTTCTTCCAGAAAACCATAAATTGAAGTGAGGTTGTGTTTGTAATAAATGGGCATGAGCACCGAGGCTATCACAAAATATCCTACCAAATAACCCAAAACCATTTGCATGTAGGAAAATTGTTGGTTTCCTCCTCCTGCTCCCACCACTCCTGGAATCGAGATGAAAGTAACACCACTCAAACTCGCACCGATCATCCCGATCGCCACTAAAAGCCAAGGGCTGTTTTGATTGGCGGAGAAGAATGTATTGCTATCACTGTTCCCGGCAGTTAAATAGGATATAAAGATGAGTATGGCAAAATACCCCAGGATGATGGAAATGATGACCGTAGGGGTAAGTGCGAATAAAAGCATGTCTTAGATTTATAAGTTGGGCTCTAATTTAAATGAAAATTTGCAATTAGCCCTTATGTGAAAAATGTTTGTTTGGACACACGTAGGGGCGAAAGGCTTTTCGCTCACCGTGAAAAATGCATTTTGGCCACCTATAGAGACATAAAATTTTCTGCCTTTTGTTTGCAATGTTTAATTGTTTACGCGCTTAATCGTTTATTTTTTCTGATAAACGCATAAACATATAAACCTCGCCTCAAAGCTCGTTGCAAATCACCGAAAACTGAAAACTGATCGCTGAAAGCTGACCAATTGATCACATTGCATCAAAGATTTCATCCAATTCGTCAAAAGATTTTACACCAACAGCAATTTCATCTCCGCCTCTGAGTACAACGCCGACATTGGGTGCATAATCCTTCAATATGTCCAAATCTGCAGGTTGAATATTGGTGTCAATATAGACGTCTTCATGGGCATTTGAAAGCTTTTCCAAGTCATCTATGGATAAATTTTTCAGATCGGTTTCTAGTATAAAAATAGGGCTTACCTCAGCGCTATTTCCCCACATCACTTTTTGCATGATTTTGTAGTCGCCAAATTCCTTGTTGTCCTTCCACAACAGCGGTAATACAATGATCTGAGGTTTGAGTGTCGATATTTTTTCAAATAAGTCATCACTCCATTGCAAATCTTCTATTTCTAGCGCAAAATAAGGTACTTCAACCCACGACATAATTTCTTTTATTTGATCAATCGGCGTGGATGCATTCAACTGAAAACTGATGATTTCGGCACCTTGGGCGGCAAAATATCGGGCATCAGATAAATTAGCAATGGAGGAAGCATAAACCTTTATTGGGATCATATGTATCTTAGCGTTTTATAAATATTGAAGGGTAAAGGTAATGAGTGCGCCGAAGGAACAGAAAAGTTATTTTGAAAAAGTATATGAAGTGACCAATAAGATACCACGAGGTCGAGTCACAAACTATGGCGCCATCGCAGAATACTTGTCCTTGGGTTCGGCTCGGATGGTGGGTTGGGCCCTCAATCACAGCCATGGATTGGAAATACCAGCTCATCGCGTGGTGAATAGATTGGGTGAATTATCGGGCAGGATCATGTTTGCGAGCCCGACATTGATGCAAGAAAGATTGGAAAGTGAAGGTATCAAGGTTGAAGATGATAAAGTGGTAGATTTCAAAAAAGTGTTTTGGCATCCAAAGGAACAATATGAAATCACACCTATTGAAGAAACCGATTCCACAACTTATATCAGCCAATCTGTTTTGGATTTGAATGTTATTGCTGAAAAAATTCTAGAAGAAGCCAAAAATAGGAATATCTCTGTTTTGACCTTCTATGGTGATTTGGGAGCGGGAAAGACGACGCTCATCAAAGCCATGACCAAAACACTTGGAATCGATGAAGCCAATAGTCCTACCTTTTCATTGATCAATGAATATTTAGACAATAACGGCGCAAAAGTTTATCACATGGATTTATATAGATTGGAGTCCGTAGAAGAAGCGATGGATATTGGCATTGAAGATTATTTATACAGCGGTAATTTGGTGATGATAGAGTGGCCACAGGTGATACAACCATTGCTGGAAGATCATATAAAAATTTCTATTAGTAGGCGGGGAGATGGATCGAGGATAGTGAGTTTAAACATTTAATTGTATACTGGAAAGATTGTAATTCGTGGGTTGAAGGCCAATCATACCTCATCCATTAGGTAAGTTTATCAAAAAGATGATTAATCAATCGAGTTGAATCAAAGATTATGAAGCTAGGACTATCAACCATGAATGAGCTCATGGGAATGCATTATAAAAAAAGAAAGAGATCAAAAAAATTCAATAACAAATAAAATATGCAAGTAACTTTCTCACATATGGGTCTTGTTTATAATTTCGTAGATGATCAATTTGACTAAAAAGAAATATATAATAATCTTTATGAAAAGAAACAATGAAAAATTTTAAAATAAAAAAAGGAGATATCTTACAATTGTTACCAAATATGGGCAGTTGTATTGCTTCAGATAAAATAGCAATCGATGGATGTCAAGTAGGATTTATGTATCGTGAAGAACCTGATTTTGAAACAGATAGTGGATGGAGATTTTTTTCAGGATATGAAACTGACGAATATATAAATAATCCTGAAAACTTGATGATTTATGATATAAATACAATTGCTAATTATGACAATGCAATTATTCCCTACATTGAAATGGAAATTGGAACGGAATTAGAAAGACAAGGTGATAATTCTTTTATTGAGAGTACCAGTGATTAATCCCCGCTCTTCTAAGTCTGTAAGTCTCCCAACTACTGCTATTTTAAGTTTTCAACTTAAAATCTCTATTATTATTTCTGCTTAATCCTATTTTTATTACAAAAAATAATGAGCGGAACAAAAGAAATTAAACAAATGAATACAATAATATCAAATGATGGCTGGCAAGAGATTAAATTTATAGAAATAAATACGATATCAAAAATGGGACATAATTTTCTACTTTTTGAAATAATATTGAAAGCTGATTTCTGGAAGAAAGAGGATGCTATGGATGGATTTTTTAATGAAGTGGTGACTGATAAAAGAATAACCTTTACTCAAATTTGTATTGATGAATTGAAATGGAAAAATTTATTGATTTTATAAAAAAATGGAGAGATGAAGGATTATTATTTGAACATGAATTTTATAATGAATTTGGGCAAATGTTTAATATTAAAATGAATGCCACAAGTAGTGAATTGATCTCTTCAACAGAAAAGCCTGTTCTTACTTTAATGCTAAATGATAGCATGTCAAAGTTCCAGTTTGATATGATTGTTGATAGAACTTCTTTTGATAGTATTATAGCACTTTAAAAGCGGAATAATATTTTTTAATTTCTTACTAGCATTTTTTTTCAAAAAAAAAAAAGCCTAATTCGCAAACAATATCAACATGAGAAAGGAAGGTTTCTATAGCTTATGGATTGTTTTTTTAAATATAAAGCCAATCAAACCTCACAAGTTTATAGACTTGATTGATATAGAGCATGAGAATAATGATATGCCAGAGTTTATTGGTGCATGGGCAAATATTATCATAAAAGCTGATGATATTCATGAGGTATTAGAAATTTTACCTGCAGGATTACTCGAAAAAAACTTTGAAGTGGTTTTTGTCGATAAAATTGAGAACATGAATAGCTTGGTAGAACATGAAAACTTAAATCAAATGGTATTAAATGAAGCAAACTGGATACTTGACAGTGAATTTGTTTTCATGATCAGTGATTGTATTTATCCGTATGTTGATGAATAATATACAATTTTTTCCACTCATAAAAAATAAGTATATTATTATATCTAACAAAAGTAATTTGAAAGGCTTATAAATCTCAATGAAAGCAGAGCTGGAAAAATTGATTTCAGAGTACAAACCTCTCGATTCACACGAGCAGATATTATCAGACCCTTTTTAGATAGAAATTACCAAAAAAGCTAAAATTACATATGATTTGGGCATTGAATATAAACTCAGGAGGGATCAATGTTGACTTTAGGGAATTTTAACGAGGTGAAAAAATCAAAAGATCGTCACAAACGATCAAAAGCAGTGAACTGGCCAAAACTTTGCACAGCTTCGGCAAAAAGCACAGGATTTGTAGATTACCCTGAAGAATATCCCTGTAGTAGCTATCAAAATTACTATCAAGAAATTAGATTGACCTTCATTTTACCCATAGAAATATTATATTTGGAACGAAGAATGAAGTTGGCAGTTAAACTAATATGGGTTTTAAGTTGCAAACTTAAAACAGCTTGTGATGAAGGACTTAATTTTTGTCGATTTTAATAATGCTGATAGCCAAGGTCGTTTGCGTTTAAATTTAAAGGGAACAAAGGAAGATTTGAAAAAGAAAAGCATAAGACTAAGACATGGTCTTTCTCTTTTGTTTGGGGACGGGTGTGAACTTTCAGTGACTGGCATTGTGGAATTTTCAAGCGAGGAAAAAATTTGGGTTGCAAGAATAGAATGGGGAGAGATAATTAGAATTACTACCGACGATTGAAATGCCTTTCAGCTATTTTTTTTTGATGGTTGGAATAATGAACCATAGTATCATAAATCTTCTGAATCAGACATCTAGGATTTCAATAGACGCGGAAGTAGCAGAGTCTAGCGTCAAGATATTGTTGAGAACCATTCAGATGAAAAATTATAAGATTGAGGTATATTTTTTAGAGACAAATATTGGCATAATGTTTCGAATTTTATTTGGTATTGTATGCATTCTTGGAGGATTAACATTGATTTATTCCGTATTCCTTTATAAAGATGATTTCAGTATTTATCAAAAGAGTGAAGGTATATTTGGAGCGATAATTTTATTTGTTCTTGGGTTTGCAGCTTTTTTTGATGCCTTGTAATTTCAGTCAATGCAAAAGATGATAAAGCAATAAAGCCAATTTGGAAATAATTCAGAAAAATATTAGAAAATTGAATTGGAGAACAATATTGGATATCAATGAGCTGATTGGAACGGGTTTGGTGCTCTATTACATGTATGAAAACCCTGTGACATGGGCCTTGTATCCCATCAAATATTTGGTGGCAATTTTATCTAGTTATAAAATTATTTTTACTGTAAAAGATAAAGATTTTTATAAACCAGAAAACGTAGGATTGATTTGGATGAACTCAAAAATCTATGTTTACATGTAATCATCGATAATTGCCATAGTTCTAATTTTCGTACATTAAAATTCTTGAAAGTGAACTTAAAATTTTTAATATACATTTTAGTATCTGTAGCTTTATTGCTTACTTTTTATCTATACTATGATACAGGTAAAAGTGAGTTAATTGGTATTGGGGCTTTGTACTTTGTTGTGGCTCAAGCTATTTATCTTCCTGAGACTTACAAACCTCAATATGTAAAACTAATTATCAATTTTACATTGATTATGGGGGCAGCAGGTATCCTCCTATATTTTTTAAATTTTCCTGAATTCAATAGTACATTGAAATTGGTTCTTTCTATAAATACATTACTCTTGGGATGTTTATTGTATGTTTATAGAAGATAGGTGCAAATCCCCCATTCAAAACATCAATCCAATTTCTTCAAATTTTCTTCCATCCGTACCAAATACCGATGTTTCAAATAATACTCCTTTATGCCTTCCAAAACCCTTGCTGATTTGTCCCCAGAATCAAAGGCCAACATAAATGATTTGGATTGATCCAATAGAGTAGTTTTGAAATCACTGATTTGATTTTTTACGTTTTCCAAGGCTTTGTCATTCTCCTCCATCTGCAAATCCATGATGGCTTCGTTGATGTCCATGACTTCCATCAAAAAATCTTGTGGTACTGTATTTTGACCTTCAGGAGCAAGAATAGCGTGCTCAGTCAAAATATACTTTATCCTCAACTCTTGGTTGGAAAGCACTTTGTATGCTTCATTGTTGATGGAAGATAAACGCAAAGCTTCTTCTTGAGATTCTTCATCTTCCTGAGAAAAAAAATCGGGATGATAAGCCCGTGATTTTTCCAAAAACTTTCTTTTGAGCAGTTTTTGGTCTATTTCAAATGCTTCTGGAATATCGAAAAAAGTAAAGTAGTTCACCTATTTATTATTGAAAAAGTCGATTGATATCCAATCCAAGAGCAAAAATCATCAGTGTAATCAATACTACAAAACCTGCAGTAGTCACTATCTCCATGAAACGATCTGATGGCTTTTTGCCAGTAACAATTTCCCAAAGCAAAAAGAGCACATATCCACCATCCAATGCAGGTATTGGTAGGATATTGAAAAAAGCCAAAATGATGCTCAACATGGCGGTGATGGTCCAGAATCTTTCCCAACTCCATGAAGCATCAAATAGTGTAGCTATTGACAAAACACTACCTAAGCTATCCTTTGCCTTTATGTTTCCTTTGAACATTTGGCCAAATGCTTTGATTTGATTGGTCAGGAAGGAAATGCCTTTGTCAACTCCAGCAGGTATTGCCTGAGCAAATGAATATTTTTCTCTTGAAATGGTAAGAAACTTGTCTTGACTATATAAGGCAGCACCTATTGCTGCATTGGAATCAAGGGCAGCGACCATTTGCAAAGTATCCTTGGCTCTCAAAACAACCAATTTTACTTCTTCATTTTTGTGCTTTTTGAGTTCCGTAGATAATTGATTGATGAAAATAGTAGGCCGGCCATTCACAGATAAAATCTTATCATCTTTTTTAAGGCCTGCTTTTTCGGCTATACTTTTATCGTTGACTTTGGCAATCTGTTGTGGATATCTTTCCAAAATCAACCCTTTATTTTTATTACTTGGCGCCGTAAGTTTTTGAGCAAAATTTGCGGGTACTTGAAGCGTTATTTCACTGCCCTTTCTATTTACTTCGAAGCTAGATGCGTTATTAAATACGATTTCTTCTGTAAAGATGCCTCTTGAGAATCTATCAACAGGTTTACCACCAATGCTGACCAATTTATCGCCATCTTCGAGGCCCAATTCCATGCCAAGGCTATCGACCATGATGCCATATTTCAAATCAGAATTTTTATAGTAAGTCTCTCCGTAGAAATACAAGAGTCCGGCAAAAATGAGAAAACCGAGGATGAAATTGACTACCACACCACCGACCATGATGATGAGTCTTTGCCAAGCTGGTTTTGCTCTAAATTCCCAAGGCTGTACAGGTTGCTCCAATTGCTCCTTGTCCATACTCTCATCGATCATTCCAGCAATCTTTACGTAACCCCCAAAAGGTACCCAGCCGATACCCCATTCTGTTTCACCGATTTGTTTCTTAAAAAGTGAAAAATATGGGTTGAAGAAAAGGTAAAATTTCTCTACCCTGGTTTTAAACCACTTTGCAGGTAGGTAATGACCAAATTCATGAAGAACCACTAAAATAGAGAGACTCAATATTACTTGAAATACTATACTTACTATATCCATTATAATCGCTTACGAAATGCTGATTTTTAAATTAATTTTGCTCAAATCTGTCTCGAATTTGCCTTCGATATTTCACAGACAAATAGGAAACAAACGCCCAAGTTTTTGGTTTGGTGTGCAAACATAGGTATTTTTGATAAACATAACGCAAAACAAGAAAAAGTGTACCTATTTTATAGCAATCAAATAGACCAAAAAGAGGTAATTCTGGACGAAGAACAGTCCAGACATGCCTCTAAAGTAATGAGATTGAAGGCAGGCGATGTTTTTGAGGTGACCTCTGGCCATGGAGATAAAGTTACTTGTCGTATTGCTGAAATTGGCAAAAAAACGTTGACAGGTACTATTTTGGAGAAAACGGTCTTACCTAGAAATCCCTTGAAAAGAGCCATCGCCATCGCTCCCACCAAAAATGCAGATCGTTTGGAATGGTTTGTTGAAAAAGCAGTGGAGATTGGTATTGATGAAATTTTTTTCATAAAAACTCAGCGTAGCGAAAAACCCAGAGTAAATCTTGAGCGAATGAATAGGATTGCCATTACGGCTTTGAAGCAATGTTATCAAACATTTATGCCACAATTTTATGAGTTGAATGATTTTGCTAAAGTAATCGAAAAGCTCCAAGATTATCCAAACAGGTACATTGCCCATTGTGAAGACCCAGAACAACATCTCAAAACTTTTGGACCATTCTATGAGGGTGTAATTGTTTTCATTGGACCTGAAGGTGATTTTAGCCCACAGGAAGTTGAAAAAGCTAAACTTTTAGGTTTTAGCGAGGTGTCTTTGGGGCCATCGCGACTCAGGACTGAGACGGCGGGTGTTTATGCGGTGACGGTGATGAATATATTTCAATAGACTAGAGACGAGAGACGAAGGACGAAAGTTCAATAAATTTCATATCTCTATATCTGGTTGAAAAAATACTTTAATTTTTTCAAGTTTGCGTTACTCCCAAACTTTGACCAAATGAAATGCCATAAAAAAGATACTTGGTTTATTAGTGAAAAGCATTGATAAAGAATTTGGAAAAGACCGTATTTGACGCCTATAGACCTCACTCTTGCAACTTTCGTCTTTCGTCTTTTTTCTTCCGAAAATTTGCAATTAAGAAACTTCATATAATTTTAAGATGGTTCATTTTGAATTCAAGATTTATTTATTCACTTTTGGTTGAAAATGAACAACTATTAAAAAACCACATCATGAAACGCTTTGTCTTATTATCTATCTGTGCATTTTTTCTTTCTCTTGGGGTTCAAGCCCAAAAGGTAGACATTGACAATTTTAATGTCGAGGTGAAATATGCAAATTTACCGGATAATTATACCCACCCTTCTGAAAGGTCCTATTCTTTATTTGTGGATGGCGCAATAAACGGTTCACGTGGAAACCTTAGAAATCAAATCAGAATATTTGGATGGACACCTGAAAATGATGACGTAAGTGACCTCAATGCAACCATAGTTTTAAAAAATATGACTGCAGGTAGAGCGCTCCCTTCCAATAGAACAGAAGAGAAAAAGGACAAAGATGGAAAAGTGATATCAAGAACCACTTATTACAAATATGGGGTAACCAACACGGGGAATGCAAGATTGGTCATTTATGGCCCCAAAAACAGCTATGATTATTATAAAGATGCTCGTAAGGACGCTCAAAAACAACGAGAAAAGGAAGAAAAGGAAAAAGAAAAGGCAAGGAAAAAGGGGGAAAGAGTCAAAGCTGAAGAGGAAAATCCATTCCTCAAATCTGTAAATACGCAAGTGCAGGAAGTGGAGGAGGTCACCCGAGTAAATAAAACTGGAAGGACCTTGGCTTATGACATAGATCTTGGTGAATCATTCATATATAATACCGGAGAATATGCCACACCTACCGCAGCTGAAAAGGAATTCTATTTAAATGCAGAAAGTAAATTTTCAGAACATGGCAGCACATTTTTAAGAAATATTGAATCCAGAGTCAACAATCATCTCAACGAACTTTATGGCTTCAAACCGATGAGAAAAAGTGCCAGATTTAAAAAGCTGGACTCCAAAGATCATCCCGAGTATAAAAACTACAACAATGCCATGCAAGCAGTAAAGGTTATTTTTGGCAAAATGAGGTATAATCAGGCCATTGACGACATCACACAAGACCTACAGCCGGTTATAGCTTATTTTGATGGCATTGCAACTAAGCTTGCTAGAAGTCAAGACAAAAATGATAAGAAGTTAAGAGCAGCGACTTATTATAATCTTGCACAGATATATTATTACTTGGATCAACACGATAAAGTGATTGAAATTGGCGAAAAAATCATCGACTCGAAACACGATGAGGGCGATGGCAAGGATTTTATTAAAAATGCCAATAAAATCATGGACCAATTGTATTTTTTAAATATGAAAAATAGACACATTGTGCCAACGAACGAGGCAGATAAGAAAGACGAAGTTGGTGAGGATGATTTGAGTATACCTTAGAAACCGTTACCTTTAGGTTTCATGAATAGTTTTCAAACTTTTTGGAAACTATAAAGTAATATGTAGATGGATAAAAATGCAAAAGCGGTAGAACTATTCAACCAGCTTGCCGATCAATATCAGGACCAATACATGGATCTTGAGCTTTATGAAGAATCATTGGATTTGATTTGTGAAGAGTTGGTAGAGGATGCCGAAATATTGGATGTCGCTTGTGGTCCCGGAAACATCACCAAATATTTAATGCAACAAAGAGGTGATTTTAAGGTGTGGGGAGTTGATTTGGCATCCAATATGCTTGACTTGGCAAGGATCAATAATCCAGAGGCAACCTTCCAAATCCTGGATGCTCGAAAAATTGGAAATATCAAGAAGTCTTTTGATGCAGTGGTTTGTGGCTTTGTGATGCCTTATTTATCGCTGGAAGAGAGTGTGCAAATGGTTTTTGGAGCTGCAAAAATTTTGAAAGAACAAGGTTACTTATACATAAGTACAATCGAAGGAGATTACAAAAAATCTGGTTATAAAAAGGGAAGTACCAATGAAGGATTGTATATGTATTATTATGATGAAAACTTTTTGACAGAATTGATCAAACGAGTAGGAATGGAAGTCATTGACGTAAAGAGAGCCTCCTATTTACACAGGGGGGAACCAACCACAGACTTGATGATCGTGGCCAGAAATTTTGATCCAGAATCAATCAGTGCACTATAAAATGCTCAGCTTTATAGAAAAATAAAGGTTTGTTTTTGGTCCCACTTCATAGTACCTTCCTCCAGCGGCATTGATGAAAATATTACTGTAATAAAGATCTGAAAGTATATACTGAATTCCTGCAATTGGTTCAACTTGTATTTTGCCAAGCGCAAAAGAAGATTGCAAACCTAAATTGGAAAACCAAACTGGATTGATTGAAACTGTATTAGCTTCATTAGCATAAAGTTGGCCTTGATATCGCACTTGTCCGCTGATGGAAACTTCTTTAAATATGCGAGTAAGACCATTGATGTTTACTTGACTACCAGGAAGGCCAGGCAATCGATTGGTAACATTTTGATCGTTGGTAAAAGTCATTTGATTTAATACACCCGATACACCAACTGAAGAATTGGCAGATGGCAAAAAAGATAAATTATATTCCAGCCCTTTTCTAATGCTTTTTCCACCATTTTTGTAAAATATCCGTCCCGGTGTTTCAGGCAATTCATAAGGCAGTAGCTCATTACTGGAGGTGGTCCTAAAAACATTGGCTTTCAAAGAAACCTTTTTGGTTTGCAGGCCTAAACCTATTTCATTGTTGAATGTACGGGCTGGTTTGAGATTTGCGAAGCCCCCACCTACGGGATTGTTGCTGATTTCAGTCAATGTTGGAGTTTCAAACCCCGTGGTAGAAGATGCAGAAATGGTCAAAAGTTTGGACGCAGCAAAGGTGAAATCCAAACCACCACTCAAAGGATAGAAAGTTTGATCACCTCCTTGGTCGCCATCGCTCAAAAAAAGGTCTTCAAGTGATAAATTGATTCTTTCAAATCTACCGTTTGCTACTAATGTAGTTTTTTTATTTCCTACCTTGAATTTAGAAAATAAACCAATGGTTGAAAAAGATTCATTTTGATCAAGCCTCAACTCACCAGAATCGGTTTTGAGGTTATCATTCCTGGTACGGTGGTCATTTTGAGCCTCCATATCCAACCCCAGATCAAGTTTTCCAAAGTCAGACAGCAAATTCAAAAAAGAAAGCGTGGTATTACCACCATAAAATACGCGGTTGAAACTGACTTGCCCGCCGTTGGCAAAAGGTAGTTGATTGGAGAAAGTCCTTCTGGCGGCGAAGCCAGTAGTTTGCCATGTTTTAAGTAGACTTATTTTTTTTTGAAAAATTACTCCCAATTTTTGCTGACTGACCGATTCTCCTGCACTGAAATCTACATTTTGCAAACGGGCACTTCGGGGTTCATCAATACTTTGTTGCAAGGTAATACCACCAGCATCTTCAGCATCTGGACTATGAAAACCATTGGCAATAAACTGGAGCGTACTTTTAGGGAAAATAAACATGGATTTTGCCAGAAATGTATAATTGGAATAGGCACTAAACTCCCTAAAACCTTTGTATTGAAGACCGCCTACGGACAAAAATAATTTACGCTTCGTACTGTTTTGCCCATATGAAAGACTCGTTCGAAATAATCCATTAGAACCAACCGTCGATTTGATAGATGCCTCATTTTCACCAGTAGGCCATAGACTAGCCATTTCGATTACACCACCCGATGCATTGGAATAGATACCGCTTGCTGGACCTTTCAGGACGTTTACAGTACTGAGTAAAGAAGGGTCAATGTTATCCACATCTGCTTGACCATCTGGTGTGGATTCGGGCAGTCCGTCCAACATCAGTTTAATACCCCTAATACCAAAAGCAGACCTCATGCCAAAACCCCTGATGGAGATACGCATATCCTGAGAAAAATTTTCGGTACTCGCAGTAAAGAGACCACTTGTTTTTTGTAAAATATCACCTAAGCCCAAACCTCTGTTATTGGCAATATAAGCACTGTCGATTTGCTCAAATTTCAAGGGGATTTTGGTGTAATCCTTGATTCTGGATTGATTGATGGAGACCTCTGGTAGCGTAAGGTCATATGCAATCGTATCCTGGCCATTAAGTTGGACAAAAACCAAACAAAAGCTGATTATTATTAAGGCACCTTTAAGCATAAACAAGGTAGGTTTTTGAATTTCAAAAAAAAATTTAATGCAAGGATAACAAGGTGTCTAAAAGTGTTTTTTACTTTCCACTTACTGCGCTTGAGTCTACAGCGGTAGGAATTATTTCTTCGATATAGACTGAAAGGTCACAAGTACATGGATTGTATTTTTTACTGTTGTCAGTAAGAAATACGTCAATGGTGTTTTTTATTCTTTTGTTCATTTTATCCTTTATCACATAAATACCTTCAAAAGGACAATTTTCTAGTTTTACCTTGCTGTGCATGGGGTAGGTGGCTAGCAAATCCCTGGAAATGGATGCAAATGGAATTCCTATACTATCAGTATGTTCTCCACTGGCTGTAATACCCTTTTGGTGGTAGACGGTAACCTTTACAGGTCCATTACCCCAAAACCATGAAAAGGGTAAAATGAGCAGCAATAACTTTTGTAAAAACATATGAAATATTGCATTGAGTCTGACAAATGTAACTTTTTTTTGAAAAGTAAAAACACAAAATGAATGGGCTTTTGTTTGTTTTAACTTCTGCAATTATCGAAGTTTGAATGTATATGGTAAGACTTTTTAAGGCTATTTGGCGTGTTTTACACTGATGAAAAACGTAAGAGAATACCCAAAAGCAAGTAAGCCGTGCAGAAGTTGGAAGTAGTTGAGTTGGTAAATGATACCTACAGCAAAAGCAGTGATGAAATATATAGCTAAGACACCTTCAAACATCGTTTGTTTAGATAATTTAGAATTGAAATAAGCATCTTTGCGGAAACTGTCTGTGATCTTTCTTATTCCATATTTTGGAGTTCTAACAAAATCAGTCTTTTTTCCTATGAAGCCTTGCAAAACAGCAATAGAATTATGGAATGATAAGCCCATGCTGAGTGCCATGAAAATTGGAAAAATCAACACGAATTTTACAATCATCCACAGCAGGTTTTGTTTTTTCCAGGCAATGCCTACATTGGCAATAAAATAAATAAGACTGATGATGACCAATGAAGAAAAGAAGATGGTGAAAAAACTCATATCTATTCCGGCAGGTTTGATAAGAAATAGTAAAGGCACACTGATGAGTCCTAAGACAAAAACAAATAGAAAAACACTGGAGGCAAGTAAATGAGCCGTGGCGCCTATTTTTTCACCCAAACCCAGTTGCGATTTCCAAACAGAAGGAAGTAATTTTCTAGCGGTTTCTGCGCCGCCTTTCATCCATCGGTATTGTTGAGATTTCAAACCATTCATCTCAGCCGGTAATTCAGAAGGAGAGGTCACATCTACCATGTAGTGAATTTTCCAGCCTTTCAATTGGGCTCGATAGCTGAGGTCCAAATCTTCAGTCAGCGTATCTGCTTCCCAACCACCAGCATCGGCAATCGTTTTGCTACGCCAGATTCCTGCAGTGCCATTAAATTGCAAAAAGTAATTGCCATTTTCACGTCCTTTTTGCTCGATGGTGAAATGTACATTGAGTTGAAATGCTTGTAATTTGGTAAGAATTGAGTAGTCTTCATTGAGGTGTTCCCAACGTGTTTGTACGACTCCTATGTGGGCATCTTCAAAAATAGGAATCGTTCGCTTAAGGAAATCTGGATTTGGAATGAAGTCAGCATCAAAAATGGCTATAAATTCTCCCGTGGCTGTTTTCATCGCTTCTTTCAGGGCACCAGCTTTGAAACCCGTGCGATCTGACCTCCTGATTACCTTTATATCATAACCTTGGTTTTGGTAAAAAGAGGTTTTCGCTTGGCTCAATTCCAAGGTCTCATCAGTGCTGTCATCTAGTATTTGAATTTCCAATTTATCTTTTGGATAATCCAGCGCAATAATAGAATCCACTAAACGCTCAACCACATATTTTTCATTGTAAATAGGTAGTTGCACTGTTACCTTGGGAAGCGCTTTATCCGAAGTTGATAATAAGGTGGATTTGTTGTTTTTCCTGATGTAATGATATAGTAGATGGAATTGTGAGACACAAAATAAAGCTACATATATAAGTGAGCCTGTATATATTAAAAAACAGAGGTATGCTAATATTTTAATAAAGAGCATGAGCAATATTACATCAATTTAAAAATAGTCCACAAAATCTTATGACCTGCCAAAATAGTTCCCTTCACAGTGCCACTAACCTTTGATTTACCAATTCTTTTGCGATAATTAACAGGAAATTCCCCCGTTTTAAATCCAAGTTTGGCAGCTTTTACTTGCATTTCTACTGTCCAACCAAAGTCTTTGTCTTCCATATCACAAATCAAAAGTTTTTCCCACTTTATAGCCCTAAAAGGACCTAAGTCAGTAAACTCATAACCATAAATCAATCTGATCAAATTGGTAGCCAGCCAATTTCCAAAAATTTGAGGAACGGTCATGCTACCTTTTTGCATGTCACCAAGCGCTCTTGATCCTATGACCAAATCCACATCGTCATGTATTATAGGAGAAATCAGTTCTGGCATTTGTTCTGGATAATCACTATAGTCACCATCTATAAATACGACAACGTCTGGTTTTGTTTCACAGCCTTTGATATAGTCGATACCCGATAGACAAGCTCGACCATATCCTTTTATATTTGTTTTGACAACAACAGCGCCATTTTCGCTTGCAACAGCTGCAGTCCTATCAGTAGAATTGTTATCACACACGATGATATGCCTTACCCCGTATTTTGGTAGATCCTGGATCACCTTTCCCACACTTTGCTCTTCATTGTAAGCGGGAATAATGATATCAATCACTGGCATTTTTTTATTCATGGCTGCAAAACTAGCAATGTTTCACCTATCTTCGATTTTTGATTGCTGATTAAAAACGAATTTGGTAAATAAGCGACATTACCATAAGAAAGGTCAACGTTATTGAGAAATACACATGGTCTATTTCTCTCTATGTTTCCTTGCCTTATTTAGACGTTATCTAAATAGTATTTAATCGCTTCAACAAGTTGGTTTAAACAAGGCCAAATTTTATTTTTGCCCCAATTATCACAAGGATCTATCAAGCTTATGGTTCAATCATTTGATTTTCAGAATAATAGAAAAATGAATATAATTTCGAGATTTTCCGTTTTCAAATCATTTCTGGCAGCAGTTTTGATTTTGACAACGCTCAGCAATGTTTCGGCAGAAGCTTCAGCAGATTTGGGAAAAACTTTGTTTACCGCCAATTGTGCTTCTTGTCACGCCAAAAACATGAAAACTGCTCTGACTGGGCCAGCTTTGGGTGGTTCTCAAGCTAGATGGGGAAATGACGCAGATCTTTATGCTTGGATTAGAAATTCTCAAGCAATGATTGCTGCAGGAAATCCTAGGGCTGTTGAACTTTGGAATCAGTACAAGCCAACGGTCATGACCAGCTTTGAAAAGTTGACCGATGACGAAATTGGCTCATTACTTTTATACATCAACGGCACTTATGATGGTACTTATGGTGCAGCAGCTAAAACGGCAGTGGCGGCAGATACCACAACTACAGAAAAACCAGCAAGCAATAACTGGTTGTATTGGTTATTGGCAGCGTTTTTAGCAGGTCTTTCTTACCTATTATTCAGAATCATTGGTAACTTAAACCAACTCAGTGCAGCTAAAGAAGGTGTGTCATTTGACAAGCCATCACTATGGACGACTTTGAAAGCAAAAGGAATCATTAGCTTTTTATTATTTGCAATTGTAATCTTTGGAGGTTACACAACTGTAAACAACTCTATTAACTTGGGACGTCAACAAGGTTATGAGCCTGATCAACCAATTGCTTTTTCACACGAAACTCACGCTGGAGTCAATAAAATTGATTGTCAATATTGCCACGATGGAGCTAGAAGATCCAAGCACAGTGTCATTCCTGCAGCCAATACTTGTATGAATTGTCATGCAGCAATAAAAGTGGGTTCAAAACATGGAACTGCAGAAATCACTAAAATATTTGCATCCATAGGTTACGATCCACTCAATAATAAGTATATCGAAAATTATGACATGCTTCCTCAAGATTCCGTTAAGGCCATTTACACAGCTTGGATAGCAGATAGTTACATTACTGAGAAGGGCATTACAGCTATTGACAATGAAGGAGAAGAATTGGTCGATGATCAATGGAAAAATATTGTAAAGTCACTTACCAATGATCAAAAGAAAAAAGTGCAAGGACCTATAGAGTGGGTAAGAGTACATGGTCTTCCAGATCACGTATATTTCAATCACGCACAGCACGTATCTGTAGGAAAGGTAGCTTGCCAAACCTGTCATGGTGAAGTGCAAAATATGGAAGTTGTAAAACAACATTCACCTTTATCTATGGGCTGGTGTATCAATTGTCACAGAGAAACAGACGTGAAATTTACCGATAATCCTTACTATAATAGTTATGAGCAATTCCACAAGGAGTTGAAGGATGGTACCAGAGAAAAAGTAACCGTATCTGATATTGGAGGATTGGAGTGTCAAAAATGTCACTACTAATAGATTCAGATCACGAATTAAAAATTATTTTAGAAAAGTTCTACTTGATATATAATGGAAAAAGTACAAACTAATATCTGGATAGGCCAGGAAGACCTGGAAAATGGAGACAAATTCATTGAGTTGGCAAATCAGGAATTTTCACTTGTTGAAAGTGTATCTGATGAGCGCAATCAAAATCTATTTGCTTCCAATAGAAGAGACTTCCTTAAGTATTTGGGATTTGGCCTAGGAGCAGCAACCATGGCAGCAGGATGTGATATTCCTGTAAAAAGAGCAATTCCGTATGTGGTAAAACCTGATGCTATTGTTCCTGGTGTTGCAACCTATTATGCTTCTTCTTATGTAGATGGAGGTGATTACGCAGCTATATTGGTAAAGACCAGAGATGGCCGACCTATTAAAATAGAAGGTAATGACTTGGCACCTGCTGGCTGGGGCAGTACTTCAGCCAGAGTGCAAGCTTCTGTTTTGGGTCTATATGATACCAACAGACTTGCAACGCCAATCAAAAAATCTGGTAACGATTATATGGCAGTAAGTTGGGCAGATTTAGATGCTGATATGATCAAAAGTTTGGCAGCTGCAACCAACGTTAGAATTTTGAAGTCTACAACCATCAGCCCGACAGGTAATAAAGCCTTGGGTGAATTTGTGGCAAAATATCCAAGCACAAAAGTGGTGAGCATCGATGATCAATCATATGCTGGTTTATTGGATGCTAACCAAGCAAGTTTTGGAGTGAGGGTTATCCCGGGTTATCATTTTGACAAAGCTGAAGTAATTGTAAGTTTTGGTGCTGATTTCTTGGGCACATGGGTTGCTCCATCAAAATTTGCAGGTGATTATGTAAAAATGAGACAAATTAAGGATGTCAATGCACCTAAAATGTCTCGCCACATCCAAGTGGAAAGCGGCATGACCCTTACAGGATCAAATGCTGATAATAGAATTTTGGTAAGACCTTCTGAGCAAGGAGCTGCCATTTCACACTTATATAATGAAATCGTTGGGGGTGGAGCACCATCAACAGGTTTGAATGATAAAGCCAAAAAAGCATTGTCTATTGTGGCTGGTGAATTAAAAGCTGCTGCAGGAAAATCTTTGGTTGTTTCTGGCTCTAATAATATGGCAGAACAGTTATTGATCAATGCCATCAATAATACGCTTACAAATTATGGCGCTACTATTGACTTTTCACAAGCAATCCTCACCAAACAAGGGGATGATGCTGGTTTTGCAGCTTTATTAGCTGAAATGAAGGCAGGTAGCGTTGACTTACTCATAGTGGATGGTGCGAACCCAGTTTACAGCCAAGCCAAAGGTAAAGAATTTGCAACTGCATTGGCTAAGGTAAAAACAAAGGTAGCGATAGGATTGAGTAAAGACGAAACATCAAGTCTTTGTGATTACATTGCTACAAAGCCTCATTTCTTAGAGTCTTGGGGTGATGCGCAGCCTACAGCAACAACAATCAGTTTGATCCAACCAACCATTGCACCTCTTTTTGATTCCAGACAGGCAGAACTTTCCTACCTTACCTGGGCACAAAGTGCTAACATGGTTGCAAGTGATCAACCATATTTTGAATATTTAAAGGCTAATTGGCAAGCAACGGCTTTTGCTGCTCAGTCAGAATTTGCCACTTTTGATAGTTTCTGGGATAATGCATTACAATTAGGAGTATTGCCTA
>JAKQLF010000012.1 GCA_029567325.1 Bacteroidota bacterium | reverse complement strand
TTATGAAACAAGCCTATATTATAGATGCAATACGAACTCCAATAGGTAGTTTTGGTGGTAGCCTTTCGTCAGTAAGGGCCGATGATTTGGCCGCTTTGCCCATAAAGCAGCTGATCAAGAGAAACCCTAATTTGCCTTTAGATGCCATTGATGATGTTATATTAGGCTGTCATAATCAAGCGGGGGAAGACAATAGGAATGTTGCCCGAATGGCATTATTACTCGCTGGATTACCTGTTACTGTACCCGGTGAAACAGTTAATCGTCTTTGCTCCTCTGGAATGTCTGCAATAGTGCAAGCAGCCCGGGCTATAAAAGCTGGTGATGGCGATTTATTCATAGCTGGAGGGGTGGAACACATGACCCGAGGCCCTTTGGTAATGAGTAAATCTTCTAAACCCTTTGGCGGTGATGTGCAACTTTTTGATTCGAGTTTTGGCTGGCGATTTGTGAATCCACAAATGCATAACCTTTATGGCACTGATACTATGGGCGTGACAGCCGAAAACTTAGCAGAAATGTACCATATAAGTCGTGAAGACCAAGATTTATTTGCCTATCGCTCACAGCAAAAAGCCTTTGCTGCTCAGCAGAATGGTGAATTAACCAAAGAAATAGTTGCTGTAGAATTGGTTGATAAAAAAGGAAACATAACGATTTTTGACCATGATGAGTTTGTAAAAGGCAATACCACCCTTGAGATTTTAGCAAAGCTAAAGCCTGCCTTTAAAAAAGAAAACGGCACCGTTACAGCTGGCAATTCAGCAGGGCTTAATGATGGAGCAGCTGCTATGTTATTAGCTTCAGAAATAACCATAAAGCAGTATGACCTTATCCCAAAAGCACGATTGGTGTCGTCTGCGGTAGTAGGTGTAGAACCTCGGATTATGGGGATAGGCCCCGTAGAAGCCAGCAAAAAAGCCCTCCTAAAAGCTGGGTTATCCCTGGATGATATTGATATTATAGAATTTAATGAGGCTTTTGCAGCACAGTGCTTAGCCGTGTGTAGACTGTTGGGGTTAGATGATAATGACCCAAGAATAAATCCAAATGGAGGTGCCATAGCATTGGGGCATCCTTTAGGTATGTCGGGTACACGTATCATTCATTCAGCCATGCAGCAGCTTATAAAATCTCAAAAAAAATATGCTTTGGTAGCTATGTGTGTAGGTGTGGGAATGGGGTATGCTGTAGTGTTAGAGAAAATCTAAGAATAACCATCCTCTATTTTCTATAAACTTTTGGGCGTACACCAACTACGTCCAAAAATGTATTGCTAAATGTCGGAAAACTTTCATATCCTACTTTATACGCTATTTCATTGATACTTAAATCAGTTGAAGATAGTAGCTCAATAGCTCTAACGACTCGCAATGTTTTTAAATAATGGGCATAGGATAAATTTAATTCAGTTTGAAATAATCTCTGTAAAGACCGCTCACTAAAACCAAATTTATTTGCAATCATACCAATATTTATTTGCTCATTGAGTTGATCTTGCAAAAAATTAAGAATTTGTTGTAATCTATCATGTTTAGCAACAGGCAATTCAATTGGTAATCTGCGACTGTAACTATCTGCTAGGATACACATGATTGTCCATAATGCGGAATATTTTTTTTCATCATTTCTCAGTACAATTCCATCCCAATCCTGGACATAATTTAATAATTCAATGAGTAAATTGTTTGCTGCATAGACACCCACGTTATTATAAAATTCACCTTCCAATACATTGATATAAAATATACTTGTCATAACAAAATCTGAATGGTTTGCCTCTACACTATGAAACACACCTCTAGGTACCCAGGCAAAATGTCTGGCTGGAACAAATAATGTCCTAACTTCCTCCTTCAATTGATAATAAATTCTTACACATTTGCCTTCTGTATACATCAATTGATATTTATTTTCATGATAGTGCATCGGTATTACTTTTTCACCAACACTCCTACTATGACAATAAACGCCCTCAGTAAAATCATCAATAGTTTTACGTATTTCTTGCTTTTTTATGGGCTCTAAAAATTTTGACTTCATAATATTAAATTGGCGTAAAATAATAAAAGTCTTTGAAAATATTAAACCAATTTTATGAAATTTTAAAACCTAAAAACAAATAAAAATCAACTTGAATTTGTGGAATTTCACTGTGAAAGTCTGATAGTTTTTAGAAGAAATTTAGAGTCGTTAATCATTTAAATCTGTATGATCTGGTGCAAAGATCTTTCAGAATTTTTATTAAAAATATGAAAATTAAAACTTTTGTTTTGCATGTAATTTTTTTGGTTGGACTTTTATCATGGGTAAGCGACAACGAAAATTCATGGATACAACCAGGAAAAGGCGGAATATTACCGGCAGAAGTTGCGTTTTCCAATCCAAATGGAACGTTAGGCTATGTGAATGTTGACGGTGACATCAATATGGAAGGCCATCCATTCTTTGAGCCATTGGGTACAAATGGTCGTGCATGTGTGAGTTGTCACCAACCCAAAGATGCAATGAGCGTTTCCACACAAAGTTTACAACAAAGATGGAATGAGACACAAGGTCAAGACCCAATATTTGCCGCTATTGACGGCTCAAATAATCCAAAACTTCCCCAACAATTGGAAAGTTCTCATTCGTTATTGTTGAAAAGAGGCTTGTTTAGAATTTCACTTCCATGGCCTGTAAAGACGGATAATGGGAAAACTATAAAACCTGAATTTTCGATAGAAGTTGTAAGTGACCCAACGGGTGTAAATGTTGATCCCGAATTGGGCTTGGAAAATGGTAACATATCGGTTTTTCGTCGACCTCGATCTGTAGCCAATATGACTTATGTGATGTCGCCCGATCCTGTATTCAATATCAAAACGGGTACGCTCGCCGTTACTGACCCCGAAACCGGAAAAGTAGTAGGCATGAACATGATGGCAGACTCTCGACACTATACCCAAAAACAACAAGCTCTTGATGCCTACTTTGGTCATTTACAAGGTCATAATACACTGACAGATGTTCAGCTAAAACAAATCTTAGATTTTCAAAACAAACTATTTATGGCTCAAAGCCACGATAAATGGGGCGGCAAGCTTGTAGAAAATGGCGAACCAGCTGGATTGGGCCCACATAACATGAAGGCTGGGAAAGTACACATACTAGCCAATAACAACCGTGACCCTATTTTTCATTGGTTCAATAATTGGAAAAATAAAGAAACCATGCCGCAAAGTCTCAATGCCGAGCAAAAGGATTTCAGAGAATCTGTCGCCAGAGGCAATGATATTTTTATGTTTCGTGAGTTTTGGATTCGAGATGCTACGCATATCAATAGCTTAGGCTTAGGCAATCCGGTAAGAAGAAGTTGCGCTACTTGCCATAATGGTCAAATGACTGCCCAGGACCTAGCCCCAGGTTGGGTAGATTTGGGAACAACAACCTACCCTACCTGGACAGAAAACCACTTGGCTAATCAAAAGTCAGACTTGCCGATATTTAAATGCACATGCAATAAAAATGCTGCACCACATCCATTTTTGGGAAGAGTTATTTACACTACAGACCCTGGAAGGGCATTGATTTCAGGAAAATGTATCGACATTGGCTCAATAGTAATGCAACAATTCAGAGGTTTATCAGCCAGAGCTCCATATTTTGTAAATGGGTCGGCAAAAACCCTTCATGAGTTGGTAGACTATTATGACAGACGTTTCGACATCAAATATACTGAGCAAGAAAAAACAGATTTAGTTAATTTTTTAAGTGTCCTATGATGAATTTAGAAATATCGATTGGAGACTTACAGGTAAGGATTTTTAAATTAAGATTGACAAATATTTTGGTTTTAATGCTTTTTAATTCCTTATTTATTTCTGCGATTTTTGCACAACAAAAAACCCGAAATCCGAAATCCGAAATCCGAAATTTCCTCACCTGCCCCATCATCAGAGATTCTAAAACCTTTCCTTGTTGGCTGGTTGAATATAATGGTGAAACTTATTATTTAGGTCAACAAGGGCGAAGCGGTAGTCTGTTTTATCCACCACAGCTCAAACACCAAGTATTAGTAGAGGGCAGGATAAAAGACGGCAGTAGGCTTTGCGGAGGCATTGTTTTAGAGCCAGTTACGATTTCGGTAATGCCTGAATTAGACCTCAGTTGTAATACTTTGTTGCCGGCCCAAGACGGACTTGAGCCGCCGCCGCCCATTCCATATCCTGAAAATGCGCCATTCGCTGATGATACCAGAAATTTTACAATTTTATTTGACTTTGATAGCGATTTTCTATCTCTGCATAAAACTCGAATTGTGGGTGAAGTGGTTAGAATTGCAAAGGTGAACGGTTTAAAAAACATTGTAATTAAAACTTTTAGAGGCACAACATTACTATCTAATGGTCAAAAATTAATAGAAAAAGAGGAAATTGCAGAACTACGTGCAGGTAAACTTTATGATATTTTTGAAGGATTGGGTTTTGCCAAAGAGCATATAAAACTGGCTATAAAAACTAACCCAGAAAAAGCCGATGGTATCATTGATGTAGGAAAACGAAGGGCTGAAATTCTTATTTTTTAATTGAATTATATGAGAAAGTTAATCACATTTAGTATTTTTTTATTGGGGGAAATGGCTTTTGCACAAGAAATTATAAATCTGAAAGTGAAAGAACACAGCCCAACCAATAGCGAAAAAATTACATATGCAGCTACGGGAGAAATCAACATGATTAGCCAAGTAACTGAGCCAAGTATCACGATATATTTGCCCGAAGCCAGCAAAGCAACAGGTGTGGCGGTTATTCTTTGCCCGGGTGGCGCCATGCGGATATTGGGCTGGAATAACGATGTATTAAAAATGGCAAAGTGGCTCAACGAAAGAGGTATAGCGGCTATAGGATTAAAATATCGCTTGATGGACAATTCCCAGATGCCTTCAACAAAAGACCCTTCAAAGCCCTTTGGAGCTGCATTTAAAGTAGAAATCCAGGATTTTCAGAATTTCAATAAAGCCAATGCAAATCCATCTACCGTGCCAGAAGGTACTGACATTGTGTACAAAGCGGCTGCAGATGCCAATGAGGCTATTATGGAAGTCAGAAAACACGCCCAAGCTTGGAATATTGACCCAAATAAAGTTGGCTTTTTGGGTTTTTCCGCAGGTGGCGGCGTGGCCATAGCACAAACGGTGCTGTACACTTCCGAAGATTCTCGTCCGAACTTTTTAGCTGTAAATTACGGTCCATCTTTGATTGATGTAAACGTGCCACAAAATGCTCCTCCTTTGTTTGTGTGTTCCAATATTGACCACCCCAATGTGGCTGCCGGCTGCATGGCATTGTTTATGGAGTGGAAAAAATCACAAAAAAACGCTGAAATCCACCTATTTAGTGGAGCAACAGGCGGTTATAGTATTGAAAAACAAGGAAAACCAGTAGACGCTTGGTCTGAATTGTTTTTAAATTGGTTGGTATCGGCAGGAATTTTAAAAAAATAGTCACTATAAACATGGAAAAAATAGTTAAATCTTTAATATTCTTCGCTACACTTGTTTGTACCCAAGTTCTTGCACAACCTACCTCAGGTTTTCAGGAAAAATTGGAGGAAGAAATGAAAACCTTGGCTCATATCCAAATTCCAGAATTGAAAACGGATTCAAGTTTTCAGGCAAAGGGCAACCTCAAACGCAGTTATATTTTTGCCGAAACCGGTCAAAAAATGCCTTATAGGTTATATGTACCATTTGCCTATAAACCGGGTAAAACACCATTGGTGATTGTACTTCATGGAGGTGGTGGCAGTGAAAATTCTTTGGTGGAAAACAATAATAAAATCAGTCTATTACTGGCTGAAAAATATGGTTTTATAGTCCTTTCGCCGCTTGGCTTTTCTCCATTGGGTGCCTATGGAACGCCTTTGAGACTGCCCGCCGTGTATGGAAAACCCGATGAACAAGCCAAGCAAAAAAGCGCTTTTGCCACTGACACCACCCGACAAAAACTATTGGCTTTGAGCGAAAAAGAAGTGCTTACTGTTTTAGAAATCGTGATGCAAGAATACCAGCCAGACGCAAAGAATATTTTCTTGGCAGGTCATTCGATGGGCAGTGGTGGCACTTGGTATTTAGGTGCAAAATATGCTGATAAATGGAAGGCCATTGCCCCAATGTCAGGACCTTTTATTGATGAAAGTACCTATCCTTGGTCAAATTTAAAAACAACACCAATTTTTATGAGTGAAGGAACGGGTGCTACACCATCGCTTGAAAGTAGTAGATTACTCTACAATTATCTCAAAAAAGAACATTTTAACATTCAATATAAAGAAGTGGAAGCAAATCATGGTGAAATGACCTCACTAATTTTCCCTTCGGTTTTTGATTTTTTCAATAAACAATTACATAATAGATGAACAATAAACGCCCATTAGAAGGCCTCACTGTTTTAGATTTCACCATTGCATTGGCAGGTCCATATGCAACTTTTCTTTTGGCTGGTTTGGGTGCAAGGGTCATAAAAATTGAAAACCCTGAGGGTGGTGATGTTTGCCGAAATAATTCACCGTATTTGGGCAAAAATGGTGTTTCTTTAACCAAAGAGCATGACGATGATTTTTCGATTTCAGCTTTAAATCGGCTGCGAGATAAAGAAAGCATCACGCTAAATATGAAGCACCCTGAGGCTAAGCAAATTCTCATAAAATTGATAGCTAAAGCAGATATTATTGTAGAAAATTTCAGCAAAGGTGTGATGGATAAATTGGGTTTTGGTTACAATTTTGCCAAGTCTGTCAATCCAAAAATAATTTATTGCGCCATTACAGGTTTTGGAAGTAGTGAAAACACGGGCGACCGCAAGGCAATGGATTCTATTATTCAGGCTCTCAGCGGTGTTATGATGACATCAGGTGCAGAAACTGACCCGCCAATTCGAATTGGAGTTCCATTTGCCGATATGAATGCTCCACTTTTCGGCGTGATTGGTATTTTGGCGGCTTTACAAAACCGTCATAGTACAGGAATTGGGCAGTATGTAGATATTTCTATGCTAGGCGTACTCACCAGTATGGTGGCCTGTGAACCATTTGATATTTTAGAACGGTGTGGAGTTTCGCAACGCACTGGCACTACCGTGCCTCGATTGGCTCCATTTGGTATGTTTCCGAGTAAGGATGGTTTCATTTCCATTGCAGCACCCACTGAGGTTTTTGCAAGAAACCTTTTTAGGGTTATAGAGCAGTCAGATCTAGCGAAAGACGACCGATTTAATTCAAGAGACAGTCGCGTCAAAAACGAAAAAGAGCTCAATCAAATCATTGAGCATTTTACTAAGCAGCACAGTACAGCTTACCTCGTCGAGCTTTTTAACAATAATAATGTCCCCACCGCCGAGGTGCGTAGTCCCAAAGAGGCTGTGAGGGACTCAGCCGTAATAGAGCGAGGAGAAACATTACCCGTAGAGCATCCCATTTATGGTAATACAGATGATGTGCTCGGTATGGGCATACCCATTCGTTTATCTCATTCAACAGTAGGTTTTGAAAAAATGGCACCAACATTAGGCCAACACAATGGCAGTATTTACGGTACAATGTTGGGTTTTTCTGAACAAGAGATTACAGATTTAAAGGCAAACAAAGCAATATAAAAATATTTAAAATCTATAAAGCAATGAAAAAATTAGTTATACTCTCAGCTGCGGCATTTTTACTTTGCATAAAAGCATATTCACAAAATACCAAAGTGCTGGAAGATGGTGGCTCAGGACCTCTTAAAGCTATAGTTATAGGAGAAAAAACGCTTCCTAATCATGCTGTCTATCGTCCAGCTGACCTCAGTAAAATAGCAAAGCTACCAGTTATGGTTTGGGGCAACGGGGGTTGTGCCAATTCATCAGAAGGGCATCAAAACTTTTTAAATGAAATAGCCTCGCATGGGTACATTATCGTAGCAATTGGTCCATTTATAGCCAGCGGGGAAAAAATGAAAGAAGAAGACCGTAAAATACGCACTACTTCGGCAAATTTGTTGGAAGGGCTTGACTGGCTCATGGCACAAAATAATGATAAAAATAGTCCTTATTATCAAAAAGTTGATCTCAGTAATACAGCAGTTGCAGGCATGAGCTGCGGTGGTCTACAAACCATAGAAGCAGCTGGTGACTCTAGATTTAAAACTGTCATGGTGATGAATAGCGGAGTATTAAATGGAGGTGCTTCTTCGGGTATGCCCGGAATGCCAGCAGTAACCAAAGAAAAGCTCAATAGTCATCACACTCCTACTCTCTATGTTATAGGTGATAGCACTGATATTGCATATAATAATGCTATGGATGATTTTAAACTTATCAACCATGTACCGATTGTGATGTCAAATCTCAATGTAGGTCATGGCGGCACCTATAACCAGCCACATGGTGGTGCATTTTCGCCACTTGTGCTCAACTGGCTGGACTGGCAGCTCAAAGGTAAAACGGAAAATACAAAACTCTTTGTAGGTCAAAATTGCTACTGGTGTGGAAAAGATGGTTGGCGTATTGAAACCAAAAATTTTAGATAAACTCTTGGAACCATTACACAACCATTAATAATATATTTTTATGGAAATACAATCTTCCAAAAAATGGGTAATGCCTTTCATAGCTGCACTTTTTGCTATGCTATGCTTGCAAATGTCAAATTTGGGTTTTTCTCCATTGCTGCCTTCTATACAAACAGAATTTGGTCTTAGTTATTCGCAAATAGGTCTATTTACTGGGATGTATGGAATCATCGCCATATTGTTTAGCGTCCCTACAGGTCTTGCGATTAAAAGATGGGGTGAAAAAAATGTCTTACTTGTAGGTAGTACGATTGTAATTCTAGGTTTATTCTTGCTGAGTCAATCTGCCAACTTCACATCTGCATTAGTCAATCGTGCCATTTGGATTGGCGGTTATCGTTTTTGTTTCATCGCAATATTGACTGCAGTATCTCTAACAGCACCTTCACATCTCAAAGGAAGAGTAATGGGAATTGTGGGTGCAGTAGCCTCTCTAGCATCGGTTATTGGGGCTCCTTTGGCAGGCGGCTTAGCGGAGCGATTTGGTTGGAGATATGGCTTCGCAGGATACATTGTTACAGATTTATTGAGCCTAATTGTAATATATTTTTTTTACACCCGACAATCGCAAGGACAAGTGGGTACTTTGCATCAAGTGGGTAATGAGTCCGAAAAATCAACTGTAAACGCATTCAAACTTCCCTTTGTATGGGGTTTGGGCTTGGTAATATCAATGGCAGGTATGTCATCATTGACCATTACTTACTTTGTACCATCTGCTGCCGATGCCATTTTTGGAATGAAAAAAACAGAAACGGCATGGATTATCAGTTTAGGATATTTGTTGGCGATTCCAGTAAATCTTTTTGCTGGCTATTGTTCCGATAAATACAGCAAATGGTGGACGGTGATCACACTCACGACCATCAGTATTGTGTCTCTGTATTTTTTAAGTAGCAAAAACCAAACTGTCTTTACCTATGCAGCTATTTTGGTATTGGCGTCTAGTTTTGCATGTACAAATCAAAATTATAGTATTGCCGGCGAAGTAGTAAAAGGCAAGGAAACCGGTAATGTAATGGGGCTCATAAGTTTATTGACAGGGATATCAGCTTATCTGGGTCCTCAACTTTTAGGTATTTTACGTGATAAAACAGGGGCATTTGACGCAGGTTGGTTTTTTATCATGACTATTGTAAGTATCGCATTAGTAGGAATATTTATTTTGAAAAAATTTGTAAAAGCATAGATGAAGGTATTTTTAGTTGGTGATTTGATACTCGATGAACCCAATCCAGATCTGCTGTTTGATGAGGTAAGAGATGTCTTGAAAACTGCCGATGTGTTGGTTGGGCAAGTGGAAGTACCACATACAAATCGAGGTAAGGAATCGCATTTTGACATACCTGCCCCCCCTGCCAAAATTGAACATTTGGATGCTTTAAAAAATGCAGGTTTTCATGGTATTACATTGGCCGGAAACCATTTTTTCGACGCAGGAAATGAGGGTGTTGAAGATACTATTAATAAACTGCACTCGCTCAACATCAAAACTTCTGGTGCAGGAATGAACCTCGATGAAGCGCGATGTCCTGCCATTTTCGAGAAAGAAGATATCAAAATTGGCTTTTTGAGCTACAACTGTGTAGGACCAAAAGAATCGTGGGCAAACGAAAAAAAAGCAGGCGTGGCATATGTTAAGGTTATTACGCATTACGAACTCAACAATGCCAACCCAGGTGGAAAGCCCGAAGTTTTCACTTTTGCTGAGCCAGTTTCTTTGGAAATGATGCAGACGGACATCGAAAACCTAAAAAAACAGGTAGATTTTGTAGTTGTGGCTTTACACAAAGGCTTGGTACATACACCAATAGATATTGCCATGTATGAGCGACAGGTGTGCAAAGCAGCCATTGAATCAGGAGCTGATGTCATTGTGGGGCATCATGCTCATATCCTCAAAGGCATTGAGTTTTATAAAGGAAAGCCTATTTTCCATGGATTAGGAAATTTTGCAACCGTTACAAAAGCCTTAAACGTGGAAGAAAATGCAAGTCCTGAACGCTTGGAATGGGCAAAAAAACGCACCAAACTTTTTGGATTTGAGCCAATACCCAATTACTCGAACTACCCCTTTCATCCAGAATCACGACATACGATGATTGCCAGTGTGGAATTTGGTAAAAATGGAATCAAAAAAGTAGGTTTTATTCCTTGTTGGATTGAGAAAGATGGAAATCCAAGAGTTTTGGATATTGAAAAAGGTAAAGAAACGATCGAATACATTGAAAAAATAACCAAAGAAGCAGGCTTCAATACCTCATTTTTTGCAGAAAAAGATAAGAATACTGTATCCGTGCAACCAGAATAATTATGTCGAATACCAACGAAAAACAACTAAAATGCACCATCGAAGCAGCTGAATACCAAAAGGCCTGGTTTACTCAATTGCGAAAGGACGTATTTGAAGAAAATAAACCTTATGCCATTACCCAAGCCGATATGCCACTCGAATTATTTTCATTGATGGGTTTACCTGTGGTAAGTAATCAGTGGTGGGCTGCTATTATTTCAGCCAAAAAACTATCAGGATACTACTTGGACAGACGCAAGGAAATGGGGTTTAGCGAAAACCTATGCAGTTATTGTAGTTTGGGTTTGGTCGGTACGCTTGATGACAAACCAGAAATCGCTCCATGGGGAGGCCTTCCAAAGCCTGCCATCATGTCGGCCCGACTCACATGCGATTGTATTCAGCGTATTTTTGAAATTTGGGCAGAGAAGTTTGGGACAACTTTTTATCCGCTAGACAGTACTGCCAATACTGCTTTACCACCAAAATGGTGGCAAATGAGCCGAAACAACTGGGAGCAATTATTTCAACCCCATCGTCTAGATTTTATGACCAAACAGCTGTACGGTTTGATTGGTGAATTGGAGAAAATAACAGGTAAAAAATTCAATATCAATGAGTTGAAAACTTTGATGGATGGGGTAAACCTCCAAGAAGAGATTTTTGAAGAAGTTTGTGAAATGATTGCCACGGCCCCAAAATCGCCTGTACGGATGGCAGAACAAATCTCAAACGTCATGACCTGCCAATGGCATAGAGGAAGCGAATGGGCTATCAATCATGCCAAAAAGTTTAGAGATGAGGTAAGATATAGGGTCGAAAATAACGTGGCAGCTTGTGAAAATGAGCAAATCAGATTGATGTGGGTTGGTGCAGGACTATGGCACGACACTGGTTTTTACACAGCTTTTGAAGAAGAATTTGGAGCAGTTTTCGTATGGTCGATGTATTTGGCATTTGGGCCAGATGGCTATATCCGTTACGGTCTCGAAGACCCCATGCGAACCCTCGCCAGTCGTATTGTAAGCATGAATGAACAGTTACATAACCCACCTTGGGCCAATGAATGGATGGCTCATCAAGCTCAAAAAAATAGAATTGATGCTGCAATAGTGTTGATACCAAAAGGCACACGCCCGTCAGTTACTGGTAGTTATTTTATTACCCATGCCTTGGAGAAAGTAGGTGTTCCAACTATCGAAATTTGGGCAGATATGGTAGATGGCAGAAATTGGAACCAGCAAGAGATGCGAGATTTGATAGAGGATTTTATAAGAAATAAGGTTAAAAAATAATTTGGAAATCAATTTGTTTGAAGAGACTTTGCAATGCAATTTCTAAAATATATAGAAATGTCAGAATCATTAAAAATATTAGAATTCCACTACCAAAATCGGACGTTTACAGCCTTAGAAAAGCACAAAGCGGGTGTACCCGTAATTGGTTACACTTCAAATACGGTCCCTATTGAATTGATAGAAACTGCTGGATTTTACCCAACTCTGGTTGATGCCAATATTACCGATTTTAAAGGCTCAGACCAATACATGGAACCTGTTTTTGACCAACGTACCAAATCCATTTTTCATGAAATCCTGTCTGGAAAATGGTCATTTCTGAATACCTTAATTATTCCACGCACCTCCGAGGCTGAGCATAAACTTTATTTATACTTAATGGAGGTAAAACGACTAACCAATAATCCAAATATTCCCGAAATCTATTTTTTCGATTTGCTTCATACACAAAATCCATTGAGCGAAGCGTATGGTTTTGAGCAAATGAATCTATTAGATGTGTTTCTAAGAAATCAGCAAAAAGCAATATTTTCAAAGGAGAACATAACAACACCCTACCATTTGCCTATACATTTAAGCAACCAAATAAAAAACCATCTCAATCAGTTAGCTGTTTATCGTTATCAAAGTTTGCTTACAGGAGTAGAAGCAATGACTATTATTGGGGCCATGTATTTTATGGATAGAAAGGATTATATACAGAACCTAGAAATTGTTTTATTGGAAATTTCAGTACGAAAGCCAATGAAAAATAGTCAAAAATTACTGGTAAAAGGCAACTGTATTAATCACACAGATTTCCACGAATCACTTGAAAAAGATGGAAATATAGTTGTTGCTGAAGACGATTGGTGGGGCAGCCGTGCGGGTGGAAGTTTGATTGAAATTTCTGAAAATCCATTAAAAAATCTTTTCGATAAATATTATTTTCATTCCCCAAGTCCGCGAGTTTTTCCTATGAAAAAAGCACACGAGTGGTTGCAGAATGAAATCTTAAAAGGGGTAGATTTAGTAGAATTCTATCTCAACAAAGATGATGATGTACTAGGCTGGGAAAAGTTTTGGGTAAAAGAGTTATTGGGGTGATTTTATATAATTTTAGCAATCAACCTTTTCATTTTTCCCTATGTTTTTAAAAAGAGGATTTAAAGAAGATTTTGGCTATTCTGAAAGCGAAAAGAAAAACCTACTTGATGAAAACAGAAAATTATCAAGTTTATATAAATAGAAATTATGGAACAACTAAATTGCTAAATTGCCATATTGCTCCTGAAAGGAATTGAATGTTAATGGTTAATGGTTATTTTTTTTAGATTATTACCAATAAGTATTATTTACCAAACTTACTGGCATTCTCATTTACCCTAAACTTGATGATCTGTTCTATCAAATCATAAGGCATTTCCTCTTTCATTAAAAATTGCACGGATCCCCTACCCTGTTTGTATTTAGATAATTCTTTTTCAAACTTTTCATGACCAGAAGGAGTGGCATAAAGGCCAATATGGTTTTTAAATCCTGCAAAGTAAATCAGAGGTCTTCCAAATGTTTTGTAAGAAGGAATGCCATAACTGATTGATTCTTCAGCTTCTGGGGCGTGTTGCAATATTAAATCCCTCACTTTGATCATTCTGTTTTGAAAAGCCTCAGAAAAAGTTGAGATATAAACTTTCACATCATGGGCACCTTGGTCATTCATCGATTTCACATTTTAGTAAGGCAAATTAACGAAATATTCTGATCAGAACAATCATGACCTTCCAGATTTATGCTGTATGACACTTTCTACTATGGGAATATCCGCTGGTGCCCAATCCAAATTTCCCAATTCATCAAAAGTTAGCCATGCATAATCCATGTGTTCTTTTAAATCTATGGAACCTCCTAAATATTTGGCCCTGAAAGGAATCAATTCGATTATAATATTACCATAATCATGTGTATTTGATGGTAGCTTACCTAAGAGTTTAATGTCTATACCTAATTCTTCTTTGATTTCTCTAAGAATACATGTCTCTTCATCTTCACCAACTTCGATTTTACCACCAGGAAATTCCCATTTACATGGAAGGGACATTTGAGCGCTTCGCTGTGTCACTAAAATTTGATTGCTTTGCTGAATGATTGCACACGTCACTCTGATTACTTTCATTACTTTCTAATTTTGCATTTTATAGAGATAACACTTTTCATAAAACAAGCAGAAATTCAAAAATAGGTGCTTTAAAGAAAAATTGCTTTCCAAAGTGCAGTATATCAGAAATATACAACAACTTGATCTTTGAAATTATTGAATGTACTTCCAAGATTAGCATTATTTTCATATTCACTGAAGAAACTTACAGTTCTGGACGCCATTCGTACTGAAGAAATGTTTAGGGAAGACGCTGAAGAAAGAGGGGAAGCTCGTGAAAAAGCAAAATGGGAGGATAAAATAAAAAAAGCCGTTCAAAAGTTGAAAAAATCTGGACATTTTACCAATGAAGAAATTGCCGAGACAATGGGACTTTCTGTCTCTGAAGTTGAAATGCTTTGATAATTATTCAATTAAAGTATAAAAATAAAAAAGGATTCTCCAATTGGAAAATCCTTTTATATCAACTAACTAACTTATAAATCTATTCTACTTTAAAATCTGCATCCGTAAAGGAAGGGTTGATTTTAATTTCAGAAATCTTGGTATTCAGTTCAAATGGAGCGGCTCCTGTTACAATGGTGTTGAAAGGCATCATAATTCCATCAACATTTTTGTAATCTTTGAATTGTGTGATGACAGTTGTTGCAGTTTCACCAGTTCCGTTGGTCGAAACCGACTTTATCAATAGATTATTTTTGATGGAGTAATATTGCGTCACCACTGATCCTCCAGGTTTGGTAACCATTACTTTGTAACAATTTTCACCGTCAACCAATTCGATCTCCTTTACTTCCACTACATAGTCCTTTTGGCTATATAATAATTGTTCAAATATGGTAATTTGGTCTTTCATCGCATCGAAAGTTGGATCCCCTTTTGCAATGGCTTTTTTCTGTCCCATTTGACCAATCACGCCTTTATCCCCATTCATTACTTGTTCTAGTAAATTCATACCATTCATAGACATAATGATCGCCAATTTATCAGGCTCTGCTTGTTTTGCAGTGACGGTTGCATTTTGTCCCATTACTGAAAGACTTCCTACAGATTGCAAACCTTTTACAGACATCAATTTTGACTTTCCACCTATTGCTTCCAAATAATCGCTGATGACAGAAGCACCTGTAACACCCTCTGGTAAAGCAGATTTATTTACATCCAATTTCATTCCAAATGCATCATAATATTCAATTTCGCCATCAGAATCAAAAGGCAATAATTTTTCAGCAATTGCCTCTTTGTTACCAACAACCACGATATTGACATCATTTGGTTTGATGTATTTTTGTACAGCTGCATTGACTTCAGGTAATCCTACTGCTTCTAATCGACTGAGGTAGGTCTCATAATAATCCTTTGGCAAATTATATTTATAAATATTCCTCGCAAAGTTTGCAATGGTTTGTGGGCTTTCAAGACTTCTAGCAAACGACCCAGAAAGACTGTTTTTTACCAACTGTAAAATTTCAGGAGTTGGGGGTCTTGTGCTCATCCCTTCCAATTCATATAAAAACTGGTAGACTGAACTATCTGTAACTTCATTTCGCACACTAGCATTTGCAGAAAAGCTTCCAATCAATTCATCCGAACTCAAAGCTGATCTTGCCCCATACGTATAAGCCTTATCTTCTCTAAGATTTTGCATCAATCTGCCAGAGAAGACACCTCCACCTAAAATGCTATTCATAACTGTAGCAGCTGCTGCATCTGGGCTTCCAGGTTTATAATCTATTGGATAGGTCAAATTGATGACAGATTGAACAGCTCCATCCTTGTTTCCTATGATCACTCTTCTACCTTGAGGTCCTTTCACCATTGGTTGTGCTTCCTTTGGTAAATTACCTTTTTGCCAAGCGCCAAAATACTTTTCAGCTTGCATTTTCGCTTCAGCAAGGGTAATATCACCCACTATGATGAGATAGGCATTATTTGGTTTGAAATAAGTATCATAATAGGCT
>JAKQLF010000387.1 GCA_029567325.1 Bacteroidota bacterium | reverse complement strand
ATGGAATATTCAACAATTGAGAAACAACGATACCCCCTGCATAAATAGTGACACTTACTTTGGTGAGCACATAACCAAAAATAGAGAAGATTGATAAGAACCAGCGAGACCTAGAGTCAAATCTTTTTTCCAAAAATTCGGGCATTGTAAAAGCACCACTTCTCATGTAGAATGGTAAAAATAACCACCCAAGCAATAGTACAATCCATGCGTGAAGTTCATAGTGAGCCATAGGCATACCTGATTCTGCACCAGTACCTGCAAGCCCCACAACGTGTTCAGAACCAATGTTTGATGCGAAAATAGAAGCGCCGATTACAAACCAGCCAATGTTTTTACCTGCTAGGAAATAGTCTTCAGTTGTATCATTTTTCTGTCTTGTGACCCAATAAGCTATGGCCAAAAGAATAAAAAAGTAACCACCCAAAACAACCCAATCCAGTGTTGAAAAAGTTGTCATTTCTACGTGTTTTGATTTGAATTTTATAAAATACTCACCTCACAAAAGCTTCTCCGCAACCACTTCATAACTTTCGTGTGTTAATTGGCAGACAAATAAACAAAGTTATTTTCTACAATGAAAGGAATCTGGACCTTCATTTTATTTTCGTTAAAAAAATTACATTTCATGTTTAATTACTAGCAAGAAAAACTTTTTATTACGCACAAATCCTTTGAAATTGGGAAATAATTACTAGAACTTAAACTCAATTGGACACACCGTCAGGGTGGTAAACGATTTTTAATACTTACTAAGATTGGGTTTTTTCTTCAACTCGGAAAAATACAAAGGCAAAAACTACTGAAGGCCAAGTAAAATGATGTATTGCAGCGAAATGCCCATAGTCCATATCTTGTTGTCGTAGAAAAATGCTGAGAGATCACTGCATTTTCCTACAACTAACCTAGTTTTATTCCATAATCAAAGGTTGATGGTCGCCATCAATACATTGCTGCTGTTTGTACCTACCATTATGTCAAACTCACCAGACTCAAAAACTGGATTGCCATTATCATCCAGATATGACAAATCGGACTTGGTTAAATCAAACGTAATCATCTTTGATTCTCCTGGTTTGAGGTTGACTTTAGAAAAATCTTTGAGTTCTTTTATTGGCCTAGTCACTTTTGCGACCTTGTCTCTGATGTATAATTGTACCACTTCTTCCCCTGCAAGTTGCCCTACGTTTTTCAAAGTAATGGTTGCATTTATCCCGCCTTGCAGATTTTTAGAAACTGTAAGGCCAGAATAATCAAATTTCGTGTAGGAAAGTCCATAACCAAAGGGGTATAAAGGCGTTTTTTCTGAATCACTATAATGCGACCAAAAAACCATCTTAGGATTATCTGCATAACCATTTGGTCGACCCGTATTTTTCATGTTATAATAGATCGGTACTTGCCCAACATTTCTTGGAAAAGTCATGGGTAATTTCCCAGCTGGGTTGTACTGACCCATCAAAACGTCTGCAATGGCGTTGCCGCTTTCAGAGCCCAAATGCCAAGCCAAAACAATGGCTGGAATGTTTTGATCTGCCCAAGAAAGATCCAATGGCCTACCAGTTTGCAAAACGAGGATGATATTTTTATTCACTGCATAAATGGCTTTCATCAAGTCTTCCTGTAAACCAGGAATGTTGATTTGGGTTCGGCTGCGACCTTCGCCTGACATAAAACCATGTTCTCCAATGTTGAGAATGACTACATCTGAAGCTTTGGCAACTGCTATAGCTTGTGCAAAACCTGTGGTGTCTTTCATATTGAGATCAACTTCTTCTTGGAAAGTTGCTGGTGAATTGGTGAGTTTTACACCCATGGCATAAGACCAATTTACAGATTTATATGGTTCCAATCCTTCCCAAAGAGAAACCGCAGTGTTATCATCAGAACCAATACGCCAGCTACCCAAAGGACTGTTTTTATCTTTTACATGGGGTCCTATTACAGCTACTTTGGATCCGCTTTTCAATGGCAAAAGATTGCCTTCGTTTTTAAGCAGAACGATAGACCTTTTAGCAACGTCCCTTACCGCGGCTTTATGAGCAGGATTGTACAACATCTCCTTTTGTCTGGCTTCATCACAATATTTAAATGGATCATCAAATAATCCAAGGTCATATTTTACTTGTATGATTCTTCTCACAGCATCGTCTATATCTGATTCTGCAACTTTACCAGATTTGACCAATTGTGGCAAGTGATTGAGATAAAAATAAGACTCCATATCCATGTCCGTACCCGCATTTGCAGCCAACATCGCAGCCTCCACGCCATCTTTCGCAGCGCCATGAATCACTAATTCGCCTATACTTCCCCAGTCAGATACCACAAATCCTTTAAAACCCCATTTTTTCTTTAAAATATCTTTGAGAATATAAGCATGAGCCGTAGCAGGGACACCATTTAAATCATTAAAAGCATTCATAACTGATGCTGCACCAGCCTCTACTCCCAATTTAAATGGAGGCAATATGACATTATGCAAGGTACTGTTACTCATGTCAACTGAATTATAATCTCTTCCAGCTTCTGCAAAACCATAACCCGCATAATGTTTCAAACAAGATGCTATGGTATTCGTAGCAGATAAACTCGATCCTTGAAAACCTTTGACCCTGGCGGCACCAATAAGACTTCCCAAATATGGATCCTCACCTGCTCCTTCCATCACTCTGCCCCATCTGGCGTCTCTTGAAATGTCAACCATGGGTGCGAAAGTCCAATTTATTCCTACTGCAGAAGCCTCAGTTGCGGCAACGCTCGCTGATTTTTCTATGGCTTTTAAGTCCCAAGAAGCTGCTTCTGCCAATGGAATAGGCGCAAGTGTTTTAAAACCATGTATGACGTCGTGGCCAAAGATCAAAGGAATGCCCAATCGCGTCTCTTTGACCGCAATTTCCTGCAATTTTCTGACTCTATCCACGCCAGTGATATTGAGCATAGAGCCTACTAAACCAGCTTTTAGATTGGCATATTTTTCTGCTCCACCACCATTTGCCGGTGGAGGTCCTGTTACATCCCAAAAGCCATTGTATTGATTCATTTGACCGATTTTTTCCTCCAATGTCATTTTGGCGAGCAATTCGTCAACAAATGTTTTTTGAGTGTTCATTGTCTTTGTTGTAGTTGGCTTTACTGCGGTATCAGTCATTTTTTTACTACAGGCTACTATCGCAATAAAAGAAAGAGCAATGAAGATTTGATATGTTTTCATGTGTGATTGATTTGAATAATGATGCAATTTAGCAATTGCAAACAACTCTATTTTCAACAATTAGTGAAATTTATAACTTTAATGAAAATCAGAATAGAAGGTGATTTAAGTCAACTATTCCAAACAAGTATTGTCTTCAAATAATTAATGAAAATTACTTTTTAAAAAACAAAATATGCTTAAATTGGCACTCGAAAACAAAGAACTATGGAAATTGCAAACCCTATTTATGATGTCATATTCAAATATCTAATGGATGATGTTGAATCTGCTAAAACCATTATTTCAACAATTTTAGGAATTGAGATCAATGAACTATTACCCTTACCACAAGAACAAGCCATCCATTCAGACAGTAAAAAATTGACTACAATTAGAGTAGATTTTATGGCCATTATCCGATTGAAAGATGGCGCTCTCAAAAAGGTCTTAATTGAAATGCAAAAAGCTAAAAACCCAACAGATGTTATGAGGTTCAGACGATATTTGGGAGAAAACTACATTAAATATGATCATATCAAGGATTTGGATCCTATACCTTTGCCGATTATTTGCATTTATTTCATTGGCTACAAGGTGAATTTAAAAAACTCAGTTGTATACAATAAAGTGTCCTTTCATGATATGATAAATGGTGATGTTGTGCAATCAAGTGAGGAAATCATGGAACTACTCACGCATGAAACCTGTTTCATTTTTATAGATAATTTGTCAGAAGAAGAGCAAAACCACGGTTTGAATGCGTTGTTAACTATATTTGATCAACAGAATGTCAAGTCCGATGATTTGCAATATATTCTGGAAAGTGATATTTTTGATAACATAAATGAACCTGCTTTAAAAAAACTAATCATGAAACTTCACACCGCAACATTGGAAGCAGAATTATTACAAAAGGCTAAATTGGAGGATGATTTCAATAGAGACCTAGACATTGCTTTTGGGAAATTGACCAGAGAGACTGAGTTAGAACGAAAACTCAAGGAGGAAGAACGAAAACTCAAAGAGGAAGCTATCCTTCAGAAAGAGGAAGCTATTTTTCAGAAAGAGGAAGCTATTTTTCAAAAAGAGGAAGCTATCAAACTACTATATAAAAATGGCATAGATCCATCAGTTATTGCAAATAGTCTGAGCATTGATCTTTCGGAGGTTCTAAATATTGTAAAATGAATTAGTAATTAAATCATCAACTTTAAGTTCTCATGAAAATTCACACCACGACTTTGGAAGCAGAATTATTACACAAGGCTAAATTGGAGGATGATTTCAATAGAGACCTAGACATTGCTTTTGGTAAATTGACCAGAGAGACTGAGTTAGAACGAAAACTCAAGGAGGAAGAACGAAAACTCAAAGAGGAAGCTATCCTTCAGAAAGAGGAAGCTATTTTTCAAAAAGAGGAAGCTATCAAACTACTATATAAAAATGGCATAGATCCATCAGTTATTGCAACTAGTCTGAGCATTGATCTTTCGGAGGTTCTAAATATTGTTAAATGAATTAATAATTAAATCTTATATAGCATATAAATCAAAACATCATGATTCAAGTCAGTAAATGAATGTTTTGCAATAGTGAAACCTTAAACAAAGTTCAATAAAACGAGTCTTCCAACCATTTTGCAGGGTTATCGATAATGTAATTGGATATTTTTTGGAAAGAAATTTGATCTTTGATAATCGTTTCGTAGTAATTTCATTGCCAAACGGGAAATCCTATGTTTAATATATTCAATTGCCGTGAAACTGATGATTTAAATCCACGTACGATTGCACCAACAGTGTTAGATGTTCCGCGTAGGGGCGAATGGAATTCGACCTCGTGGCGTTTTTGTATATCAGTTGAAACCGATATTATTTTGGACGAATGCGATTGGGTTGGGTTTGAATTTTCAATTTGCGTTTTGGACAAATGCGATTCCGTTTGTTTTAAATGATCATTACCCCATTTGGACGAATGCGATTCGGTTGGATTTAAACAATCATTAACGCCTTTGGACGAATGCGATTCGGTTGGATTTAAACAATCATTAACGTCTTTGGACGAATGCGATTCGTCCCTACGGGTTATTTTAATGATGCCGTGGATGTGATTTGGCATTATTACAAATTCACCCAATTCAATATTTGGGCGAATAATGGGTGTGTTTAACCATTCATCGGCTGCGATTATTCCATATTGGTTTAAAATCATTTCCCCGCCAACCACTTCGCCAAATAAATGGGCTCTATTGTGGCAACAAATGGTGACGAAATATAAACCTTCGTTCGCATAATCATGGTCTTTCAGGCGCAATGTGCGACGGTGATGAATTTTAGGATCATAACTGCCCATAGGGTATTGTCTTAAATAGGGTAAAACTTCTAATCTTTCAACACAAATTTAGATTTTTTTTATTTAAATTCCGAATGTTGCAAAATCTTGCGAAAAAAAATCACCTATCTTAGCTTTGCATTTTAAATATAAGAAATTTGAATAGATACAAAGCAATCGCCTACCACTCACAATTTGATGAGGGAAGAGAATCTGGAGAAATTTATGTGCAACAAGGAAATATTCATTTCGTAAAAAATGATGTTTCGCTATCGATGCCTATACTTTCCGCCAAAATTGAAGGAGGTGGGACTGCAGGACGCCAGATTTTCATAACCTCTCCGTATGTAGACTTCAAATTCAGCACCACAGATATAACTTTTCTAAAAGAACCAGCATTACAAAATCAGAAAATTCAAAAACAAGCTGCTAGCATTTTCAAGCAAAAAACGTACGCGAAAATTGCATTGGGTACTACAGCCCTACTTTTTGTAGCATTTATAGGTTTACTTTTTTATTATAAGACTAATATCGTTTCCAGTATCGCGAATACAGTACCTTTTTCAATCGAAGAAAAAATTGGCTCCACATTCATGTCTCAATTGACACTCACTCAGGAAATTGACTCTACCAGTGAAGCAGTGAAAGTTTTAAGGGAAAAACTGGGCCCACTCTTAAAATTAGAAACAATACCTTATAAAATTTTCATTGCAGAAGACGAATCGATCAATGCTTTTGCTGTTCCCGGTGGTTATTTGGTTTTTAATAAAGGATTATTGGAAGCCGCTTCAAAATGGGAAGAAGTTTTGGGAGTCGCTGGTCATGAAATGGCACACGTCAGTAAAAAACATTTTGCCAGAGGTATCATTTCATCCTATGGTTGGACCACACTCTTTAGTTTTCTTTTGGGAGATGGCGGTGCACTTACAGATATCTTATTTTCAACAACAGCCAAATTGGAAAGTTTGACTTACAGTCGCGATTTTGAAAGTGAAGCGGACGCAGTGGGTGTAACTTACTTGGATAAAGCTGGGATTGACCCCTCAGGTATGATAGATTTCTTCAAAATATTAGAAAAAGAAGAGGGCCCAACAAAGCTCATCCCTCAATTTTTGAGCACTCACCCTGTCACAACCAATAGAATACAAAATATCGAAAAATTAATTGAAGACTTGGATAGTAAAAAATATGCCCAACAAAGCGACTACCTAATCTTTAAAACATTAATTTCACCTTCACAAGAAACTATAAAAAATGAAGATTAACATCCAAGGCCAGCCTTCTTTTGGTTATGCAACCATAGAACTAGATCCCGGCGAAAAAATCATTACGGAATCGGGCGCAATGTCGACCATGTCACCGGTGCTGGAATTACAAGCCAAATTAAATGGAGGTTTCATACCTGGTTTATTGAGGAAATTTCTAGGTGGTGAGTCACTTTTCATCAATCATTTCATCAATGGCAGCAGGGACATTCAAAGCATGACTTTGACTCAACCAACGCCTGGTACCATGATCCTCAAAGAACTCAATAATGAAACGCTTTATTTACAACCCACTGCATTTATTGCCTGTGAGGAAAGTGTAAAACTCGGATTGAAGTTTGCTGGAATTCCTTCCTTTCTTGCAAGAGAAGGGCTTTTCAAAGTAAAAGTTTCGGGAAGAGGCAAAGTCATTTTCGGAGCCTATGGACAAGTATTTGAGCGACAGGTAAAAGGAGAAATGATCGTGGATTCCGGACACTTAGTTGCCTATGAACCACAAATCAACCTCAAACTTCAACTGGCAGGGGGAATTATTTCCAGTGTCACCAGTGGTGAAGGTGTTGTTTTAAGAATGGAAGGTGATGGTAAGATCTGGGTTCAGACGCGTAGTTTGGGCGGACTTGCCAGATTTATTAATCGTTTTTTCTAATAATTGACCCAAGATGAATATAGAAATACAACAGAGACCAGGATCAACGGTTGCCAAAGTGGATTTGGCAGGAGGTGAATCCATTACGGCTGAAGGGGGTGCCATGGTAGCCATGTCTCCTCAATTTCAAGTAACAACTACTACCAGGCAAAAGCAAGGCAGTGGTGGTGTTTTAGCGGGACTCAAGAGGATGTTGGCATCTGAGAGTCTATTCCTCAATCACTTTGTTTCTCCAACCAATGCTACCATTTATCTTGGAACCACCCTTCCAGGTGATATGCATGTTTTTGAAATGACTGGCAATAAAATTTTGGTTCAAGGAGGATCTTACGTAGCATCTTCTGACGGAGTACATCTAAATACGGTTTGGCAGGGAGCAAAAAATTTACTCTCGGGAGAGACCTTGTTTTGGATCGAACTGACTGGTCATGGCCAAGCCATTATCAATGCTTTTGGGGTGATTTACTCCATTGATATTGATGGCGAATACATTGTAGACACTGGTCACATTGTTGCGTATGAAGAAGGTCTTAGCTTCACACTTTCTAAAGCAGGTAGCAGTTGGATATCCTCTATCCTAGGTGGCGAAGGCATTGTTTGTAAATTCAATGGCAAAGGTCGCATTTGGTGTCAATCACATTCTTCCAATGCTTGGGGATACAGTGTCGCACCATTCCTCAAGGCTGTTAAATAATTTCCCCAATCAACATCAAAAAATAGAAAAATGAGCGAATTTGCTTTTGAAATAATAGGAGCCCCAGATTATGCTTACGCTGAAGTCATCATTCCTGAAGGTAAAACTTTGAAGGTTGAAGCTTCGGCAATGGCTACCATGGATACAAACATTGAAATGAAAACCAAGTTTAAAGGCGGTTTGAGTCGTTTGTTGACTGGCGAATCCATTTTTATCAATGAATTTACTTCCAAAGCTGGCAGCGGTAAAATTGGCATTGCACCTTCTGCTCCCGGCGATCTCATACATCTTGAAGTCAAAAATGGTGAGGAATATTTTTTGCAAAACTCAGCTTTTGTAGCGAGCGGTATGGGCATCAATATCGAGTCAAAATTCCAAGGACTTACAAAAACTTTTTTCAGTGGTGAGGGTCTTTTCCTCATCAAATGCAGCGGAGAAGGTGACCTTTTCCTGAATAGTTATGGCGGCATCATTGCGATCGATGTGGAGGATGGTTATATAGTGGACACTGGCAATATTGTGGCTTTCACGGGTGGCCTTTCCTACGAGATCAAAAGCATTGGTGGTTATAAATCTCTTTTCTTATCTGGCGAAGGTTTGGTTGCTAAATTTTCAGGTAAAGGCACGGTTTGGATTCAAACTAAGAAGGTGCGGCCTTTGATTAGTTGGGCTAATCCGTTTAGACCACAGAAAGGGTAAAAAAGTTGTCAGTTGTCAGCTATCAGCTATCAGTTTTCGGCGGTCAGTTTTCGGCGGTACTAAACAACATTCGTGATTTGGCTGCGAGCTTCGAGCCACGAGCTGCGAGCCTTTTTGTTTTTTAGCTAAAAATTCATGAATTCGTGGCTATCAGTAGTCTCAAATCAGTTGTCAGAATTCTTTTTTTAAATGTCGAATACTGAAATTTTTCGTGAATTAGTGGCTATCATTTAAGGCATTATTTGTTTCAATTCTTCAGAATATTACATTAGTAAAGGCGCAAAATTTTGCGTCCCATATTTTATAATATTGCGTTGTGCGGGCGAAAGCCTCCTTCTATTCCCGTACAGACGATAGGCCTTCCGTCTCTTCATATTTTACAACACCTAAACTTTCTACTTTATGAACTTTCAAACTTTATGAACTTTATGAACTTTTCCCCTACCAATTTAAACTTGTGCCCAGCGGATATTCCACCTGATAAGACACCCTCAATTTTTCTGTTTGGCCGGGTTGCAAGGCATATCTCCATTCTATGATTTGGGTATCCGGATTTAATACACCACCCTCTTTGTATTTCTGATCACTTACTTTTATGGATTTATCGGTGCTGATCGGGAATTGATCAAAGATGGAAACTTGCACGGTTTTATTCTTGAAATTTTTGACACCAATCTCAAACTCCTTTTTCTGACTTTCCTTATTTCTAAATTCTGACCTCACATGAAAATCTCTGATCTCCGTATAATCCACCACCACACTGGCATCTTTTCCCAATGACAATGACATAGTATCGAGTAAGGTCGAAGGTTCTATGATGGATTTACCGATGAAGCTGCCTTCAAAATAGATGTTGGTTTCACCGGCCAACAAATTGAGGTTCCGCCAATCGTGCAATTTTGCATTGAGATAAGCTGCTTTTTCAACCTTTGGAACAATGTGATAATTGTAATCTGCAGGTATATCAAAATGGGTCACTTCAAAAGATTTATTTTCTCCACTGGAAGGGACAGTCAATATTTCCGCTATTTCATATTGGACGGTGGTTGGTTGGTATACCAAGGTGGTTGATGGACCTCTGGAGTCTTTTATTATTTTATCATCTGCTTTATTCCTTTCAACCGTTACTCCAGCTGCAGCCCCTGTTAATGCATATCCCACCACTACAACTTCGTCTAGTATTTCACCATCCTCCTTTAAAAAAATATTCAGAAAAGACTTGTCAACATTGACTTTTGCTGTGGTAAAACCTAAATATGATATTTCTAAATCGCTTGCACTAGCAGGCAGCATCAATTCAAAATTTCCATCAACGTCTGAAACGGTGCCTATAGAAGAATTAATCACTACAATATTTGCTCCAATCAATGGTTCGTTATTTTGGTCATATACTTTCCCTTTGATCCTTTGTCCTGCAAATGGGGAGGGTTTTCCAAAGTTCACGTCTTTTACATAACCATTCCAAAAACTCAGATAAAAAGGTAATAACTTTGGGGCAACACCATTTTCATTTGGAGATCCATTTGATAAGGTCAATTTCACATCCTTCCAATCTTCTCTAGTATATTGTCTGATATTGGCTTTCATAACTAAATTCACAGGCGCCCCAACTTCCTTAATTCTGGCATCATAAGAAACAAACCAACCTGCATTTTCTACAATGTAAGTAATTTCAATTTCATGTTCTGAGGCCATTTCGCTGCGCAACTCAAGTGCGATTTCACCCTTTGATAATACAGGTTTTTGTTTAATTTCCTGAATATGCTTATTGAGGGTATCAATTTTTTCTTGCAACATTTGCAAATTTTGATCCAAGCCAAAAGTAGTCCTTAAAATGGTGTCCATTCTTCCCCGTTGAAAAGCCACCGTCTTCATCAATTCCAAACTATTGAGGCCATTGGTTGTGCCCGCAACTTCTTGATTTTTCTCTAAAATACTTCGTTCATACTTCAGCGCAGATTTTTCAAGGTCCAATAATGCTTTTTGATTATTGATGGTATTTATTTCCTCAATTTTCGCTTTTATCGAAGCCAAATCTTTTGCATCAGGAGACAATTTAGAGCTGTAATTGAGCCCCATGATTTGAACTTGTTGAGATAAGGTCACCCTCACGGTGCCATCAATGAGGTCTGGACAAACATCACCAACGATGTAAGTGTGCACGCCTTTCTTCACCTTTATTTTTCCAGATCTATATATTTGAGCACCCTTGGTAAATAAGGTTACTTTTTTGATAGATGTGCGAATGGAATCTTGCGAAGCACAATAACCACTCAGAAAATAAAACATTAATAGGCTTACAACGATTGACCTTTTCATAGCATGATGATTTTAATGATAACGAAGGGGAGTGGGTAAATGTGGTTTGGGAGGAAGTTGTGCTTTCAGTTTTCAGTTATCAGATGTCAGATTTCAGATTTCGGCTTTTTTTGAATATAAGGTTGAAGGCAGATTTATTTTATTCCATGTGATGATCCTGTACTACTCTTCCTGAACCTGTTCTTATTATAATCCGATATGTCCATTTTGTATCCAATTTTATCCGATCTTAAAATCAGGATGTATTGGAAATAACTGTGCATAGTCTGAGAAATTACTAATAATTATGGTCTTGAGTAAAGTAAGTTATTTTTTCAATATTGGTAGGAATGGAATCTTGGCCAGCTCAAAAACCACTCAGAAAATAAAACATTAAGAGGCTTACGACGATTGACCTTTTCATAGCATTATGATTTTAATGATAACTAAGTGGGTGTGATATTTAGTGTATCATCTGCTTATGGGGGAGGTTAGTTTACTATGGCAACTTGAATAATGATATTTAAAAATCTTTTAAAGTTCTAACCCATTTATAACAAAAAGTACTCTTTAATCAATGAATGGAAGCATCATGCTTTAAATTAATTGCAAAAACATTTCTTCCTACTGCCATCAGTAGAAAAAAGTAAAACTTTATTTTAAGTTTTTAATAATTTTCCTTCTCAAAAATATGAAGTGTCTGCTTATTATCAAGAACACACAAATATCCATCTTGGTAAACAACTGGAAATACCGCAGGTAAACTAACTCCTTCTATGGTATATAACCAATCAAATTTAAGTGTTATCGTATTAAAGGCTCCTATGTTGCCTCTCTTACCATCTGTGGTTATAATGTGATCTCCAATTAATACAAAGTTACTCCTATTAGTTTCAATTCCTGATGTTTCAAAATAATCACGATTTACGCACGAACTAATTTCATCTCCTGTTTCAATTGAAAGTTGAGTATAATTTACTAAAAAACTATGCAGCACACCCTTCTCACAATCAATTAATTTACCACTTGTAATAGCACGTTTTTCCCATATAACTTTGCCTGTATCTACATTTACGGCAATGAGCCTGTCTACTTTTTGCAACCCGAATATTGCTATTTTATTAGACACTCCAATTAATTCAGGAAACAAAAGGGCATTCTCAATTTCTAAATGCCAAATTGATTCTCCATTATTAAAATCTCGCATTCTAATTACTTTTGGAGATACAAAGAATAAGAAATCTGAATGAAACTTAATTTGTTCATTTGTTTCAATTTCCCACAAGTCAATTCCTTCTCGTAAATCGTGAAACACAAGGTTGTGAATATTTTCAACATAATTGCTTTTTATTATTCTAATAATGAAAAATTCCGCAAATAATTGATACTCATAATATTCTGATTCAAATATTTTTTTTAGAATAAAATTATCGTCAAAAAAAGATATTTGACCAGTTGTAAAGCAGGCTAAGTATGTATTGAGTCTCTCAATACGTTGAAAGTCAATTTTTTCTTCAAATGAGTTTTCTTTGATTAAATTACTAGTCAATAATTCTATTTTTTTGAGTGAATTATTAATTTGGCAATAAATCCTACCATTCTCTATTAAAAACCCTCTATTAACTATTGGTCCTAAATCAGAATTCATTAAAAACATAGGCATTTTATTTTATGAAACTCAACATAATATGATTTTCTAATTGTCCCAAATTTGCTTGGTTGATAATTTGATTTACACTCGTAAATCCATAATTTGTGAAAAAATCAGGATTAAGTCCAAACAACTCATTGACTTTATTCAAATCTTTAAATAAATTTTGAAAACTGGTTTCATCCCTACTTTTTTATTGTTGTTGCTTCTCCTGGTATGCCTAAAACAGCAAAACCAACTGCAACTGCTAGTTTACTCTATCGCTTAGCTAAAAATTATCGGCAGTAACCTTTCTTCCAATGCTTTTGGACTGTACCATAATGCAGGTCATATTATATTAAATAGCTTACCCCGATTTTTTTTTCTGGCATATGCATGAACGATTATTCTTCGTCTTTTTTGTACCCTATTCTTTTTCTATCTTCTTGGCCTTTCTTCTGTTTATCTTCATTTAGTAATTTCTTCAGATAATCAAAAAGTATAGCTATATCTTGATCATGATTGGTTAATAAATGTTTCATTTTTTCAATCTTCAAAAATAACTCGTGATGTGATAACAATAGGTTTCTCATTTTAGTAAATAGTCTTATGATTTGTATATTTACTTGGATTGCTCTACCACTATTTAGAACACTTGACAATTGGGCCACACCCTGCTCAGTAAAAGCCATTGGTGTATATCTAGTACCACCCCAACTTGAGGTGCCATTTTGGCTTCTCAAGTTTTCGAACTCTTCACTTGTAAGTTCGAACATAAAATCTTCAGGAAAACGGTCAATATTTCTTCTTACTTGTCTTTTTAAATAACTGGTTTCAACATCATAGAGCTCTGCTAAGTCTTGATCTAACATTACTTTTTCTTTCCTTATGATGTGAATTTTATTTACGATTTGCGTTTCTGTTAATTCTGTTTTCATGTTGCAAATTTACCTATTATTCTCTATTAATAATCTATTTCAATGGATGGTATCTCATCACTTGTTCTTTCAAGTCTTCTAGGTCTGCTTTTCTATATTATTCAGCACTTAGCACACTTATAAACCCTGTAACGAATTGGACTTTTCTTAGAATTCGGGCAATCAGTTGTCAGCTTTCAGTTTTCAGCTATCAGTTTTTTGAAATTTTTCGTGAATTCGTGGCAATCATTGAGAACATTGTCTGGTGCTGCAAAACACCGTTTGTGATTTGGCTTCGAGCGTCGAGCCACGAGTTGCGAGCCTTTGTACTTTTTGTGACCTCTTAACCTAGCTTGACACGAATCGCCTCAAAGCTCAAATAATGTTTATAACTTTCAAAAGTTAATAATATAGTTGTTTTTACATTTGGTTTATCAAGATCAAGCGGAATCGAGCTCTGCTGGGGAGCAACTCG
>JAKQLF010000369.1 GCA_029567325.1 Bacteroidota bacterium | reverse complement strand
TGAGTTTGACGAAATTTTGAGAAGCACAAATAACCCTATTCCTCAAATTTGAAAATATCATTAAGCTTCACACCCAATGCTCTGGCAATTTTATTGGCTGTCTCGACTGATGGATTTCTGTCGCCTTTTTCTAGATAACCTACAAAAGTCCTGTCCATGTTGATTTTAACTGCCAGTTGTTCTTGGGTTAAACCTTTTTCTTTTCGTAAACTTGCAATTCGTTTACCTATTTTCTCACTGATGTTTGAGCGTTTATCCATAGACCAAGGCTACTGAATAACATCAATCTTCTCATCCGACACACAGTAAGATTTCTTATTGACTTTGACCGTATTTTAGCTAAACTCAATTATCTTACTTACAGTCACATTATTTATTAAATCTAAAAATGAAAAAGTGTAAAAGTTGTCAGTCAGAAATTGACAGTAAAGCCTCCAAGTGTCCTCATTGTCAGGCAGACCAAAGGGGATGGTTTAGAAAACATCCAATTTTGACTGTCATACTGGTGGTGATTTTAATTGGAATTATCGGTAGTGCATCTGGTGGAAATAAAGGCAATTCTTCTGTAAACCAAAATGGCAATAAAACTGTTGGAAGTGAGACGAAAGTCGCCCCAACTCCAATGGTTATCACTGCCAGACAATTAGCCGATGATTTTGATGCCAATCAAGTATCAGCCGAGGCCAAGTGGAATGGAAAGCTAGTTGAATTTTCAGCCAAAATTAGCAACATCACTGACTCTGGTTTAAGTTTTAGTAACATTGCCTCTAAAGATTTCTCTATGGCACAAATCAGCTGTCAGGTGACCGATAAGCAACAACTTATGACATTAACCAATGGTAAAACCATCAAAGTCAGAGGAATAATCGGTAAGCAAATGATTGGAGTAATTGACATGTCCGAGTGTGAGGTTGTCAAATAAAACCAGCCTCTTGCTTTAGGTGTGTAAAATACTAAACTTTATCTATAATCACCCATAAAATAGATAAATTAGTTACATTCAACGATAGACAAATTGACCCAAGAGAGATTTTTGATAATCTTGATGTCAGCCAAAACAGTCGCTACGATTACCAGAGCCGTATTCATAATTTCCTTGATTTTGTCAGAGACGATAATGGTCTCAGCCACAACAGCTTTTTGAACTTCAAAAGAAATTTAGCAGTAAGAAATGACATCGGAGTCGCCACCAAAAACAAACAGTTAGCTACCGCTCGAATTTTCCTCAAAGAACTCAATCGTATTGGAGTATTGCCAAGGGACATCACTCAAAACATAAAGTCATTCAATCAAGGCAGGAAACACAAACGGAGCGGACTCAATGAGACGCAAGTCTCAAGAATTATCAATGCATTGGCAGAGCTACCACTGACAACACAAAACACCAGACTCAAGGCCTTACTAAGCCTCCTCATTTTTCAAGGATTAAGACAGGTGGAGATTGTCAGATTAAATATAGCTGACATCAACCTAGAGGCTTCTAGTGCATTGGTGCAGGGTAAGGGCAGAGACGACAAAGAAGTCGTTGACCTCCATCCTCAGACAGTCAAAGCACTGCGTGAATATCTGTCATCAAACAAGTTGGCTGATGGGCCACTTTTTGTCAGTAATAGTAACAATGGCAAGAACCAAAGATTGACGACCAAGAGCATCAGAGTGATTGTTGGCAAACTGTTATCAGAGGTTGGAATTGAAGGTAAAACCACTCATGGCTTTAGACACTTTTTCACTACCACCTTAATCAAACAATTCGGAGGTAATTTACTCGATGTCATGGCCTACACTCGGCACAAATCAATGGAAATGCTCGTAGTCTACAATGACCAAGTCAGAAAGAGTGAAGATTTGCCAAGATATTATCAAGCATTTGAAACGATTAGGATGTAAATATATTTACAAAGAGTTACAATAGGCCAATTACAAATTTAGGTAGATAATATGGCCAAAAAAGTATTTGTGAGTTTTGATTATGAACACGACAAACACTACAAGTTTTTATTGGAGGCATGGGATAAAAATGATAAGTTTGATTTTGAATTTTACGACCACTCATCAGGTGAAATTAACACCGATGATATTTCCAGAGTTAAAGCGGCCTTGACGACAAAAATAAAATCAGCAGACATCACCTTGGTAATAATTGGAAAATATGCGAATAGTTGGCATGACGATTATCAAGAAATTGGCTATAGGAATTGGATAAATTTTGAAATTGCCAAGAGCATTGAAGTTGGGAACTCCTTAGTTGCAGTCAAAATTGACAGAGAATACGACTCTCCACAAGCAATTTTGAACCAAGATGCTAGTTGGGCATATTCATTTACCGAAGATAGCATAGTAGCTGCACTTGAGAGGGCCTAATGAAAGATACTGACAGCAAAAAACTTGAAGTACTTTATGACCACTACAAAGACACTTCTTTGCAGGTAATTGAGCTTAATAAATACCGAGAGAGATTGTTTGTTTATGTTTTGGCCATCATATTCTTACAATTTGTACAAATTTCCTTCTCAACAAAATTTGTTGATTTATCCAACGCACTATTGCAAAAACAAATCGGAATAAATTTTGAATTAGGTCAAGAATTGTTGAATGGTTTTTTGTGGTTCTTATTGTTCAGCATATCTTTCAGATATTTCCAAAATAATGTGTTAGTTAACAGACTTTACAGCTACCTCCACAAATTAGAGGAAAAAATGGGTAAACTTGCCAGTGATAGTAATTTTATAACTCGTGAAGGTAAAAATTACCTTAATGGATATCCTGCCTTTTCAGATTGGGCCCATTTTGTGTACACATGGTTGTTCCCATTATTATTGCTTACTGTTGCCAGCATAAGAATGTTCTTTTGTAGATTCTTTGACAACCAGAGCCCTCTCTCACTACATATTGGTGGTTTTTTCTTGCTAACAATTTACATTTCGACAATTCTATACATGGTAGCGGTACATCAAAAATCAAAATAAATTCATTCAACTTCCCATAACCCAAATTACAGAACATACCCGATAATAGGTTGTAGTTGTTTGACTTGATTTCTTACGAACTATCAATCATTGGAATACAAAACTAGAAATAACAGCTATAATTAACTACTAATTCAATAGAGTCCAAGTGGTGAGAACTATATGATAGATACGATAGAGAATAAAGACAATGAGAAAAAACAAATTCGAGTTGCCATTTATCTTCGAGTTTCAACCGAAGACCAGGCATTGAAATATGGCATACCAATGCAAAGAAATGCTATTGATGCCTACCTTAAGTCAAAGGGTCAACTTGATGATGGTCGTGATGCCATGGTTTTAGCAGGAGATGAACATGTTTATACAGATGATGGAATATCTGGAACAAAAACAATAGACGAACGAAAGGATTTTTGGAGGTTAAAACAAAATATCGAATATAGCGCAGTTGGTGAAAAACCGTTTGATGCTGTTGCTGTGTATAAAATTGACCGACTTGCTCGTAAATTAACCATACTACTTGATATTGTGGCACTTTTTAAAAAACATGACATTGACTTGGTCTCGGTCAACGAGTCAATCGATACTTCTACACCCTTTGGTAGAGCCATTTTAGGTATTATGGGAGTCATTGCCGAGTTGGAAATAGAAACTACTAAGGAGAGAACAAAGGGTGGCAAAATAGCGGCTGTACTCAAAGGAAAATATCAAGGTCAAGCTCCGTATGGTTACTTAAAAGACGAGGGAAAATTTTTGTATGAGTTCAAAGCAGAGTCAAAACATGTAAAAGATATCTTTCGGTGGTGTGTTTTTGAAAGTAAAACTACAAAGGAAATTGCCGATTTACTTAGTAATGAAAAAGTTGTTTCACCAGAAGCATCAGCTATAAATAATCACAAGAGAATGGGTAAGAGTATCAAGATAAACAACGACTATTTTTGGAGAAACGAAACCGTAAAAGGTATTTTAAGCAATGAAACCTATATCGGAAATTATTTTTATCATAAGACAGTTAATCGAAAACATGTTCCGAAAGACCAATGGTTATTGTCTCCCTTCAAACTTCCAATGCTTATTGAACCTTCTGTCTTTAAAACTGCCCAAAAAAGGTTAAAAGACAGTGCTGACAAGGTTCTCTTAGGAAGAAAAGAGGATGATGATAACTTGTATCTATTGTCTGGCTTAATTAAGTGTGATTGGTGCCAACAGCATGTTAAATCAAGAAGTGAACATATTTGGAATGGAAATAAAAAAGAAAAAGTTAAGGGTTCAAATGAATACAATTACTATTACAAATGTGGTCACAAGAATACCAGTAAATACGACAAACTTTGTCCCACAATCCCTGTCCCAGCAGAACAGTTAGAAGGCTATGTTATAGCTTTTATTAAAAATTTATTGAGCAACCCAAAGGCTGCTTTTGACCATCAAAATAAACTCAAATCAAATCAACTTCAAGTCCAGCAATTAAACGAGGAGAGAGATGAAATTATAAAAAATATCAACAGCTTACCTAACAGAAAGGAGAATTTGTCATTGCAACACGAAAACAGAGTCATCAATAACGAACAACTCCTTGAGCGGTTCAATGATATTGAAAAAGAAAATAAAGAACTAAACACTCGACTCAACGAGATAAATAGTATTCTAGGTCAACAGGTATTGTCTGATGGTTATATTCGTAGTTTTGAGGAATACTCCAAAAGATATTCTCAAGCACTCGATGATGTTACTAATAACAAAAAAGATGTCTACACACTACTACACAGCATAATCGAAAAAATCGTAATCTATTCAAGACCATTTGATGCAGAGTTTGACAAGATTGCAGGACCAAAGAAAACTGGCCAGCAAGTTCCCAACTCAATACTCATAAAATTAAGGCTACCAAAAGAATTGCTTAATGAGCTGATGAGTCAACAGGTTGACCGTGTCACAAAGTTCGCTGTGAGAACAGAGACATGGTGATCCCACGGGGATTTGAACCCCGGTTAGCGGAATGAGAATCCGCTGTCCTAGGCCACTAGACGATGGGACCTTGTAGTACAATTAAAACAGATGAATTTTACCAAATTAAGACCAGTTTTTCTTCTTTCAGCCATTAC
>JAKQLF010000353.1 GCA_029567325.1 Bacteroidota bacterium | reverse complement strand
ATTTTGGAGAAACAACTATGAGCCAGATATGGACTTCAATCAAGACCTTTATTTAGAGCTACTAGCTCGCTTTGCTTGTTATGATAAACGAACGGATAGAAAATCTTTCGGTGAAGTATTAGACACATTAATAATATTAAGTTGACGCTAATGCCCGAATGGGGTTGAATTTGAACGAATTTTGGTTTAAACGTTATTCGTCTTGAAAAGCCAATAAGGTTTTATTCCAACCAATACGGGCCCTCTTTGGTATTAAAAAAAGTTATGAAATGCAAAGATGAGTATGATATCCACTAGTTGATGGTCTAAAATAACAAAGGGGGCATGTAAACACGTCCCCTTTGCTTGTAATTCTTTATTTGTTAATTAGGTATTTCTTACCGCTTGCCGTGCAAGTAATTTCCAAATACCTCCCTCTTTTGTCCAAATCAACAAGATTTTGAGGTTTACTGGACTAGGTTTTCCAGTTTCAATAGTTGTGCCTTTCAAAATGTGTCTAACCCACGCAACATCTCCCTCCACAGAAACTTCCTGATCAGATAAAGTGATGCTTTCGAAATCAGAGGTTTTCGTAACCAAACTGGTGACAAAAGATTCTCTATCTTCTATTTTTCCTGAAGAATGTCCGTATGTCAAACGCTCGCTAGTGAGACTTCTCAAAGCCAAAGAATCACCATTGACCATTGCTCTTCGTAATGCTTCCACTGAATATTCCAAAGCTTGAGTTTCATAATTTAAAGACTTAAGATATGCCAGACTCTGTGGAACTTGGACCATGGCCCTTGAGGACTCGTCTTCGATAAAATGGTATTTGACACCAATTTCTTTGGAAGCTTTCATGACTTCAGCAATATTGACATCGCCCAGTCCCAAAACCACATTGCGTTCTTTGTCCTGTCTGCCATTTTGGTTGTCCACCGAACCAATCATGCGGTCTTTTAAGTGGGTCAAAGGAAATCTTGTCGGATATTTCCTCATCAAAGCTGCTGGATTTTGTCCTGGATTTCTGATCCAAAATACGTCTATTTGAAAATTCACATACATTGGATCCGTTTTTTCCATCATATAGTCAAACATAGTTCCTGGCCCAATGTAAGGTCTGAATTCATAACCATGTGGGTGGTAAACGAATGAAATTCCAGCATCTGCAAATTGTTTACCCGCCTTGTTGAATACACTCACAGCTTTTTCCATATCTGCAAAAACAAAGTTATCGCCATCGTGAGGAATCCAATAGCAAACTGCGTATTCAACATCAAAAAATTTGAGATTCTGTATCAACGCTTTTGTACTATCAGTATTGGCAATTTGGTCAAAATTTACACCTGCCGCCACAACGTCAAAACCATGTTTATCCAGCAATTTCTTATATTCGGCATTACTCATCTGTCGAGATCCAGCTCCTTCAATGTACTTAATGCCCATTTCTTTGAGTTTGATCAAACCCTCTTCAACGCCATTTTCCATATAAGCTCGGGCACTGCCCATTTGTATGCCAATGTTTTGGCCAATGGAAGTCGTAATAGAGAAAAGGCAACATAATAATGTGGTCGATAACCATTTCATATGACTAAAATTTATAATATTAAAAAATTAATTTGCGTCTTCGCAAACCTGTCTTTGCTTTCCAAGTCCTTCAATTTCCAATTCAACTACATCACCGGCTTTGAGGTAAACCGGCACCTTCATGCCCAAGGCAACACCTGGAGGAGTTCCAGTGCTGATCAGATCACCAGCTTCCAATGTCATGAACTGTGATAGATAGTGCACGACATATGCGCAATCAAAAATCATCTTATTGCTATTTCCATTTTGCCTCAAAACTCCATTTACACTGAGTGACATTTTTAAGTTTTGTGGGTCTGCTATTTCATCCGCACTTGCCAAAAATGGACCAATAGGATTGAAATTGTCACAAGATTTTCCTTTTGTCCACTGACCCCCACGTTCGATTTGAAATTCCCGTTCTGAAACGTCGTGAGAAATGCAATAACCAGCGATGTGGGCTTTTGCCTCTTCCGGACTATCCAAATACCTGGCATCTTTTCCGATGACAATGCCAAGTTCGACTTCCCAATCTGTTTTGGTACTTTTTCTTGGAATGATTATGGGATCGAAAGGCCCAACAACGGTATTTGCTCCTTTTTGAAAAACGATGGGTTCTGTCGGTATCGCCATTCCTGCTTCTTCGGCATGATCAGAATAATTAAGGCCAATGCAGATGACTTTACCTGGTCTGGCAATGCATGCAGCCCATCTTTCAGAAGCATCCACCTCTGGAAGGGCGGTTAAATCTTCAATTTCATTCAACTTATGAAGGCCGCCTAGATTAAAAAAATGACGGTCAAAGTCTGTAAAAAACGCAGAAACGTCCCTTCTTACTCCATTGTCATCTATGATTCCAGGTTTTTCAGCCCCTACATTCCCAAATCTGATTAGTTTCATATATTTTTTATTAATTATTCAATTTTACAAATCCACCGTCGATGAGATAATCGCAACCTGTCAAAAAACTGGCTTCATCACTTGCCAGATAAAGGGCAAGATTGGCCACTTCTTCAGGACTACCCATGCGTCCCAATGGTTGAGTTTTTGACAATTGGTCAAATACTTCTGATTCTTTGCCGGCATAATTTTCGGATATAAACTTGTCTACAAAGGGTGTATGAATCCTTGCAGGTGATATGCTATTACACCTGATTCCTGCAGATAAATAATCCTTGGCTACAGAAAGTGTCATTCCCAATGTTGCGGCTTTGGAGGTGGAGTAAGCAAATCTTTCCTTGATGCCCACCGAACCAGCTACCGAGGCGATATTAATAATCGATCCTCCATTATTCAACATATATGGAAGGCTTTCATGGATCATATTGTAATAACCTTTTACATTGATGCGCATCACCCGATCAAAATCTGACTCTTCAGTCGATCCAGCTGTACCAATGTGGGCAATACCAGCATTATTTACCAGAATATTCAATTTGTCACCTCCCAAAATCAGACCCAAACAATGTTTTACTTCACTTTGTATGGAAACATCACAAACGTGTTGAGAAGCGCTTCCACCATTCTGAATAATTTGTAATATCAGTTCTTGGCTTAAAACTTCATTCGTATCAATGAGGTGTACAATGGCTCCTTCTTTGGCAAAAAGCATTGATATGGCGGCACCAATTCCGCTGGCTCCTCCTGTTATAACAACCGTTTTATTTTCTAACCTTTTCATGTCATTTATGATATTTCCATAGGAGGTTGAGGACTCATCGATGTCCAACCACCATCTATGATCAGCGTTTGTCCTGTGATGTGTGATGCTTTTTCCGACAATAAAAATAGAGCAGCATCTGCAATTTGTTTGGTGTGAGCGGGCCTTCCAAGTGGAGTCAACTTCGACCAAGTTTCAATATATTCATCATTGCTTGTGCGCTCAGTAAGCGTTGCCCCTGGAGCTATTGCATTGATTCTTATGCCCAGAGGTGACAATTCAGCAACCAAATTTTTGGCCATCATTGCCAGTGCGGCCTTGCTCATTGCATAGGCTGTCAGTTGGCCATGAGCTTGAAAACCTGTAACTGACGACATGAGTAAAATGGCTTTTTCGGTAGTAATATTTTGATCTTCAAAAGACTTTACAGCTGCTTGCACCAAAAAAAAGGTAGCCTTAAGATTGGTATCCATCACTTGATCGTATTGATCCTCAGTACATTGGATAAAACTATTGAACGAGGTAACTCCAGCATTGGCCACAACATAATTGAGCTGACCAAATCTATCATACGCAATGTTTATCAAAGATTTTATCACCTCGATGGACTTAATATTACCCGCTACGATTGCAACCCTTGAAAAGTCACCAGCAAATCGATTCTGGATGCAAAGCTCCAGTTCTTGATCGTCCACATCATTGAGTACAAGATTGTGACCCAAATCATATAAGCCTTTAGCTATTTCAAGACCTATTCCCCGGGCGGCACCGGTTATGATAGAAGTTAGTGGACTGCTTGTCACGCTTTTGAATTATTGGAAGGCCAATATACAGCGCTGGTTTGGAAAAGTAAAATATGAGTTAAATAGTTGAATAATGGTTTGTGAAAATTAATGATAAACGTAAATTTTATTTTTTATTTTTGAATTCATCTTCAACCCATTTCTCTGGATTATTAATAATGTAATTGGTGATATTATTAAAAGCAATAGAATCCCGAATAATGATTTCATAATAATCTTGTTGCCAGAACCTGCCCATCATTTGATTTTTTTCCTTGTATAATTTTAGACAGCCATTGGAAACCAAGGATTTGTATGCGCCGACAATGTCACCAATTGTAGGTCGATCCGTTGGGCCAACCCTTGCGGTTGGCCGATTCGTTGAGTCAACCCTTGCGGTTGGCCGATTCGTTGGTTCAATCAATTCTGTTGGACGGGAATCATCAGTTTTATCCAATATTTCGGTGTTAAAGCCAGGGGTGAACCCTGGCTTTACGGAGTCATTAAGTATAATTATTCCATGGATGTGATTGGGCATTATTTGGAAAGCGCCTAATTCAAGATTTGGGAAACGAGTATAAAGATTTGCCCATTCATTATGTGCAATCTCTCCATATTCATTGAGTATCATATTTTTATCTTCTATTCTGCCAAAACGATGTATTCTATCTTTGCAGATAAGAGTAATGAAATATGCACCTGGCTTCGAATAGTCGAATCCTTGTAGTCTAAGGCTTGCATTCTTAAATGGAAATTGACGAGAATTTTTCATAGAATAGGATTTAGATATTGAAAATCATCAAAAATATCCAATCTGCCAAAAAATGTCTCTTATTTTATTCAAATATTCCCCTTCTTCAATTCCTTCACAGCATAATCACAAGCCCTAGCCGTAAAAGCCATATAAGTCAATGAAGGATTGAGACAACTAGAGGAGGTCATAAATGATCCATCTGTGACAAAAACATTTTTTACTGCATGCATTTGGTTGAAACTATTGAGGACCGAGGTTTTTGGATCTTTTCCCATTCTTGCACTACCCATTTCGTGGTTTGCATTTCCCGGAAAAGAAATATTGTCGAATGATTTCACATCCTTATAGCCTGCCAATTCCAACATTTCCGCCGCCGATTGAGCCATGTCTTTTTGCATGGCCCTTTCATTTTCTTTGAATGAAACATCAAATTTTAAAATGGGCCTTCCCCAAGCATCCTTTTGATCTTTATCTAAAGTAATTCTGTTTTCACTATATGGTAAACATTCACCATAACCATTGAGTTGTAATCGCCATGGTCCGGGTTCGGTAAGTGCTTCTTTTAAGGTTTCTCCGATCATTTCATCTGGTATATTGCCTTTTCTCCAACCACTTCTTGATGCTTCGCCTTGCAGTCCAAATCCCCTGATGTAGTCCGTTCTTTCGTCTCTTGTACCTTTCACATTTCTAAACCTTGGCACATATATTCCAGTTGGCCGCCTTCCATAGTAATACTTATCCTCAAATCCTTCTATCAAAGCAGATGCTCCAGCATGTTTGTGGTGGTCCATGATGTTTCTACCTATCTGGTCGCTATCATTACCCAGACCATTTGGAAACCTGGACGAAGTCGAACTCAAAAGTAATTGAGCTGTAGCTAAAGTAGAGGCATTCACAAAAATGAGCTTTGCATGAAATTCCTCCGTGGCTTTGGTTTCTGTATCTATTACTTCAACTCCTGTTGCAGTTTGTGATTGATCATCAAAAAAGATTTGATTGACCAGTGAAAACGGACGCAAGGTGAGGTTTCCAGTCTCAAACGCAGCAGGAAGAGTGGAAGCATTGGTACTAAAATAAGCGCCGTAGGGACATCCTCTATGACATAAGTTGCGGTTTTGACAAACTCCTCTCCCTTTTACTGGCTCAGTAAGATTGGCAACTCTGCTGATGATGACTGGCCTTTTCAATTGTTTTTTCATTTTACTGGCAAAGTCTTTTTCCACGCAATTCATTTCCATGGGTTTTTGGAAAACGCCATCAGGAATCATTCCGATACCATCTTTATTGCCACTGACCCCAATAAATCGCTCAACATAATCATACCAAGGTGCAATGTCTTTGTAGCGAACAGGCCAGTCCACACCATGTCCATCCATTAAATTGGATTCAAAATCAAAATCTGACCATCGCCAGGATAATCTACCCCACAACAATGACCGCCCGCCTACTACATTGGCTCTGATCCAATCATACCGCTGGGTTTCCTCGTATGGATTTTCGGCATCGACGGTATAAAAACGCTTGTTGTCTTCACCAATAGAGTAATGACGAGACTGGATGTGATATTTTTCCTTTTCGACTTTGCTTAGTCTATTTCTGTGCGGAAAATCCCAGGTATCAAGAGCGGCAGTTTCATAATTTGGATGTTGCAACGGTCCACCACGTTCAAGCATCAAGACCTTCAGTCCGCGTTCACACAATTCTTTTGCAGCCCAACCACCACTTATGCCAGAACCAATGACTATGGCATCGTAGGTATTTTGGTCCTTGGCTTTTGTATTGAGGTTTATGGTATCTTGAAACAACATGTAGGCTTTAATTTAGAATATTCAATTAATATCAACGAAAATAAAGTAATAATAGATAAAATGAAAGGCATTAATTTTGATCACCAAAAATACATTTTATCTTGAGACGTCTATCACTTTCAATGGGAATTCAATCCCTTGCAGAAGCAGGGACACGTAGGAGTTCAATCCCTTGTTTAGCAGTGACACATGGATTCTAATCCTTCCTCAGTTTTACAAAAAACTGACAGCTGATAACTGAAAACTGATAGCTCATCGCTCGCTGCTCGTGGCTCGATGCAAAAAAACCGATTGTTTCTCCCATTAAATTAAAATATACATAATGAACGACATACTCACAAAATCCCTATGGCAACAATTTGGCGCCAGCATAGACATGTTAAAAAATGCAATTGTGACTTGTCCCGACGAACATTGGGATACCAAAGATGATTTTTGGTATTTGGCCTATCACACCTTGTTTTTTCTGGATTACTACCTTTGTTTAGATGCAAGTACTTTTGCACCGCCTGCTCCATTCACGCTTTCTGAATTTGATGAATCAGAAAGACCTCCAAGGACTTATACAAAGGAAGAATTAATTTCCTATTTGGAATACTGCAAAACCAAATGTTATAGTCTTATCACAGAGATGACAGAGGAAACGGCATTCACCAATTGGACAAATCAATCCAAAACCATGGTTTATCCTCTGATTGAATTAATGATGTACAATATGAGACACGTGCAACACCATACAGCTCAATTAAATTTATTGCTCAGGCAAAACATAAATGATGCTCCAGATTGGGTATCTATGGTGGGCGAAGTTTAGAATAAATTTATAGAACCCGAGTAGGCCCAGATAAGGTTGAATTAATACTAATCTAGATTTCATTCATATCGCAATAATTACTCATTTAGATTTAAGATTTAAAGAACAGTCAAAGTTTAATTCCATTGCTTAGCTTTACAAATTCAAATTTAAAGCACATGAAATTCAGATTTCTTCTATCGCTATTGTTCTTTGGCATTACTCTATCAGCTCAACTGGAATTGCGTATAAACTTAGAACTAACTCCTGACCACTTGCCTCAACCAGGTGTTCCAAGAGGTGAACTCAAAGGTCCTTATGAATTCCACAGCAAAATTATTGAAGGAACGGTAAGGCAATACTGGATTTTTGTCCCAGCACAATATGAAGCTTCTAAACCAGCTAGTGTTTTGGTATTCCAAGATGGTTTTCGTGCAACTAATCCGGTGGGCTCTATACGTGCTCCTCAAGTGCTCGAAAATTTGATTGCCAAAGGAGACATACCCGTAACTATTGGGATTTTCATCAGTCCGGGAAATACTTCAGAAAAATATCCAGACAATCTTGGCTCCAGTAATCCCAACAACAGGGCGCAAGAATATGACGCGATGAATGATCGATATAGTCGTTTTATTGTCGAAGAAATGTTGCCAGAAGTCTCTAAAAATTACAATTTGACCAAAGATCCTGAGGAAAGATGTATTGGAGGTACCAGTAGTGGAGCAATCGCTGCTTTTACTGTAGCTTGGCATCGTCCAGATATGTTTCGCAAAGTTTTCAGCGGCATAGGCAGTTATGTTTCCATTGGTTTCAGACCATATGAAACGCCAATCAAATTGGGAGGTCAAGATTATCCAGCGCTCATCAGGAGAGAAGAAATCAGACCCATGCGTATCTTTTTTCAGGATGGGTCCAATGATTTGAGCAACGAATGGGGTGATTGGTTTTTGGCCAACCAACAAATGGTTTCAGCCATGAAATACGCCAATGAGTACGCTGATAAAAAACAATTGGCAGGACCGAGATATGCATTTACAGCTGTTTGGACGGATGGAAAACACAGCGATAAGGATCCAGGTGCTTTGTTGCCCGAAGGCCTGAGGTGGTTGTGGAAGAAGTAGGGCAATGAGTAGGTGAATAATACCAGTTTTTTTGAACCTAATTTCTGGCCTTTTATCTCATAAAACGGTTATTTTTTGTGTAATTGCTCATCTCAAAAAGCAAATCACCCTTGTTTTGTTACAAGAAAACTCAAAAATCACCCTTGTTTTGTTACAAGAAATGTAATAAATCACCCTTGTTTTGTTACAAAATTATTATCTTTGACTTTATTAGATGGAAAAATACAGGCAATAAATGCACTTTAATCGGCACGCATACGCATTTTTACAGCAGTGGAAAGTAAAAAAAAATCGAAAACCTCTAATTCTTAGAGGTGCAAGGCAAGTTGGTAAGACAACGCTAGTCAAACATTTCTCTGCTTCCTACGAAAATACCATTAGTTTAAATTTGGAGCGCCCTGAACACGCTTCCTATTTTAAAAAATATACAGATGCGAAAACTTTGGTCGAAGTGTTATTCATATCAAATAATATAACTTCCGACCAAAAAGGAAATACACTTTTATTTATTGATGAAATTCAAGAATCACCTGAAGCCATTGCTTTATTGAGATATTTTCATGAAGATGTGCCGGAACTTCATGTTATTGCAGCTGGTTCCCTGCTTGAACATGTGATGAAAAATGTAAAAAGTTTTCCAGTAGGAAGGGTGGAGTATTTGTATGTTTTTCCATTAAACTTTTTGGAATATCTGGAAGCAAAGGAGCAAACATCGGCTTTGGAGCAAATTCAACAAATACCTGTAGCAGAAATCGCTCATGATGCGCTATTAAACTTGTATAACGAATATGCCATCATCGGAGGAATGCCTGAAGTGATTTCAACCTTTTTATCCACCCAAAGTGTATCGGACTTACCGCCTGTTTATGAGAGCATTTGGGAAACCTATAAGAGTGATATTGAAAAGTATGCTGCCAATAACACAGACGCTAGAGTTATTAGGCACATTTTAGCCACAGCGCATTTATATGTTGATCAACGCATAAAATTTGAAAACTTTGGCAAATCAAATTATCGATCTAGAGAGGTCGGAGAGGCTATGCGCAACCTCAATGATGCAAGAATAATTCAACTTATATATCCAACAACTGATGTAATTCCCCCAATTAAACCGGACCACCAAAAATCACCAAGATTGCAATATTTGGACACTGGCTTGATAAATTATGAGCTCAACATCCAAGCTGATATGCTGGCAATGGCTGACCTCAATACTGCTTATAAAGGGGCTATTATCCCTCACCTAGTCACACAAGAAATTATATCTCTCAATTCACATAGTTATAGCACTCCTCATTTTTGGGTAAGAGAAAAAACGCAATCTTCATCAGAAGTTGATCTTGTAATGCAGTATAAAGACATGGTCATCCCCATTGAAATAAAATCTGGGAAAGAAGGAAAGCTAAAATCTTTGCATCAATTTATGGAACAAGTAAATCATCCTTTTGCCGTTCGTATGTATGCAGGAAAATTTTGCATTGAAAAACATGAAACTCCTACTACAAACAAACCTTATTTTTTAATGAATTTGCCTTATTACCTGGGTTGCAAAATCAATGAGTATCTGTCCTATTTTGTTAAAAACCACCATATTTGAATTTGGCAAGATGTTGAAAACAGAGATGTTTTTATCTGAGTTATTCAATATTTAATCTATTTTAATCAAAGAACAACATCAAATCACCCTTGTTTTGTTACAAGAAAACTCAAAAATCACCCTTGTTTTGTTACAAACTGCCTCAAATAGAGACGTTTCACTCATTTAAAAAATAATCCGTTTGCCAGCTCCATCCTCCATCCAAGTATCTTTCACAGCCCCCGTACCATTGAATTGATATTGCAATCCCACAATTTTAGCAGGCTCACCCTCATGAACAAAAGAAGTTGCTAAAATGCCATTTACGTAAAAAGCAATGACATTGTCCTTTGACTCAATGCGCAGTTTTGTCCATTTTGTAAGGTCGCTGCCAAATCCCCGTAAATCATCTTTTTTGGCGTCTATATTTTTTCCTAATGCATAGAGTTGGGCCTCACCGACACAAGCCAAATCACACAATGGTATCGATATCATTTCCTCAACGCACTGGATCATAACCTCGACATAATGACAAGGATTATCCCCCGAAGAAAAGTCATTTTTTAGTGCGGTTTCAAAAATGAAATCATTGGAATAAATTTCACCAAGATCTTTGTGGTTGAAAAATCTCACTTTTGGTGAATTTTGCGGGTCAAATAAAAGGTTGTTTTTCAAATCCAATAAGTCAATCTCAATCTCATTTTCGGATAGAAAATCCTTTTTGTCAAAATAGAATGGCTTGTCCTCTCTATCAACCAATGCCAACCAACCTGCCGTACCAATTTGTATATCATGCGTTTTGACGATTTGATTGTTGACCACCAACTTACTTTTGAAATAACCTGGATGATAATATATGGCCGAGTGATGTTTACCTGATTTTGGGACCAGGGTTTTGCGTCGCATATCCCATGTCTGGACAATATAAACAGAATCAGAAGGAGATTTTGCAGCATCATAAGTGAAAACAACAGAATTTGGCACTCCTTCAGATTTGACTTTATCCGCTTCGAATTGGTAGTCTGCTGGATTGATTTTAGTACTTTGCTCTACGTCCTGTTTGGTGAATATTTTTGCAGAAAATACAAATACAAGCCCAATCAAAAGCATTATGCCCAAAGGCAGATACCAATTCAGTTTTTTGGCTTTCAATAAGCTATTGGGATCACCAATCTTTTCCTCCGAACTTTCAATTCGGGATTCTTGCACTCCATTTGCTTGAAGAAAAGCTCTCCAATCTGGAAAGCCAATAAAAAGTGCCAAAACATTTAAAGTGGTCAATGATGGGTCATGTGGATATTTGATTCGACCCCAAACGCGCTTCAGAGTGGTCACGCTCAAACTTACTTTTGTTTCATCAAAAATTCGTTCATTCAATTTTTCAAAGTCATAATTGGTCCATTGCTCACTTGGTCCCCATTGGAGCTTGTCTTCTATAGTTCGTAAACAATGTTTTATTTCTTGATTTTCTATTTCCAATGGCAGATTCTCTTGCTTATTTGATGAACTATATGAAATGTGATTTAAGGCTTTAAAGATAATTGTAATTCATGCAATTGGCTTTTAAATTCGACAGAACGTGGTCTTGACACGATCTTGCACGAACTTGAAACGGATTTGGAGCCACTAGCAAATGCAGTTTCGCACATCTTTATCCCATTAATCAATTCAAATTAATCATATGCAAATGAATTTTAAAGTACTCCTTGCTGCGCTATTTATTTTATCCGGAAATGCTCTATTTGGTCAAGTCAATTTCGAAAATAAAAACAGATGGCTTTATGACAGCATGCAAGTTTTTTTCCAAGATGGACTTGTCACGATGCCAAGCAATGCTAAAGGGACCATGATGGTATTGAAAGATGCTTATTTTGAAAAAGCTGAAATAGAGTTTGATTTCAAAGGTAAAGATGAAATGCAGGAAAGTTTTCTAGGATTGGCATTCAATATACAATCAGCAACCATCTTCGAATGGCTCTATTTTCGACCTTTTAACTTTGAAAACGAGGAAAGAAAAACCCATTCAGTACAATACGTATTTGAACCAGTTTATACGTGGAAAGTGCTGCGTGAAAATTTTCCCGACAAATACGAAAACGAAATCGTTCCGGCTCCAAAGTCAGAGTCGTGGGTGCACGCCAAAATCATTCTTACCCCATCAAATGTCAAAGTTTTTATAAACAACAGCGATGAACCGAGTTTGGTCGTGGACAGAATTTCTTTGGTCAAAAATGGCAACATTGGATTTTTTGCCTCTGGTAAAGCACCAGCTGAATTCAAAAATTTGAAAATCAAAAAAGAGTTATAATGAAGAAATTGTTAATATTTATCTGTCTATTTATCTGGTCTTTATCGATAAATGCGCAATTGACACAGCCCGATGCAGCGGGCAACAAAAAAGCGTCCGTTTCAGAAAGGATCGGTTTGACTCTTGTAAAAATAGACTATGATCGTCCTGCAGTAAAAGGTCGGGAAGGGAAGATTTGGGGTGGCTTGGTTCACTATGGATTTAAGGATTTGCAATACGGCACGTCAAAAGCTGCTCCATGGCGTGCAGGTGCCAATGAAAATACTACAATGGAATTCTCCACGGATGTAATGATTGAGGATCAGGTACTTAAGGCTGGGAAATATGGATTTTTTATAGCGATGGGCACTGACTCAGCAACCATTATTTTTTCAAATTATCATACTGCCTGGGGTAGCTTTTATTATGATGCTAAAGATGATGCTTTGAGGGTGAATGTCCCAGTTATAAAATTAAGTCACAGTATTGAAAGACTCAAATACGAATTTACAGACCAAATGGAAACAAGCGCATTTGTCAATTTGATGTGGGAAAAGATCAGCATTCCATTTAAAGTTTCTGTGGATTTGCAAAAAGAACAGATAGCTACTTATCGGCGCTTATTCAACTCCGGAAGTTTTTATCGGTATTGGCAAAATATGAACGATGCGGCAAATTACTGTTTGGTCAATAACATCAATTTGGAAGAAGGATTGTCTTGGGCTGACCGATCCATCCACACATTTTTTGGTGAAGAAAACTTTTTGACACTTTCAACTTATGCCGGACTTTTGGAGAAATTGGGCAGAAAACCAGAGTCAGACTCCATTATGAAAAGGGCATTTCCAATGGCAAAGCCACTTCAATTGTATCGATATGGACGAAGCCTGCAGAGCCAAAACAAAATGAAAGAAGCCTTTGATGTCTTCAGAATAAATTATGAAAAGTTTCCCCAAGACGACAATGCCAGATTGGGAATAATCATTGCAAAATTCCTGAAAGGTGAAAAAGCGGAAGC
>JAKQLF010000336.1 GCA_029567325.1 Bacteroidota bacterium | reverse complement strand
CATTTATTTCATCATGGATGACGATATTTTGCACTTCTGCTTCGGAATTCCTTACCGTACCAAATTCTTCCAGGTGTTTGAAATCAATCGGGTAAGAGCAGGCGATGGTAATGTCGGATGGGCAAATGATGGTTGGAGCTTTTTTATCACTCACCCTTACCTCCACCATACAAGTATTGGAATTGCCTGCAAAATCTGTGACGCGTAATGCCACCATAACCGTCGTTCCCAATTCTGAACAACAAAAGTCCACATAAGGACCAAAGATATTCGCACGATTAGCGCAGCTATCAGACATTTTAGCTACTTCATATTTTGCAATACCGCAGTTGTCTGTAGAACCTTGATCAATAGCATCAGGGTACAAAGTAGCCCTATCAGATTCATTGAAATTTATGACAATTTTCTCAACGCAAACAGGAAACGGTGGTTGATCATCAATAACGCGCAACATGGACATACATGAATCTCTATTTCCGCAAGCGTCTTGGGCATAATATTTAAGTGTGTATTTGCCTATTGGAAGATTTACAATTTTATAAGAATTTTGGATCACTTCAATGAATTGATCTTTTTTCCTGTTGAGAGAATCAAAAATAGAAACAGCATAAGTGGTTCTGCCGCATTCGTCCGTGATTTTTGGAATTGGTAACGATTGTGTTCCAGAATGGCATTCATACGCTGTGGTTTTGAAAATCGTGTCATTTGGACAGGTAATAACAGGAGGGGTTTTATCAATAATTTTGATGATTTGAATGTGCTCTTGCGTGGTGCTATTACACCAATCTATTAAAAGCCATTTTCTCACAATTTTAAAAGAATTCCCACAAATTGGAAATTCAGTGTCCGTATAAGTGTATTCCAAATTGGTACAACCTTTTGCATTGGGTGATCCAGAAACTTCAGGAGATGGATGGCCATTTGGCAATTTTTTGTAATTGGCACCACAAATGAAAGCTGGTAGCGTGATGTCGTCATAGTTTTTGGGAAGCACTAATAAGGCAAGTGGTTTTGCCTGGATAAAAATATTTTGCGTACAATAACTTTTGTTGCCAATGTCATCAACAGCCTCCCATTTTCTTACAATGCGACTGTTATAACCACCTTCAGAACATTGCAATTTGATGTTTTCATCTGTGTAATAAAGCCTTGCTTTGCCACAGTTATCAGCTTGATTGAATTCGTAAGTATTGTTACCTAGAAATTGGTAAGTGGAATAAGTCTCAAGAGGGAATCCGATGGAATCAGGTAAAAAACTTCTATCACAAGGTATAATGGTATCTCTGCACGCCAATCTTGGTGCTTCTTTGTCTTGGGCAGTGATATATCCCCAGCAACTGTTCGTACCACAAGCATAAAACACTTTGAATTCTAGTTGTTTGTTTAAATATTCTCTCGTGATGATGTTATTTGGAAGTTTTACGCCATTGTGGTATAACTCTACAATGTAGTCTGCCAGATTGCCCTGTGGATTTGAAATGACCATAGAAGCGTTGATCTGCTGGGCACAATTTGCTGCCAAAGAAACATTGAGGTTGTTGTTGCAAATCATGGGTGGGTCTGTAATGAGTGACAATCTCATCACATCATTGACTTGCACCTTAGGTCCTGTTCCGTCTGGATCAAATGATACCAGCGTAAGGTCAACATAACCTCTGAAAATATCCCCAGTTCCAGGTATGTAGCTAAGGGTTTGTGAAAATTGGCCAGTGGACATTTGGGATGGGAAAAATCTACCATCTCCAGAGGTAAACCAAGTACCATCGGTTACTTCACCAGTGATGTAAGCACCAATAGAAGCCAAGGTAAGAGAAACAGCTTTGCAAATTGCTGTATCCCTTCCAGCATAGATATTGGTATTGGTCTGTGCAGATACATTGCCAGATAGCAATATCCACGCGGCCAAAGCCAATATAGCAGTATGGAGGAAGTTTGACCTCATATTATGGTGATTAATAATTTGTTTTATGTTTACTTAAAATGGAATAAACATATTACGATTTTTTATAATACAACAATTATGCCAAAGTTTTAGCGATTTATAGTTAATGCCATCAAATACAGGTAAGTACATGGGCATAAAACACTAAAATTTTGTTTATTTTAACAGTGATTTGCCATTTAGATAGCTTTCATTTTTTGAAATGCAAACTATAAGTTGGAAAAGTGCTTGCAAAGTAGATAAACCAGAATCATTAACATTTTATCCACACATTTGCCAAACTATCGTTATGTTTAATAGTTTATTTTATTTTAGTTTTTTCTTAACCTAATTATAATAATGATATGATGCAAAAATTACTCATTTTTATTTTACTGGCAATGAGTGTTCCATTAGCAGCACAATGGACCCTATCAGGTACCGTTTCTGATAAAGATGGAGCACCTTTGATTGGCGCCTCTGTCTTTGAGAAAGACAATCTCAACAATGGCACCATTACTGACATTGACGGAAAATTTTCTATCAATCTTTCTACTTCAGCGGAGTCCGTTATCATTTCCTATACTGGGTATGATACTAAGGAAATCGAAGTTTCTCAAGGGATGATGCCACTGAGTTTGGTGTTGGACGAAGCTTCAGAGTTGCTAGGTGAGGTGTTGGTAATTGGATATGGAAGTACTAGTAAAAAGGTATTAACGGACAATGTTGCTAAACTGACCAGTAAGGACATTTCCAATATTGCAGTATCTAACTTCCAAAGTACCATGTCGGGCAAAGCGGCTGGCGTACGAATCAACCAAACCAATGGTAAAGTAGATGGAGGAATCAATATCAGAATCCGTGGTACGGCTAGCATCAGCGCAGGAAGTGAACCTTTGTATGTACTGGATGGAATGCCATTGATCAATGTCAACGAATCTAGCAATTCTGCGCCTATGAATCCTTTGTTGTCTTTAAGCCCTTCAGAAATTGAATCCATTGATATCTTGAAGGATGCAAGTTCTGCGGCGATTTATGGTGCCAGAGGTGCCAATGGCGTTGTGCTCATCACCACTAGGAAAGGAAAAGCAGGAAAGGCGAGTATTTCCCTCAATGTATCTTCTGGTGTGAGCTCTGCAACCAATACAGTCAAATTTTTGAATGCAGCTCAATACAAAGAATTATTTACAGAAGCAGCCATCAATACCTTTGGCGAGGATGATGGTAGGGCTGAAGCTGAGGGTACTTTTGATTTTCTTTCCAATGGTACAGACTGGAGAAATAATGAAGTGGATACAGATTGGACCAATTTGGCATTTAGAGATGGAAGTCAATCCGATATCGATTTGTCTGTCTCAGGTGGTGATCAAAAAACGCAATACTTTTTTGGTGGAGCAATGAATAAAACCAAGGGTATCATCTTGGGTAATGACTTGCAAAGAATCAGCGCGAGGTTAAACTTGAAACACCAAATTTCTGACAAAATCAGCGCAGGGATGAACTTGGGAGTTTCAAAAACCATCATTGAAAGGGTTGATAATGATAATTCATTCACAACTCCTTTACAGGCTATAGCGCAATCTCCTTTATCGCCTGCTTATAATGAAGACGGCACACCCAACCCAAATACCTTATACGCCAATTTCTTATTGGAGGATTTGTATGCAAATTATACCACAAACTTGAGAAGAATCACAGGTAAAGCTTTTTTTGAATACAACTTCATCAAAAACTTTAAATTCAATTCTGACTTGGGATATGATTTGAGCAATCAAACGGAGGATCAATTCAGAGGTAATTTGACACCATTTATGTCTACCAATGGATACGCATTCAACTCAAATGCGACTTCTGAAAATTACATTTGGTCAAATTACATCACATACAATAAATCATTGAGTGCTGGAAGTTCGTTGAACGTAATCTTGGGTCAGGAGTTCAATAATTCTGATCGGGTATTTGGCAGTGTTGAAGGCACACAATTTCCATCAGACGACTTCCAAACCATTGCAAGTGCTGCAGAAATTATCTCTGGAGATGGCCAAAATAGTAGATACAACTTTCTTTCTTATTTTACCAGAGCAACCCTCAATTTACAAGATAAGTACTTTATCAAAGGTAGTATCAGAAGAGATGGTTCTTCCAGATTTGGTAGCAACCAGCGATATGGTATTTTTCCAGCGGTATCTGTGGGTTGGATTGTGAGCGAAGAGTCCTTCCTATCTGACAATAGCAAATTATCTTTTTTGAAAATCCGTGGTAGTTACGGTCAGTTGGGTAATTCTGAAATTGGAAATTTTGCTTCTAAAACATTGTACAACGGTACATCTTATAACCGTGCATCAGGTATCAAATTGATCCAACCAGGCAATAATGATTTGACATGGGAAAAGAGTAACCAATTGGATTTGGGATTGGAGTTTGGTCTTTTCAGTGATAGGGTTTTTGGAGAAATTGATGTGTACAATAAAATTACTGATGGTTTGTTGTTTAGAGTTCCACTACCAGGTAGTTCAGGTCAAACAGAATTCAACAAAAACATAGGAAAGCTTGAAAGTAAGGGTGTAGAGTTTGTGTTAAACACCAAAAATATCACTGGTCAGGATTTCCAATGGACTACCAGTTTTAATATTGCAAATAATAGAAACAAGATCATTGAATTGCCCAATGACAATGCGGACATCATCAACGATGAAAACATTAGTAGAGTGGGATTTCCTGTAAATTCATTCTATATGGTAGACTTTGCGGGTGTTGATCCAGCCAATGGTGATGCATTATTTTATACTGATGGAGAAGGCACAACCACAACCAGTGATTTTGAAGAAGCCAACAGGGTAGTTGCAGGAAATCCGCAACCCACTTGGATTTCTGGTTTGACCAATGAGTTGTCATACAAAGGAGTAGCCTTGACGTTTACTTTTGTTGGAGAATGGGGAGCCAGCATTTTTAATGGTGGTGGTGTTTATCAATCTTCCAGTGCAGATTATTTTGACAACCAAACCATCGATCAATTAACCAGATGGCAAAAACCTGGAGATATCACACAAGTTCCGCAAGCCAGACTTTATTCACAAAATGGTACAGGTACTTCAACAAGGTATTTACAAAAAACAGATTTCATCAGGTTGAGAAATGTAATGTTGAGTTATGATATTCCTTCCACAATAACGAAGAGATTACGATTGGGCAGTGCTAGATTGTATTTATCTGGTGTCAATTTGTTGACCTTTACAGATTATGCGGGATATGATCCAGAGTCTAGAGCGGATGTGAGTGGTGTAGGATTTGACAATGGTTATGATTTTTATTCGGCACCACAAGCCAAAACAACCTCACTAGGTATCAATATCAATTTTTAACTACAAAACGACAATAAGATGAATAAGATAAAGTATTTAATAATTGTATTTGGCTTGGTTTTCATGACTGCATGTGAAGATAGTCTCAACGTAGAACCAACCCTTTCCATCTCAGATGAGGCAGCGCTTGGTTCTGCAGCCAGCATCAAAAAATTGCTCATTGGTATCTATGAGATAGATGGCAATAGAGATTCTCATGGGGGATATGTGCAAATTTATTCAGACCTTCTGGGTTTTAGTAATGAAGTGTCTTGGAATGGGACTTTCCCAGAGCCAAGAGAAGCGCTCACCAAAAATCTGTTTGTCAACAACTTTTTTGTTGGTGAAATGTGGAACAATCTTTACCGGGTAATCAACCAAAGCAATTTGGTCATCAGCCGCCTTGAGGTATTTACAGATGAAGATAAAAAAGCTGTCGTAGAAGGAGAGGCTAAATTTATGAGAGCCCTCAGTTATTTTGAATTGGTGAGATTGTACGGCACAGAAACTGTTGGCGTGCCATTGAGAACAGATGCCATTACAGATTTTGGAGCGGACCTCAGTATAGAAAGAAGCCCAACGACGGCAATTTATGATTTTATCAAAGCAGATCTTGCATCCGCTATAGCTTTGTTGCCAGAAGAGAATTCATTTTATGCGAATAAGTATGCTGCATTGGCATTAAAAGCAAGAGTGGAATTATACTTAGGAAATTTTGCTGAAGCCTTGGCTGCTTCCAATGATGTTATAACTAATAGTGGTAAAGCATTGTCTCCAACATTTGCTGACGCATTCAATAATGACGAAGATGGTGAAGAGGATATTTTTGCTATGCAAGTAACTTCCCAGACAGGTGAAAATTATTTGATTCAACATTATGCTTCAGAAGGTAATGGCGGTCGTGGTGGAGATATTTCCATCAATGACGCATACCTCAATTTATTTGACGATGAAAATGATGAGCGAGCTACTTTTTATTATGAAAATGAAGAGTCAGACTTTTTGACAAGCAAATACACCAATCAGTTTGGGAATATTGCACTTTTCAGATTGGCAGAGATGTATTTGATCAGAGCAGAAAGTAATTCACGATTGGGATCACAAGTAGGAGATTCTCCTGTGAATGATATCAATGCAATCAGAGAAAGAAGTGGTGCAAGTGCTTTGTCATCAGTGACATTGGCAATTATACTTACAGAGCGTAAGAGAGAATTGGCATTTGAAGGTTTGGGTATTTATGATGTAAAGAGAACGAAAGCATCTGTGGGAAGTTTTCCATATAATGATCCCAAATTGGTGTTGCCGATTCCTCAGGATGAATTGGATACCAATAAGTCGATTGATCAAAATCCTGGCTATTAATCAGTATTTCTGGAATGAATATAAAAGAGGGTTGTCGCTGTGGCAGCCCTCTTTTTTTTAGCAAAACCCTTCCTTTATCAAATCATGCAAGTGGATAATACCCACCAACTTTTCATTTTCATTTACAACAGGTAGTTGAGTAATGCTGTATTGACGCATCATGGTAAAAGCCTCAATGGCCATTTCATGATCTTGAATCCTTTTAGGGTTGGAAGTCATGAAAGCAAAGGCTGGTAAACTGTGAAAATCCACATTTGGCCTCATCAAAAGCCTTCTCAAATCGCCATCGGTTATCAAACCTTCTATGTGACCTTCAGGTGAAACAACTACTGTGGCTCCCATGCGACCAGAGGTAATGGAAAGAATGACTTGTTGCAGACTAGATGATGCGGCGACTGTAGGTAAGGCATTGTGATGGCAGATATCTGCAACTCTGGTGTATAATTGTTTGCCAAGATTGCCGCCCGGGTGGAAGGTGGCGAATTGCTCCCTTGAAAATCCTTTTTTATAAAGTAAGGCAATGGCCAACGCATCGCCCATTACCAATTGCAAGGTAGTGCTTGAAGTGGGTGCTAAATTGTTTGGATCAGCCTCTGAAGAAAGTGGTAAATGTAAATGTACATCACAATGAGCCGAAAGATAGGAGGCTTCATTACACGTCATTGCAATAACCTTGTTCCCCATATTTTTGAGCACAGGAACAATGGCTTTGAGCTCGTCTGTATCTCCGCTTTTAGATAAAAGTAATATACAATCCTCCACTTGGACCATGCCGATATCACCATGCAAAGCATCGGCTGCATGAAGGAAAATGGAAGGAGTACCTGTGCTGTTGAATGTAGCTGTAATCTTTTGACCGATGATGGCGCTTTTACCTACTCCAGAAACAATGATCCTTCCTTTGCAAGCCGATAATAATTGTATAACCTCGTTTAATCTTTCAGGAGGATGTTGATAAAGATAGCTGATGGCATCTGCCTCTTGTTTTATGACGTGTAAAGCTTGGTCTAGCTCATTCATTCGGTAGGATTTGTAAAATTCAAAGTTGTGACTGAATATCAAAGATGAAGCAATATTCTAAAATTAAACCAAGAAAATTATTTTTTCATCGGTATTTGAGGGGAATGACCAATTTTAAAGCAGACCAAACTTCGTCCACAGCGCAAACCTTTACATCAACCAAACCATGTTTTAAGGCCAGATCCCTTATATAGTCTTCCGTAATATCTGTTGATACTTTCGAAGTTTTCTTTGGCCAAGAAACCCAGATCATTCCATTTGGAACAATTTCCCCCTTTAATACATCAATACTGTCATAAAATTTGGATCCTTCTGTAAAAAATACATGGATGCAATTTTTTAAAGTATGGGTGTCCTGGGTGAAAATTAAATTGTCTGGCAAATGTTGAAATAGTGAAAAGTAATAATCTGGCTGCCCCTGAAGTCTGATGACAAAACCTTCTTTAAATCCCAATTTTTTTTCAAGTGGACTTCCACTATAACCTGCAAGCGCCATCTTAATAGATTAAAAAAAAATTCAATTTATATCTCAAAAATATAGTAAAATTTAATTAATTTGGTTTTCTATGATTTAAAAGAAACTAATTTTTTCCGAGGTATAAACGAATAAAGTTAAAAATTTGACAATTCTCAAGACTAATTATCACATTAAAATTTTGTTTAAAAAAAAATGACGAAATTTAATGAAAATATTGGATCAAAAGAATATCTTTAGTTTTATACAGTTTCGTTAAAACTTATGAAATAGCCAATTCAGTGAATGTGGTCAATTTTTGAAAAAAAATATAAGATAGAATATAGTGATGGAAGTGAAGGAATTGAATCTGGAAAAAGCGTTGAAGAAGCATTTTGGTTTCGACAAGTTCAAAGGAGATCAAAAGAGCATTATAGAAAGCGTTATTGCAGGTAAAGATACTTTCGTGATTATGCCAACGGGAGGCGGTAAATCTTTATGTTATCAATTGCCAGCATTGTTGCTACCTGGTACAGCTTTAATTATTTCCCCATTGATAGCTTTGATGAAAAATCAAGTAGATTCTATCAGAGGGTATAGTCAAAGTGATGACCTGGCTGCGTTTCTCAATTCTTCTCTCAACAAAACACAAATGAGAGAAGTAAAGGAGGCTATTACAGCTGGAAAAACAAAGATGTTATTTGTTGCTCCCGAGACATTGACCAAAGACGAAAACATAGAATTCTTCAAGCAAGCGGACATTTCTTTTGTTGCGGTAGATGAAGCGCATTGCATCTCTGAATGGGGGCATGACTTCAGGCCAGAATATAGAAGAATCAGAACAATGATATCGGCTATAGGTACCAATATTCCCATCGTTGCATTGACAGCGACTGCAACTCCAAAGGTTCAAACAGACATCGTCAAGAACCTCAACATGATTGAGGTGAATACATTTGTTTCTTCATTCAACAGAGATAATTTGTATTATGAAATCAGACCAAAACATACGATCGATCAAACCATCAAGGAGGTTGTACAATTTATAAAGAATAATGCAAGTGGTAAAAGCGGTATCATCTATGTACAAGCAAGAAAGACAACCGAAGACATTGCCAAAATATTGAATGTCAATGGCATCAATGCTGCTCCATATCACGCAGGTCTTGACCCCAAAACGCGTACCAAGGTGCAGGATGATTTTTTGATGGAGGAAGTTCACGTCATTGTCGCAACCATTGCTTTTGGAATGGGCATTGATAAACCTGACGTGAGATTTGTAATCCACTATGATATTCCAAAAAGTATTGAAAACTATTACCAAGAAACAGGTAGGGGAGGACGAGACGGTTTGGATGGAAAGTGTTTGGCCTTTTACTCTTACAAAGACATCCAAAAATTGGAGAAATTTTTGCGAGACAAGCCAGTGTCGGAGCGAGAACTTGGAGCGCAATTGATGGATGAAATCATTGCTTACGTGGAAACATCCACCTGTCGCAGAGAATTCTTACTTCATTATTTTGGTGAGTCATATACGGCAGATAAATGTAATGACATGTGCGACAACTGTCGCCATCCTAAAGAGAAAATTGAGGCAAGTGAAGACATGGTCAGTTGTATTGAAGCCATTTTACAACTCAATGAAAACTACACTTCCAAATTAGTCATTGACTTCATCACAGGCAAGACGTCTAAAGAGATGAAAGACTTTAGATTTACAAAATTGTCTCTATTTGGTGTTGGCAAAGAACAGGGAGAATTATACTGGCATTCGATTTTGAGACAGGCAATCCTCAACGATTTGGTACTCAAAGAAATAGAGCAATATGGCGTTTTAAAAATCAGTGAAAAAGGAAAGCAATTTATTGAAAAGCCATATTCCATTAAAATTCCATTAAATAGGGATTTTAGCGATGCTGAAGGTGATGATATTTTGATGGGAGAGGGAGCAGGGGCCGTTTTGGACGAGACCTTGATGAATATGTTGTTGGAACTCCGAAAAAAGGAAGCCAAAAAACACAGTTTGCAACCTTGGATTTTATTTCAAGAGCCAGCATTGCAAGAGATGGCAACTTTCTATCCGATAACAATGGAAGATTTGCAGGCAATTTCTGGAATCAGCCATGGAAAAGCATTGAAATTTGGAAAGCCTTTTGTCGCCCTCATCAAACAATATGTTGAAGACAATGAGATAGAAAGACCAGAAGACATTGTCATCAAACAAGTTGCAAATAAGAGCAAAGACAAAGTGACCATCATACAAGGCATTGATAGAAAGCAATCACTCAAAGATATTGCCAAGTCGGTAGACCTAACTTACGAGGATTTACTAGAAGAAATGAATCAAATTGTAGATAGCGGCACCAAACTGGATATCAATTATTTCTTGGAGGACAATTTGGATGAAGACATCATGGAAGAAATATTTGATTACTTCCACGAAGCTTCCACGGATTCCTCTCAAGCTGCCTTTAAGGAGTTGAAAGGAGAAGACATTACGATGGAAGAAATCTATCTCGCAAGGATTAAATTTATTTCTGAGGTTGTGAATTAAAGCTGATGGCAAGAAAAAAGTTTGTAATCCTCAACGGACCAAATCTTAATTTACTTGGTCGGAGGCAACCAGAAATATACGGATACAAGACGTTTGAAGATCACCTTGCACTCATCAAGGCAAAGTTTCCAGCAGTAGATATCCTCTATTTTCAATCCAATCATGAAGGTGTTTTGATTGATCTCATTCATGAATACGGATTTACAATAGATGGATTTGTAATCAATGCAGGGGCGTACACGCATACATCAATAGCCTTGGCAGATGCCCTGAGATCGGTGACATCTCCAGCCATAGAAATACATATTTCCAACATTTATGAAAGAGAAGCCTTTAGACATGTTTCGTATATGAAAGAGGCTTGTATTGCCAGTATTGTAGGCAAAGGTATGGAGGGATATGACGAGGCCATCGCACTGCTCATTCACAAAAATGAAAATCAATCTTAAGGGTAAGACATGGATAGGATAACGATCTTGAAAGAAATGTTGGCAGAAGATCCAGCTGATAGTTTCATTTGGTTTGCTATCGCCAAAGAACATGAAAAAACTGACCCGCAAACAGCCATTGATACATACTTGCATTTGAGGTCTTTAGATGCTTCATACGTTGGTTTATATTATCATCTAGGCAAAATGTATGAGTTAAAAGGAGAAAAACAACTGGCCATTGACACTTATTCTGAAGGTATTTTGGTAGCTAAAAAGCAGTCTGATTTTCACAGCATCTCTGAACTCAACAATGCCAAAGTAAATCTAGAAATGGAATAGTGCTATTTGGGTACAGCATCGATCAGTCGTCTGGTATACTGATTTTGAGGGTGGTGATAAACTTCTTCAGAATTGCCTTTTTCCACAATTTTTCCTTTCTCCATAACCATGATGTTGTCAGATATGTGTTTGACAACTGATATATCATGAGAAATGAAAAGATAAGTAAGATCAAATTGAGCTTTGAGGTCCATCAGTAAATTCAAAACTTGGGCTTGAACGGACACGTCCAATGCAGAAACAGATTCGTCACAAACAATAAACTTAGGATTTAAAGACAGCGTCCGGGCAATGTTGATTCTTTGCCTTTGTCCACCTGAAAATTGGTGTGGATATCTGTTATAATGATCTCGAGAGAGTCCGACCACATCGAGCAGGGCCATGACTTTTTCAGTCCTTACTTCGTTTGATTCATACATATTGTGAATGATCATCGGCTCTTTGATTGCCTCACCAATTTTCATTCTAGGGTTGAGAGAACTGTAAGGATCTTGAAAAATGATCTGCATGTGTTTTCGCATCTTCCTCATTTCACTGTTTGAAAAAGCAAATACATCCTTTTCTTCAAATATAACTTTACCAGCAGTGGGCGTTATCAACCGCAGAATGGCACGACCCAATGTTGATTTTCCACAACCTGATTCTCCGACCAAGCCAAGGGTTTCCCCTTTTTTCATGGTAAAGCTCACCTCGTCCACAGCTTTTGTGTATGACAAAGCTTTACCCCAAAAAGACTTTTGAGCAGGATAATACTTACTTAAGTTTTGGACGTCAAGTAATACATCTGCTTTTTGCAAAGAGGTAAGCCTCGCATGGAAAGTTTCATCAGATACTTTGAGGTGTTGTGTGATTTGCGCATGTTCTGATTCTGGAACGTTGATGAAATCCTGCACAATTGGCAATCGGCTCAACCTATAATCGAGAGGTGGTCGGCAAGCAATGAGTGCTTTCGTGTATAAGTGTTGGGCGTTTTCAAAAACATTTTTTGTCAGACCTTCCTCTACCACAATTCCCTTTTGCATGACCACAATGCGATTGGCGATCTTTTTGATGACTCCTAGATCATGACTGATGAAAATGATGGAACAATTAAAATCGTCCTTGAGTGCTAAAAGTAAATCAAGTATGGATTCTTGGACAGTGACATCCAAGGCGGTCGTTGGTTCGTCAGCAATGATGACGGCAGGTTTGTTGGCAATGGCCATTGCAATCATGACTCTCTGCAACTGGCCTCCAGATAATTGGTGGATGTATGATTTGTATATTCTTTCTACGTCAGGAAGTTTTACCTTCTGAAAAAGGGCAAGAACTTCAGCTTTTATTTGAGCAGTAGATTTCTCAGGATGGTGCAGACTGATGATTTCTGCTACCTGTTTGCCACATCTGTGACTTGGGTTGAGTGCACTCATGGGCTCTTGAAAAACCATTGAAATTCTGTTGCCCCGTATGGTTTGAAGTTTTTCTTCGCTGCTTTGAAGTAAGTCTGTGATGGTATCGTCTCTAAACAAGATTTGCCCGGAAGCTATTATGGCACCTGGAGGTAAAAGTTGCATGATTGCCAAGCAACTCAAAGTTTTACCTGATCCAGATTCACCAACGATGCCAAGGATTTCACCCTTATATAATTCGAAATTCACTTGGTCGATGACTCTTTTTATGCCATCCTCATGAGCAAAGCTTATTACCAAATTATTGACACTCAATAACGGTAAATCTCCCGAATCAATTTTTTCATTCATATAAAGCAAAGTTAATATACTAATCGGAAAAAGGAATGTCCATTTAGATTGTGATGATAAAAGTTTAAAAGCTGTTTTCCCTCATACTTGGCCTATTTTTAAATCTTCAACCAATTTAGAAATGAATGGTCGGTCATTTCTCTATTTTTGTGCCAAAATTGTAGCGGTGGAATTAAAAATTGAAAAAAATAAGTTGTTTCTGATAGGCGGACCATGTGTAGTAGAAAGTGAAGAGGTAGTCAATACCATTGCCCAAACTGTAAATGCGATTTGTAAAGACTTGGATATAACCTACATATTCAAAGCTTCGTACAGAAAGGCAAACCGATCATCTTCAAAATCTTTCACTGGAATTGGTGATGAAAACGCATTGGAAATCATAGCTAATATGGGTGCAAAATATGGCGTCCCCACTACCACAGATATTCACACGGATGAAGAAGCCGCGCTTGCAGCAAAATATGTTGACGTTTTGCAAATTCCTGCGTTTTTATGCAGACAAACTAGTCTCCTAGAAGCGGCTGCACAAACAGGTAAAATAGTAAATATAAAAAAAGGCCAATTCATGAGTCCGGGAGCCATGATTCATGCAGTGCAAAAAGTAAGAGGAGCTGGAAATGATTTAGTTTGGTTGACCGAGAGAGGTACCACTTTTGGGTATCAAGATTTGGTCGTAGATTATAGGGGCATTCCAGAAATGCAGGAATTTGGTGTTCCAGTTGTGATGGATTGTACTCATGCCCTCCAATTACCCAACCAAGCAGCAGGTGTGACTGGCGGTAGACCAGATTTGATTCCAACCATCGCAAAAGCTGCTGTTGCGGTTGGTGTTGATGGTTTATTCATAGAGACTCACCCCAATCCATCACAAGCATTATCTGATGGAGCAAATATGTTACCGTTAGATCAACTAGCTGGTCTATTGGAACAATTGGTGAAAATCAAAAAGGCAATTTTATAATATTTGTCTGCGGCTGAATGATCAAAGAAGTAGAAATAAAGGTTATCCCTGCCAAAGTGTTTGATGAAACATTCACCAGACAAGAAGCATTGAACAGGGCAGGTATCAAAGATGGAAGCGATGTCATAGTCCAACTCCAAAAGCGATCTATTGATGCAAGGGGTAAGCAGGTTTATTATCTACTGAGGTTCAAAATTTTTATACAGGAAGAACCGAGCCCATATCAAGCTCATCATCTGAGGTATAAGAATGTCAGTAACGCAAAGCGAGTAGTCATTGTGGGAGCTGGACCTGCAGGATATTGGGCTGCGCTGGAGTTGATAGAATTGGGATACAAACCCATTGTGCTTGACAGGGGGAAAGATGTTCGAGAACGAAGGAGAGATTTGAAGGCCATTCAGCAAGATGGGGTAGTGAATCCGCACTCCAATTATTGTTTTGGTGAAGGAGGTGCAGGTACATATAGCGATGGAAAATTGTATACTCGATCTCATAAACGGGGAAGTATCATCAAAGTACTCGAGCAATTGGTAGATCACGGAGCCAATCCTGAAATTTTGGTGGAAGCACATCCACACATTGGGTCCAATAAATTGCCTAGCATCATTGCTGCCATGAGGGAAACCATTCTTACTTTTGGAGGAGAGGTACATTTTAATTCCTGGGTTACAGATTTTGCTACTCAATCAAATGAAATAAATGGTGTGGTTTGTGCCAATGGAGATCGTTTTGAAGCAAGTGCTTTTGTTTTGGCGACTGGTCATTCTGCAAGAGATATTTTTTATTTGCTCCACCAAAAAAATATTTTGATTGAAGCAAAGCCATTTGCATTGGGTTTAAGGATAGAGCACGCCCAAAATTACATTGATCAGTTGCAATATGGGCAGAAGGAAAGAGAGGAAAACTTGCCAGCTGCCAGTTATAAAGCCGTTTGTCAAGTTGCTGATAAAGGTGTTTTTTCGTTTTGTATGTGTCCGGGTGGTTTGATTGTCCCCGCTGCCACTGCTCCTGGAGAAATTGTCGTCAATGGTATGTCGCTTTCCAGACGAGATAGTCCTTTTGCAAATAGTGGTTTTGTGACTTCGATTGAACTCGAAGAGCTCCAAAAGCATGGATACAGTGGAGTATTTGGGGCTCTGGATTTTCAGCAAAAAGTGGAACAAAACATGTTTGGGGCTGGAGATGGAAGTCAGAAAGCTCCCGCTCAAAGGGTCGATGATTTCGTTCATGGTAAAACTTCGTCTACGTTGCCTGCCACCTCTTATATTCCAGGATTATTTTCTGCTCCACTGCAAGAATTATTGCCATCCTTTGTTGCCAAAAGGTTGAGAAATGGAATCGTCGAAATCAATAAAAAAATGAAAGGTTATCTCACTGCAGATGCCATCGTTGTAGGAACAGAAAGCCGCACCAGTTCACCCATCAGAATTCCAAGAGGAGATCAAAATCTGATGCACCCACAAATGGATGGACTTTTTCCTTGTGGCGAAGGTGCAGGATATGCAGGCGGTATCCTGAGTGCTGCAATGGATGGTCAAAATGTAGCACATGCCATTGACCGTTACTTAAAATCAAAATGATCTTATCATATAATTTGCCAATCGATGGGAGATTTCCCATTGGTGACCAGATACGCATTGGCTTTGCTGAAATGGTGATTGCCAAAAAATGCGCCTCCTGCTAGCGGCGAAGGATGTGCCGAACTCAATACTAGGTGTTTGTTTTCATCGATCAAGGCAGCCTTGCCCTTCGCAAAATTGCCCCAAAGCATGAATACAATGTGATCTAGATTAGCAGAAATGTGAGAAATCACTGCATCTGTAAAAAATTGCCAACCAATATTTCTATGCGAAGCTGGTTTGTTTTGACTTACGGTCAGGATGGCATTCAACATCAAAACGCCTTGTTGGCCCCAATAAGTGAGGTCTCCATGAGTTGGCATTGTTGTGCCCACATCGGTGGCAAGTTCTTTGTAAATATTGACCAGCGACGGGGGTGTCTTCACTCCTTTAGGTACAGAAAAACTCATGCCCATTGCTTCGCCCGGATTGTGGTAAGGATCTTGGCCCAATATTACGACCTTTACCTTTTCTACAGGTGTAAGATCAAAAGTTTTAAAAATCTGTGGGCCGGGAGGATAGATGGTTTCCCCGGCATCACGCATCTGCTGTAATCCGTGTTTGATTTTAGAGAAGTATTCAGCTTCAAATTCTTTTTTTAGCAAAGATTTCCAACTTTCCTCAATCTTGATTTGATTTATATTGATAGCCGACACTTCAAAAATTAAAGGTTGTTAACTGATTTGTGATCCATTTTCAGCACCTTCAGGAGCTGCAACAAATTTGAGCACACCGTCACTATTTTCGCTCATCAAAATCATCCCTTTTGATTCAATGCCTTTGATTTTACGAGGAGCTAGATTTGCCAAAAGAGTTACTTTTTGACCAATAATTTCTTCTGGTTTGTAATAGTTTGCAATGCCGCTCACAACGGTTCTTTGCTCAAATCCCAAGTCTACGGTCAATTGCAAAAGTTTATCCGCATTTGCAACTTTTTCAGCTGCTAGAATTGTTGCAACGCGCATGTCCATTTTTATAAAGTCATCATAAGTGATCGGATCGCGCAAAGGTTTTGATGTGGGAGTGGCGACGGCAGCTGGCACAGGTGTTGGTTCTTCTTTCACTAGTTTCGCCATCTGCGTTGCAACAACGCTGTCATCAATTCTAGAGAATAAATGAAGGGGTTCACCAATTTGATGTTTGGCTTTTATCAAAGTTTCACCTTCACACAATTTATCCAAGAGTTTGAGCAACTCACCTTTTTCTTTCAATGGTTTGATATTGAGTAACGCCAAAATCTTATCACTGGTTTCAGGCATAAAGGGTCTTGCAGCCACACCCAACACATATACGTATTGAATGGCAAGATTCATGATGGTTTTGGTGGTTTCTGGATCTTCTTTTACCAGTTTCCAAGGCTCGTTGTATTGTAAAAGTTGGTTGCCTTTGGTCGAAATATCCATGAGTGACTTCAATCCAGACCTGAAGTCAAAAGTCCTGATGCTTTGGCAAAGTTCCTGAAGTTCATCGTGCAGACTCAACATTTCAGAATCATAAAACTCTGAATCATCACCGGACGAACCAGTGAATGAAGCATCTTCATCAAAAGCTGGCACTTTACCATCATAATATTTATTGGTGAGTACTACAACCCTATTGATGAAATTAGCAAGGTTTGCAACTAGCTCATTGTTGTTTGCGTCTTGCCATGACTTCCAAGTAAATTCAGTATCCTTGAGTTCTGGCATGTTTTTGATCATACAATACCTCAACTCGTCAATTTTATCTGGCAAGTCTTCAATATATTCGTGAACCCAAACAGCCCAGTTTCTGGACGTAGATATTTTTGCACCTTCCAAATTCATAAACTGATTGGCAGGAACATTATAAGGCAGAACAAAATCGCCGTGTGCTTTTAAAACAGCAGGAAAAATGAGACAATGGAATACAATGTTGTCTTTTCCTATGAAGTGAATCAATTGACAATCATCGTCTTTCCAATATTTCTCCCATTTTTTGCCATTGTCTTTGGCCCATTGACGGGTCGCAGAAATATAGCCGATAGGCGCATCGAGCCAGACATACAATTTTTTGCCTTCATGGCCTGGCACATCATGTGGCACATCCACACCCCAATCCAAATCTCTGGTCATTGCGCGCGGCTGTAGGCCACCATCCAACCAAGATTTACATTGGCCAATGACGTGATTTTTCCACTCGTCCGGATAATGTTTGAACTCACCATTTACAGTACCTTCCTCGATCCACTCTCTCAACCAAGTTTCATGGTCATTGAGTGGTAAGAACCAATGTTTTGTTTTCTTAAGAATAGGTTCAGAGCCAGAAAGCACCGATCTTGGGTTGATCAATTCGGTGGGACTGAGGGTGGATCCACAGTTTTCGCATTGATCGCCATAAGCATCTGGATTACCACATTTTGGGCAAGTTCCTTTTATATATCTATCTGCTAAAAATTGGTTTACTTCAGGGTCATAATATTGCTCAGACTCTTCTTCGGTAAATAGTCCCTTTTTATATAAAGTTCTAAATATATCTTGTGAAGTTTCGTGGTGGAGTGGATCAGAAGTACGGTGGTATATGTCAAAAGAGATACCCACATTTTCAAATGTCTTCACAAATAAGTCGTGGTACTTGTCCACCACCTCTTGAGGTGTCAAACCATCTTTAAGGGCTCGCATAGTAATTGCAGCACCATGTTCGTCAGATCCTCCAATGTAAACAATATCCTTGCCCATCAACCTCATGAATCTCACATAAACATCTGCAGATAAGTAAGCTCCGGCTAAATGACCAATGTGTAAAGGGCCATTTGCATAGGGTAGAGCGGAAGTGACAAGGTACCGTTTGAAATCTCTCATAATTCTAAAAGTCGAACTTATTAAGTCGCGAAGATATTTGAACGCGACTATAAATCCTAATAATATATTGATCTAACTTTTTTCGTAGATATTTAAAAAGCTGACTGCTAGGATTATACTATCGAAAATAAGTTGATATCAAAGAAACTGGTCCCTTTAAAACATATTTGAAAAGAAAAAGGAAGAATTGAAATTTAGAATTTGTAGCTGAAGTTAATCCAGTATTCTATGATACCATTGAAATCTTGTGCTCTGTCATTGATGTTGAACAATACCTCCGCTCCATAACTCCACCTATCACTTCCATTCATATAGCCACCACCAACCAAGGGTGTGTATGCAGATATTCTTTCGCCAGATCCATTAAAAGTAGCAAAGCTCTGATAGCCATATTCTCCTTGGAGATAAATGGTTTTTGTTATTTTACCCCTCAGATAACCAAATCCTCCAAAATCAAAACCCGACTCATCTTGAAGACCAGTTGGGTAGTTTAAATAAGTGAAATTTGTTCTGAGCCCTACGCCTGCAGATAATTTTTCAAACACTTTATAGCCGACATTACCTTTTACAGCTAAGCCAAATGTATTCCCACCAAAGCCAATGTTACCCACCTTGATTTCATAATTTAATTTTTCTGTAAAAGAGGGAGTAGGTTCAACTTCTCTAGATGGTCTTCTGCTTCGGGTAGTCGTAGGAGTACGCTGAGCTTGTATGTCCATGGCAAATATTAAAACCAAAAACAAGGTAGAGAACAAAACCATGCAGGATTGATTGATGCGCTTCATCGGATATTTATTTATAAATCATTAAACGAAAAATGAAAAGATAAAACTCAAAAGAAAAAGTTAATCAATCCCTAGTTTCCAATCTTTTATTAAATTCTGCTGATTTTATGCGCGCATCTGCCTTGATCAAAGCCAGCATTTCTTCAGGTTTATATTTGGAGGTGTCATATTTGACTAGCCAAAGCCTACCATCTTCTGTTATTCTATCCGATAGATACAAAGACTTATCTGAGAAGTCTTGTAAAAACTTAGCCAGTGTGCCCGCTGTAGGTTCTATGATTATTTCAGCGAATATAGTAGTCTCGACCTTTTTTTCACGAGTGTCTATGACCTCCTCTGATGTTTCTACTGGAGCAGCTTTGATGAGTTTCCATCCATCAGACTCTACAATGCGCTCTAATGCATATTGAATTTGCATCAATGCAGGCGGTCTATTTTCTTTTCCAAAGACACTTTTCTGTTCTTTACCATTTGAATGATAAATGGTGATGCCACTTAAATCGGGGATTTCAGATTCGTAAATTGAATCAAAAGTGAAAAAGTTGGCGTTTTTTATGACTTTATCCAAGTCTTTCAATTCAGTAGCAGTGAGCGTTTTATGGTAAGTACCTAATTTTTTCGCAAACCTGGTGCCTTCATAAACCAACCTTCCATCCGTATAAACTTGCATGCTGTAAACCGGACATTTGCCAAAACATGGACCGCGTTGTATGGAAGCAAATACCCCATTTTCGTCACCCATTATTTTGGCTGAACTACAAGAAGTAAAGAATGCAATCGATAGAAAAGTGGCTATGAACAAAAAGAATTTATTAAAACGCATATATTTTAAATTAAAAGTATGATCAACAAGTATTGCAAAGACAAAAGTGCAATTTTCAAACGTAAGACGCAAACAATATATTTTTGTAATTTAAGGTAATCTTAAAACATAAAAGGAATTTGAAGATTAACGCTTTATAACAGAAAAAGGGCACTTGATATACACCAAGTACCCTTATATATTATATATCTACAGAAATTATTTCTGAGCGAACTTTCCAAATTTTTTGTTGAACTTGTCGATTCTACCGGCAGTATCAACAAATTTCATCTTACCTGTAAAGAATGGGTGAGAGAAAGCAGAAATTTCCATTTTGATTAAAGGATATTCGTTGCCATCTTCCCATACTATTGTATCTCTTGATTGTGCACAAGATCTGGTAAGAATGCCTTCATCGTTTGAGATGTCTTTGAAAACAACCATTCTATAGTTTGAAGGATGCGTATCTTTTTTCATTTTCTATTTATTTAATGTTCCTGGAAGTTGCCAGAAGCTATTTTTTTTAAATTGGACTGCAAAGATAAAATTATTTTATAGATAATCAATAGTACGTTAGAAAATATTTTCAATGAGAGTTCAATAAGAGTTCAATGAGAGTTCAATGTCCTGCGGCTTGTCCCTGCTTTTGCAAGGGACGCAATTCCCTTCGGGGCAATTTCCTGCATTCGCAGGAAGCAATGGGCAATTTATAATGATTTCAATCCCTTACAAAAGCAGGGACACGTGGATTTCAATTCCTACAGCCTCTCCCTGCTTTTGCACGGGACGCAAATTCCCAGAGATGCAAAACATGCATACAATTTAATGTGCCGTAAGGTACATCCTATCGTTAGCCAAGAATTGGCGTATAATATATTTGTGCCGTCAGGTACACCCTGTTGGTTTGAGTATTTAATTTTAAAAGGAAGGGTTTTTGCACCACATGGATTTTCAATACCTACGGTGTTTCCCTGCTTTAGAAAGGGGCAAAATTCCAAATAATATGCCGTCAGGTACATCCTATCGTTAGCCAAGAATTGGCGTCATAAAACAATTGTGCCATGAGGTACAACCTGTTGGTTTGAGTATTTAATTAAAAAAGGAATGGTTAGGAGAAATCTTGCTTTCGAAGAAAAAAATAACAATTTCAAAAAAAACTGACAACAGATCGCTGAAATCTGAAAGCTCTTTGCTCATGGCTCATAACGCATTGCTCGCTGCTAGAGTTTATATCCAAGTTTATAACCAGTTCGTCCAGAAAGCCTTGTCATTCATCGATATGTCGGGTTTGTATTGCAACCCTTCCCAAATTATTGTCGTCTTCCACTCGAACATTAAAACAAAATGCGATGAAGATTTTTTGCACAACTTTGATTTTATTTTGCCTTGGTTTTGTTGCAAGTGCCCAAACTATCAGTGGTAAAATACAAGACCCTAATGGGAAAGCCATTGAATATACAACCGTAGCATTGAAGAATGCAGGGGATAGCTTGCTCGCAAGAGGAGCAATAACAGACATGGACGGAAATTTTGAAATGGGTGGAGTAGAGGCTGGTAGCTATTTTATAGAATCATCCTATATCGGTTATGAAACATTCTATAGTGAAGTCATACAATTTACTGGTGATGATTTGGTTTTGCAACCATACACATTAAAGTCAAGTTCAGAGTTGCTCAATGAAGTCACCGTCACAGCAAGAAAGCCACTGATAGAAATCAGAGCTGATAAAATGGTGCTCAACACTGATGCAAGTGTATCTGCCATTGGAACGAATGCATTGGAATTACTCAAAAAAGCACCAGGTGTGGTTATTGATAACAATGACAATATCCAGCTGAAGGGAAAAAATGGAGTAAGAATTTACATAGATGGTAAACCAAGTTATTTTTCAGCTCAAGAATTGGCAAATTTCTTGAAAGGAATTGCTTCTTCAGACATAGAGGCCGTTGAAATCATTACCAATCCTTCTGCAAAATATGATGCGCAAGGAAATGCTGGGATCATCAATTTGAGGTTGAAAAAGAACAAAAATTTTGGTACAAATGGTAGCGCCAACTTATCACTGGGTTATGGTGTATTTCACAAATCATTTCTTTCATTGAATCTCAATAACCGCGTAAATAAGTGGAATACATATGGAAACATTGGCATTGGAAATAGCAAGTATGACAATGAGATGAACTTGTATAGGGAACAGGACGGTAAAATATTTGACCAAAACCAAAGCCAAGTAAGCAGCAATCGTCCGGTAAATGCCAAGATCGGAGTCGATTATTCGATAAACAGCAAACACACATTGGGTGCGCTCGTATCAGGAAACACTCAGTACACTGATAATGAATGGGCGAGTGAAAGCCAGACGACCATAGGGACAATGGGAAGAGAAAACATGATTGATTCTGTATTGATTGCCCAAAATACCATCACCTCTAGAAATTTGTACACAAACTTTAACTTGAACTATAAATTTTCAGATACTGTTGGCAATGAACTAACGATAGACTTGGATAAAGGAATTTTTAGGGGTGAAAGTGCTAGTTTTCAACCCAATTATTATAAAACTTCGCCAACTGGTACAACACTTTCAGAGCGTATTTTCTCCAACAGCACTCCTTCTGACATCGACATCAACACTGGTAAATTGGACTACTCTAAGACATTGCAAAAGTCTGGATTAGTGCTTAGTACAGGTATAAAATATGCAAATGTAAAATCAGACAATACCTTTTTGTTTTACAATGTTGTGAATGACATTGAAGTCAAAGATCCAAGTCAAAGTAATGATTTTGGATATACAGAAAATGTAGCTGCTATTTATGGTAATATCAATGGCAAAGCTACGGAGAAGTTGAATTTTCAAGCAGGATTGAGATATGAGCACACGACATCAATAGGGAATTTGACCAGAGACGCTGGGGAACCTACCAAACCTCAGGATTATGTGAAGAGAAAATATGGTAACCTCTTTCCAAGTGGAGCATTGACCTACACGCTCAACCCCAACCATATATTAAACTTGACCTACAGCAGACGTATACAAAGACCAGACTACGAATCTCTCAACCCATTTGAATGGAAATTGGACGAGTTGACATTTAGAAAAGGTAATCCGTTTTTGACACCGCAATACAACAATAATATTGAGTTGACCTATACAGTCAAACAGGCTGCGAATATCAGCATTGGATATAGTAGATCTCAAGATGTGATCAGCGATGTAATAGAACGTGATAAGGATGTTGCAAATAAAACCTTTATCAACTTTAGGAACATAGCTAGCAGCGAAAATTATTCCTTGAGTATCAATACACCTCTACCAATTGCTAAATGGTGGAATGGCTTCCTTTCTACAACCATGTACCAAACAAAATTTGAAGCAAGGTTTGATGACTATAGCTTTGATACCAAAACACCGGTAGCGGTTAATGTGTATGCCGAAAACACATTCAGCTTACCAAATGACATTGGATTTGAGGTGTCTGGATGGTTTAATTCATCAAGTATCGAAGGTGGGTCTATGATTACAAGACCTCAAGGACAATTGGATTTGGGTGTGAAGAGGAACTTTATGGACAAAAAAGTATCTGTAAAATTGGGTTTTACCGACGTCTTACACACTGCTAGATGGTCTGGAGAAAGTAATGTGATACCTGGATTGTATTTCAGAGGTGGTGGTAGATGGGAAGCAAGAAGGGTCAACCTCAACATCAATTACCGATTTGGAAGTAACCAAGTGAAAGGAGCTAGAAATAGAAAAACTGGTTTGGAAGACGAAGCTGGAAGGTTGAATAATTAAAAATACTTCATGCGCAAAGAGGAAAAGCCTTGACTGCTTTTCCTCTTTGGAATTGAATCAATATATCGAATTTACGAACGATTTTTTTTGTTGAAGGGCGCTTGCCACCAAAGAAAGATAGAGGTTAAGCTATCTTACGTGGTGGGAGCGCCCTTTTTTTGTGATTACAACAAGCAAATTGTCAAATTCATTTTGGTTTGGCATATATGATCCAATGTAACCCTGGTCACGCTTGGTTGGTAAACGAGCCGATATCTTTGCCCGAAATAAGAAACATTTAAATGTTGATAGAACAGATTTTGGGATATATAGGAGCGTTGATTATTGGATTGATATTAGGTTTAATTGGTGGTGGAGGCTCTATTCTTACGGTGCCAGTGATGGTTTACATCATGGGCATTTCACCTGTTATGGCAACTGCTTATTCGCTTTTTGTAGTGGGAGCAACCTCAGCTGTAGGAGCCCTGCAAAATGGTAAAAAAGGACTTTTGGAATGGAAAACAGGAATAGTTTTTGCGATTCCAGCATTGATTTCTGTGTACAGCACACGCAAGTGGATCATGCCTGCCATTCCGGAACACATCATGACCATCGGCAGCTTTGAAATTTCAAAGTCGATTGCCATCATGTTGTTGTTTGCAATCATCATGATCATTGCTGCCATCACCATGATCAGGTCAAATTGTCTCAATTGTGATGATGAAGAGGCAGTAATAACCTACAATTATCCCATGATTTTGCTGGAAGGAACTTTTGTTGGCTTACTTACAGGCCTCATTGGTGCGGGTGGAGGTTTTCTCATCATTCCTGCATTGGTGGTTTTTGCTCACCTACCCATGAAAAAAGCCATTGCTACTTCTTTGTTGATTATTGCCATAAAATCTTTGATAGGTTTTGTTGGAGATATAGAAAACCTTGATATGAATTGGTCCTTTTTACTATCATTTACTTTTATATCTATTATAGGGATTTTCATAGGTATGTACTTGAGCAAATATGTGAAAGGAGCAGTATTGAAAAAAGCTTTTGGATGGTTTGTACTGATCATGGGTATTTTGATCATTGCCATGGAGATGATGTAAAAAAAAATGTAGAGCCGAATTTCATTTTTACACCTTCCCAAGAAATATTGTAGAATATGTAAAGGCGAATTCCATTCGTCTTCTTTATTATTACAAAGGATACAGAGAAGAACGTCCATTCACCTATGCAAAATTTTGTAAAAATTCAGAGACTAGTGCCGATTTTATCCCTTCCTAAGAAAAAATGTATCGTATGAAGACACTGATGGCCATTTGTCTGTACTGAAAAGTGCCCAAAAACAAAGATTAAACAAAATGAAAATTGGAAATTTTGATTTTTGCCTTATTAAAAGAGGTAAAAAGTGAGGTGAAAATTGCAGGAGCTTATAAAACTAGAAATATCTTAATCTGAAAATGTTGAACACTAACACTTTGTATAAAGTACATAGGATGCCGCATTTTTTTTTCAATAAAAAATAATCCTGCGCAGACTAAATTATTGCTTATCTTTGTTTTAAGATATAGATTCTTGTTTTTGTTCTTTTTGAGTTTTGTATTTTGTATTGATTTCTCACCGTTATCACTCGTCTATCAAATTCACAATTTAACTACAAGGATTCTTTCTACTGACACGAGAGGTGGTCGGGTTGTTTTATTTCTTTTTTAAACTTTTTTATTATGAACATTTTTGTTGCGAAACTCAATTATGAGACTCAAGAGGAAGACTTGAACGAACTTTTTGAAAGGTATGGAGCGGTGAGTTCTGTGAAAGTAATTAAAGACAAAGAGACTGGAAGGTCAAAAGGTTATGCTTTTGTGGAAATGGCAGATGACGAAGAAGGATTAGCTGCTATTGAAGGACTTAATGAAACCGAGCTTGATGGTAGAACCATCGCTGTGAAAAAAGCTACACCAAAACCTGAAGGTGGTCGCAGTGGCAGCGGTGGTGGATTCAACCGTGGCGGCGGTGGCGGCGGCGGCGGATTCAACCGTGGCGGCGGCGGCGGTGGCGGCGGATTCAACCGTGGCGGAAGCGGCGGTGGCGGCGGATTCAACCGTGGCGGAAGCGGTGGTGGCGGCGGAAGCCGTTATGACAGAGGCAGCCGTGATGGCGGTGGCGGAAGCAGATACGACAGATAATTTAAGTTTGATCGGCCTTCATGCCCTCACTTAAAAGAAAATCAATGGCATCTTGTTAATTCAGGATGCCATTTTTTTTGGCTTTTTTAATGCATCCCTGCCATTCTATGAAAATCATAAACTAAGACCTATGATTTGTCAATATCTAAATTTGAATAAATCGTGATTTTGTATCCTCATTGAATTGGTCTCAGTTCGTATTTTGAAAATATGACTTGAAGTTTTAAGCGGTTTATGTATCTAATTAGGACATATTATAATTACAGAAATTTATAAAAAGCCTTAAAATTTCTAATTATTTTCACAAACCGTCGATTTACAGTCCAGAATAAATTTATTTTCAAGTTTTTGAAAATAAATATGTTTTTTTAGTTTCCTGATTTTGTGCTTGTTACTTATTTGAATTTCCTCTATTTGTGTGCCATGATATTTTAAATTATTGAATATCAATAATTTGTAATAAATTACCGAATAATAAATAACTTGTAAATAATTTTTTTGATATAAAAAAAAATGACAAATTTGTCCTCCCAAGCAAATTGAGCCGATTTAAAAAAGCTTTCAAAAAACCACCACAACCCAACATAACATAGAATGATTAAAGACGAAGCAGCCATCTGGGGCAATTGTTTGGAGTTTATAAAGAAACATGTAAATGCCCAAAGTTTTAAAACTTGGTTTGACCCTATTAAACCAGTCAAGGTAAATGGCAGTATTCTTACGATTCAAGTTCCTAATAAGTTTTTTTACGAATGGCTCGAAGAAAATTACGTCGACATCCTCAGGACATCACTTAAAAAGGAACTGGGAGAAAAGGCAAGTTTGGAATACCAGATTTTGGTAGATAATCATCGAAAAATTGGTAAAGCAGTAGACGTAGAGGAAAAGGAAGAAGAAATACGCAATCCATTTGTAATTCCTGGTATCAAAAGGGTTAAAACGGACTCTCAATTGATATCCAAGTATACTTTTGAAAATTTTATTGAAGGAGAGTGCAACAAACTTGCTCGATCAGCAGGTATTGAAATCACCAGCAAACCGGGAAATACACCA
>JAKQLF010000314.1 GCA_029567325.1 Bacteroidota bacterium | reverse complement strand
GTATGATAAAGGGTTGGTTTTTTGGAAAGGAACCAAAATCGTTTTCACTATTGTCATTTACCCTGACTTTTCCATTTTCTAAGAAATCAATGTGCAAAAAACTCTCATAGATAGAGGTTGGTTGGTTATGGGCTTCAAATTGCAAGGTAGCGACACCACTTTGATCAGGAATATAAAGGGTTGCTGTAAAAACGTATTTTCCTTCTCCCTTTGACTCTGTGGCTATTCCTTGCAAACCATTTACAATAGCAGGATTATTTGGCCGTGTTATTTTTACCCATTTGCCGGGCATATTGGCAATTTTTTCTATGGTACAGTTTTGCACAGGGCCATCTATGCGCACAGTGCCAACTTTTTGCGCTGTAGCAGGGCTTTGACCTATCACATCAGTTTCAAAATTTGCAACCAATATACTTTTTCCGGCACAACCCCAAAGGCTCATGAAAGCTACTAGAAAATAAAGTGTTTGTTTCGCTGTGGAGACATTCATGATGTGAAGTTTTGGTTAATCCAAAAATATAACTTTTTCAGTGGAATTCATTACGTTTAAAGACATTATCGTTCAATTACAGCTCAATGACGGCGCGTTTTAAATCTTTGTCTCCGTTGATCAACCCAGCTTGCTGTTATGAATGCACTTAAACTCGGTAAGATTTAAAACATAATGACGAAAAATAAGACAAAATTGTGACGTAAAAATAGACAATAGGTGTAGCTTTGCTCCATGTTTATCAATTGTCATACGTGTTATTCCCTCAAATATGGGTTATTAAGTCCAAAAGAATTGGTCTTGGCAGCGCAAAAGCTGGGAGTGAGGTCGCTGGCGTTGACAGATATCAACAACACTTCATGTGCCTATCAATTTGTAGATGCTTGTCGAGCCCAGGGTATCAAACCAGTGTTGGGTGTAGAGTTTAGAGAGGAAAATGAGTTGCTATATGTCGGTATAGCCAAAAATGACGAAGGGTGGAAGGAGTTGTGTGAGTGGTTGACCAGGCACTCGTTGGCAGGAGAGCCTTTGCCCAAGATAGCGCCTGACTGGCAGCATTGTTATGTCATCTATCGTAAGTTACCAAAAGGCGTACAACACCTCAACGCAAATGAATTTGTCGGTGTCCGCCCTGAAGAAGTGAATCACCTCTATGCCTCTTATATGAAAAACCATCAGGATCGCTTGGTAGTTTTTAGCCCCGTAACTTTTATGGACAATGACGGTTTCAGGGCACACAAACTACTTCGTTGCATAGATCTCAATATTGTAGTAAGTAAACTTACCCTCAAAGATCATGCAAAAGCCTCAGAAGTATTCTATGAGGAAGCGCACTTGGAGACCATTTTTGAGCAATATCCAAGGATCATAGAAAATACTAGGGCTTTGTTGGATGATTGTCACACAGAAATGACTTCCACCAATTTACACAATCGACAAACCTTCACGGGAAACAAGCAGGATGATATGAAGTTGTTGACCAAGTTGTCACTCAGTGGTTGCGAACGAAGATATGGCCCGACAAATCGCAAAGCCCTGCTACGTACCCAAAAGGAACTTAAGGTCATCGAACAACTTGGCTTCTGTGCTTATTTTCTCATCACATGGGACATTGTGCGGTATGCGCATTCAGTGGGTTATCATCACGTGGGGCGGGGCAGTGGAGCCAACTCTATTGTTGCATATAACTTACTGATAACTGACGTAGATCCCCTAGAACTAGATCTCTATTTTGAACGTTTCATCAACCCATATCGCAGTTCACCTCCTGATTTTGATATTGATTTTTCATGGGACGAAAGAGATGACGTGACAGACTATATTTTCAAAAGATATGGCAAAGAACACACAGCCCTTTTAGCAACTTACAATACATTCAAGGGTAGATCGATCATCAGAGAGTTGGGCAAAGTTTTGGGGCTTCCGCCAGCGGACATCGATGTTATTGTCAACGAACCACTGGCATCAGACAAACATCACCCTTTTGCGAAGCACATTTTCAGATTCGGCAAGATGATAGAAGGCCTGCCCAATTATTTGTCTATTCACGCCGGGGGCATCCTGATCAGTGAGCGTCCGCTCAATTATCACACCGCGCTTTTGTTGATGCCAAAAGGTTTCCCGATAGTGCATTTTGATATGTATGGAGCCGAGGATTTACAGTTTCATAAATATGATGTATTGAGTCAAAGAGGTTTGGGACACATCAAGGATACGGTAAAACTTGTCAAAGAAAATCAGGGAAAGGCGGTTGATATCCACAATGTGTCGGCGATCAAAGAGGATGTTGAGGTAAAAAAACAGCTCAAATCCGGCCAATGTATTGGCTGTTTTTATATCGAATCGCCTGCCATGCGGGGCTTGCTTACCAAGCTGAGTTGTGATACCTATGTCCATTTGGTAGCAGCTAGTTCCATCATCAGACCAGGGGTTGCAAAATCGGGGATGATGAGGGAGTATATTCAGCGGTTTCATAAGCCAGATAGCTTTGTTTATTTACATCCAGTTTTTGAAGAGCATCTGGGTGAAACTTTTGGTGTGATGGTTTATCAAGAAGATGTTATGAAAATCGTGCATCATTTTGCGGGTTTAGATCTCGACGAGTCAGACATTTTACGGCGCATTATGACTGGCAAAAAGAAAAATTCAGACACTTTTTACAATTTACATCGTAAGTTTTTTGTCAATTGTGCTGAACGCGGTTATCCGGAAGAGTTGAGTCAGGAGGTATGGCGGCAGGTAGAGAGTTTCAGCGGATATTCTTTTTGTAAGGCACACTCGGCATCTTTTGCTGTAGAGTCTTTTCAGTCATTGTACCTCAAAACGTACTTTCCACTAGAGTTTATGACGGGTGTTATCAACAATTTTGGAGGGTTTTACCAAACTGAGTACTACGTCCATGAAGCTCGAATGTGTGGAGCGAAAATAGAGGCGCCTTGTGTGAATCACAGTCGCAATCTCACTCATATTTATGGCAAAACTATTTATCTCGGATTTATTCACATGGCCAATTTGGAGCGAAAGTTGGCGTTGACCATTGTAGCTGAACGTGAAAGTAAAGGTGATTTCAGAGACCTCAAAGACTTCATCAATAGGGTAGAAGTCAGTCGGGAACAATTGGAAATTTTGATCAGAATTGGAGCCTTCCGGTTTACTGGCCTCAACAAGTACCAACTCATGTGGGAGAAAAACGCAGTCTATAATCCAATGATCAAACACATACCAGTCGCCAGCCTTTTTGAAGCCGATACGGAACATTTTGATTTGCCCATGTTGGAGGAAGGCAAACACGAACAAGCTTTTGATGAAATTGAGATTCTGGGTTTTCCACTGTGTTCACCTTTTGCTCTTGTCAACGTAGACGCAAAACCAGATATTCTGGCAGCCGATATGCGTAAACACTACGACAAAACGGTAGTCATGATGGGCTATTATGTAACGCGCAAGGATGTGACAACCGTAAATCGTAAATTGATGAATTTTGGTACTTGGCTAGATGAAAAGGGAATGTTTTTTGATACGACACACTTTCCGCCTTCACTGGCTCAGTTTCCTTTCAGGGGAAAAGGTGTGTATCTGCTGAAGGGCAAAATTGTGGATGATTTTGGGTTTCCAAGTATGGAAGTTGTTTGGATGGATAAGTTGCCATTTGTGAAAGATGAGCGATATTGATTCCTTAATAGGAGAATGATGGTAGTAAATGGCGAAAAATCTCTTTATGATGAAACTGATTAAGTGAATTTATGGTTTTGGTATATAATTAATTAAAATATGGATTCAGTAACTATTGAAGAACTCAAAGGCTTGGTCAAGGAATTGATCATTTCTCAAAAGGAAACAGACCTTAGATTCAAAGAAACAGACTCTAAGTTCAAAGAAACGGATTCCAAGTTCAAAGAAACGGACCTCAAGTTCAAGGAAACGGACTCCAAGTTTAAAGAAACAGATTTAAAATTTCAACAAACGGACAAGCGCATCAAGGAAGCCTTTGATCTTTTTGAAGGGCAATGGGGGAAGTTGATGGAAAGTCTCATTGAGGGCGATTTGCTAAAATTGCTAAAGGATAAAAATATAGCAGTTCACAGAGTGTCAAGTAGAATTCATGGAATATATGATAATCAAGAATATGAGTACGATCTTATTGCCCATAATGGCAATGAAATAGTAATCGTGGAAGTAAAAACAACATTAAGAGTAAAGTATGTCAATAAGTTTATAGAGGATTTGAAAAAGGCTAAAGACCGCATGAAAGAATATGAAAATTTCAACGTTTATGGCGGAATTGCTTTCTTACGATCTGAAGAAGAAAGTGCAAAATATGCGGAGAGTATGGGATTGTTTGTGATCAGGGCAACGGGCAATTCGGCCCATATCATCAACGCTCCCAGTTTCGAACCCCACATTTTTTAGATCTCAGCAATAAAATTTCAAAATTATTTAGATTTAATATTTTTCAATATTCAACCAATTATTGCGCATAAGCATATAAGTATAGTATATTATTTAGCTGAGAATCTATCTTGTGAAATTTGCTTTGCAATCTAAATAGTCCCTAGAAATGTCGCATCACAACCTAATACACTTATTTTAGTGTATTCAATATAAATAGTTTTATTTTTGTGATCTTTATGGAAAATAGTGTATAGGAATAACCAAAACACTAGGGCTTTTTTTTCTGTTATTACATATATTTTGTATGATAAAACAATAAAAAGCTTTTATAAATTTTAAATGAATGTCTGATTCAAAAATTCACAATTGCCTAATAATAGGTTCCGGCCCAGCGGGATATACTGCCGCAATTTACGCAGCAAGAGCCAATCTGAAACCAATATTATATACAGGTCCCCAACCAGGTGGACAACTTACCATCACCAATGACGTAGAAAACTATCCGGGATATCCAAAAGGTATCATGGGGCCAGAAATGATGGAAGATTTCAGAGCACAAGCTGAACGCTTTGGCACTGACATACGCTATGAAATGATCACTAAAGTAGACTTCACTGGCCCTGTTCATAAGGTTTATACAGAATCTGGTGAGGAAGTAAGCGCACATACGGTTGTTATTTCCACTGGAGCTACTGCAAAATGGTTAGGATTGGAATCTGAGACAAGACTCAATAACAAAGGAGTGAGTGCTTGTGCAGTTTGTGACGGGTTTTTCTTTAGAGGACAAGATGTCATCGTTGTAGGTGGTGGAGATACGGCTGCAGAAGAAGCAACGTATCTTGCAAAAATGTGTAAAACAGTACACTTGTTGGTGCGCAGAGATGAGATGCGAGCGAGTAAAATCATGCAGGAAAGAGTAGCTAAAACAGAGAATCTCATAGTCCACTGGAATACTGAAACATTGGAAGTGCTTGGCACGGAGGGTGTGACAGGGGCAAAAATTCGCAACACAAAAACAGGTGAAATATCAGAAATTACAGCAACTGGTTTTTTTGTGGCAATTGGTCATCAACCAAATACTAAAATATTTGAGGGTTGGTTGGACATGAATGAATCTGGTTATCTGGATGTAGTACCTGGAAGGACTTTTACAAAAATTCCAGGTGTTTTTGCAGTCGGAGATGCAGCAGATTATACTTACAGGCAAGCAGTAACTGCAGCTGGAACTGGTTGCATGGGTGCACTTGATGCCGAGCGGTATTTGGTAGAAACAGGCGTTATTTAATTTTATATTTAATTTTTAGGAAATAGCCCCAAGCTAAATTCAATTTGAAAACAAACAAACAAAACTGAAACAACCATGAGTACTAAGTTTAGACCAGGTGTATTATTTGGAGATGAAGTAACAGAATTGCTCAATTATGCCAATGAGAAGGATTTTGCTATTCCTGCGGTAAATGTCATCGGGACAAATTCGATCAATGCTTGTCTTGAAACAGCAAAAGCGGTGAATTCTCCTATTATTATCCAATTCTCCAATGGTGGAGGTGTTTTTATGGCTGGTAAAGGCTTGGATAATACCAATCAAAAAGCAGCTGTTTTAGGAGCAGTTTCTGGAGCAAAACATGTACACGAATTGGCAGAAGCTTATGGTGTTACTGTACTTTTACATACAGACCATTGCGCAAAAAGCTTACTTCCTTGGATGGACGGAATGCTTGATGCCAGTACTAAATACTATGAGCAATTTGGTCACGCGTTGTTTTCCTCTCACATGTTGGATCTTTCTGAAGAGCCAATTGAGGAGAATGTACATATTTGTAAAGAATATTTGGCTCGCATGAGCGAATTGGGAATCACCCTTGAAATGGAACTTGGAGTGACAGGAGGTGAAGAAGATGGTGTTGATAACAGTGATGTTGACAGCAGTAAACTTTACACACAGCCAGAAGAAGTTGCCTATTGTTATGAGCATCTCAAACACATAAGTCCTGCGTTTACCATTGCTGCGGCATTCGGAAACGTTCACGGTGTATACAAACCAGGAAATGTAAAGTTGTCACCGATCATTCTCAAAAACTCTCAAGATTATATCCAGAATAAATTTAATACAGGTGCTAATCCTGTAAATTTTGTTTTCCATGGCGGTTCAGGTTCTACTCGTGAAGAAATAAGAGAAGCAATAGAATATGGTGCTATCAAAATGAACATTGACACGGATATGCAATGGGCATTTTGGGAAGGTGTAAAAGATTATTATGAGGCTAAGAAAGGATATTTGCAAGGTCAGATTGGCAATCCAGATGGTGCTGATAAGCCAAATAAGAAAAATTATGACCCAAGAGTTTGGTTGAGAGAGGGAGAAAAATCTTTTGTTAAACGTTTGAGTTTAGCATTTGAAGATCTCAATTGCATTAACCAAAATGCATAATCACGTAAAGGAATAAATCAAAGATGAGGGAGCAACTAGCTCCCTTTTTTTGCTTATATCATAATAAAAAGTAGCTTGATGTCATTATTAAACTATGCTATCATAAAGGATATGTATTTTTGTATCCCATCGGGTATTGTGGTAAATATGAAATTGAGTAAACAGTTATTTTTCTTTATACTTTTGTTGTCTAGCACTTGGCTGTCAGCTCAAGTCAAATTTGTCAACGAATTTCTCAACATAGGCGTGGGTGCAAGGGCCCTTTCTATGTCGGGAAGTGTCACAGCCAGTTGCTCTGATGGTAGCGCTACCTACTGGAATCCTGCAAATCTTTCAGCAATCAATGCCCCTCTAGAATTTAATGCCATGCATGCCAACTGGTTTGGAGGTATCGCAAACTATGACTATTTAGCTTTAGCAAAACGTGTCAACCAAGAGAAAAATGGTTATTTTGGATTGTCTATGATCCGATTGGGTATTGACAATATTCCCAATACTTTAAACCTAGTTGGGCCGGATGGCTCCATAGATTTTGATCGGGTGACTACTTTTAGTGCAGCAGATTATGGTTTTTTTCTTTCATACGGACAGGAGATCAAAAGTAATTTTAAGGCTGGTGGAAATGTCAAAGTTATACACAGGACTATTGGAACATTTGGTGCCTCATGGGGTTTTGGCGCAGACCTTGGATTAACTTTGGTTGCGGGTCATTTTACCTTTAGTGCAATGGCAAGAGACATTACTACTACCTTCAATACTTGGTCGTTTAATCTGTCGGAAGAAGAAAAGAAAGTTTTTTTAGCGACAGGCAATGATGTACCCTTATCCAGCACAGAACTCACACTACCTCGAATTATTTTTGGTACAGCCTATAAGTTTGACAAGGGGAATTTTTCAGGTCTTGCTGAAGTGGATTTAAATATTTCCACTGATGGGAGACGCGCAGCCATTATCTCAGGCAATAGATTTACCATTGATCCCACTTTTGGTTTTGAAATAGGGTATGCGAAAAGGGTTTATTTGAGAGGTGGAATAGGTAATCTACAGCGAATCATCAATCTTCAGAATGCAAGTACCAATACTTTCGATTTTCAACCCAATGTAGGCCTTGGTTTAGGATTGGGTAGATTGCGCATTGACTATGCATTGGCCAATGTGGGCAATGTATCAGGGGTCTTAGCTTCACATATTTTTTCAGCATCATTAAGATTTGCGGAAAAGAATAAAAACAATAATTAAACATCGATGAACCTGCTTGACAAATGCCGTGCAATTTATAAAGGTGATATCCTTGCGGGTAGCTTCTATTTGTTTATTGGTTCCATTTTTATTTTGATTTCTATCGCTCTTTATGCCTGGGCTACCACTCCAGGTTTCTTACAACTTGGGGTTGGCTTATTTGTATTTTCAATTTTTTCTATAGGTAAAGGAGTCCTCACAATGAGTATTTACCGCAAAAGGTTGGATTTTTATCAACGACTTGAGGTGCTTTCAGCCAAAGATCTCTTGGAAGAGAAAACATATACCACCTTTCGTTTAGGGAAAAAGGAAGTAAACCGCAGAAGGTATATTTATATGGTGATTATTGGATCCATAGTTGGTGTTGCGGGCTTATTTTTACCTGCCAAAAGTTATATTGTAAGTACCGCTATCCCAGTTGTTTTGTATTCTGCAATTGAATTTGCTGTTGGCTTGATGGCAGAATTTAGATTGTGGGAATATCATAGAAGTTTAGAGAAAGGGAGTGATCTTTCTGAGTAAATCCTACCTAAATGTGATCAGCAGTATACTGGGCAAAGCCAGCAAGCCATCCATCCAAAGCGAATA
>JAKQLF010000310.1 GCA_029567325.1 Bacteroidota bacterium | reverse complement strand
TTTGGAGACCAAAACAGGTGATTCAGTGATGTTGGTTATTGCTTCATCTTCTTTAGATTTTTCTAATGCAGTGGGCACACTTTCGATGGCTTGACCACCTTCACAATCCAATTCATGCAATGGAACCCACAAAATTTTACTGGCGGTATAGGAAGAAGACCTCAATCCTTTTTTCAATATTTCCTCATTGTAATTTTGGATCCTTTTTGCCTTTTCAATGTCGGAAATACCAATTGTAGAGCGAATACTTTTGCCGTTATAGTGATAAATTTTGATGGGCAATTTGTATTCTTTATTGATAAACAAACCACCACTACCCTGCAAATTGTTTAATTCCAAGAACTTTTTGAAATTACAGTCGTGTTGCGACAAGCCATATCTTTGTAAGACGATAATGATGCCATCACCATTTTTTGCAGTGACAGAATAGAAATAAGGTTCAAAATCTGTGGCAGTATTAGCTGTTACACTTTGTGCAAAAAACAATGAAATCGCAAGTACTGTATAGTTGTAAAATCTATTCATATCTGGAAATATTTACGGCAAATATAAACATATTAAATAAAAACGTAATATATAAAGGAAAAGATTTGTGCTAATTGAGGCATTTGTATTGTTGTATTGAAATATTCGATGAGTATTTTTACCTTTGCTTTCGCTTTAAATAAAAGATAAAATAGGTTATGAAATTTGTTTCGTGGAATGTAAATGGCTTACGTGCGGTAGTTGGCAAAAACTTTAAGGAGGTATTTAAAGACATGGATGCTGATTTTTTCTGCCTTCAGGAAACCAAAGCCCAAGATGACCAAGTTGCTGAGGCCTTGAGTTTTTTGGATGACCATCATATTTATTCAAATTCTGCAGAAAAGAAAGGCTATTCTGGCGTCAGTATCATTACAAAACACAAACCCATTTCCATCATTATGGGTATGGGAAAGGAAGAACACGATACAGAAGGTCGTTTGATCACACTAGAATACGATGATTTTTACATCATGAATGGCTACATTCCAAACAGTGGCGACGGACTCAAAAGATTGGAATATCGAGCGATTTGGGATCTTGCTTTAAAAAATTACCTTGCAGAACTGGAAAGTAAAAAACCAGTGATCATGTGTGGTGACTTTAATGTGTCACACCAACCCATTGATTTAGCTCGACCAAAGGAGAATTACAATAAAACTTCTGGTTATACCCAAACGGAAATTGGTGGAATTACGGCCATCATCGCTGACAACTATACGGACAGTTTTAGAAAAATAAATCCAGAGAAAGTTCAATACTCTTTTTGGAGTGTGAGATTTGGAGCAAGGGCCAAAAATGTTGGTTGGAGGCTAGACTACTTTTTGGTGAGTAATCGCATATCAGATAAAATTGTCAATGCAGAAATCTACGATCAAATCATGGGATCTGATCATTGCCCGATTACTTTAGAGATGTCCTTATGATAAACATAACCGAGTCGGAAAGATTTTATGTGGCTTATGGCGATGCAGCTGCGCTGAATATCAAAAATGCCTTTTATGAAGGCCTTCCCAAAGGTAAAATCGTTTGTTTTAGGGATGATTTTACCCAAGGCCCAATTGACATCGAGTTTAACACTTTGTCCTTACGACAACGTTTAGCGTTTTGGCATAAATTGTCTGCTGTGCTGTACAATGTCTCTGATATTGATCAGGTTCTGGAGTATTCGATCGAAGAATTGGAATCTATTCCCAATAAAAGTGCTGCATTTATTTGGACAGGATATTCTGCCTACGATCAATTGGCAACGATGTGGGTAGCCAATGTTTTGACTTCCAGGAACATACAACTTTTTGAATGTAAGTATGGTTTGGAAACTGATGTAAATGACATTATTTTCAACGCGGCCATGCTTTCACCCGTGGAATTGGCGTCTACTTATGAGAACTTTGAGTTGGTTCACCCAATGAAAGTACAACAATGGGCTGGAGAATGGAAGGTTCTTGCAACGGAAAACAAAGATTATAGAATCATGGAAGATTCAAATATTGTTTCTGCTGATATTACTTACTATGAAAACATCGTATTACCTTATGTTACTGTTGAATATGTGATGGCAAAAGACATCATTGAAGAAATTCTCACCAATGATCCACATCCAATTTCGGACATCACGGTTGAATTTGTGTTAAGAAGTTTAATTGAAAAAGGTCAATTAGAAATGCAAGGAAGTCTTGATTCTATGTACGATTACGAAGTAAAACTCAAATCAGAGTAAAGAGTAAATTGAAGTAACTTCATCTACTAAGCTGCACAGCAATCAATCAATTTTTCATAATCGGGTCTATCGGCTGCTGTTTTGTGTATAAATGACTGTCTTATTTCACCCTTCTTAAGCACAAAAACACCGGGCATTTGGAAGGCATCTCCAATTTGTTTGATGGAAACTTCAATACCTTTTCCGACGCTTACTTCAAATCCTCTGTACCAGTTTTTTAAACCCATCAACTGGGAAGAAGTGCCTTTGGTGAGTCCAAATGCCAAATACAGTTCACATTCTGGATCTGAAATGTGATCTATTCCTTTCAAACCAAAAGTTTTGAAATAGTCCTCTGCTACATCTTTTGGAGCCATGTGTACGAATACAATGCGTATATCCTTTGCCTCAAGGGTTTTTCTCTTTTTAGCAATGTCAAATAGGGCTTCTTTGCAAAATATGCACCCAAAATGCCTCAAAAACACAAGCATAATGGGTTTGTTGTATGACTCATCTAAGACATTGATGTCATTTACGGTGACCATACTATTTAGCAATTGTTTATCCATTTCAACACATTAAGAATTTTCTAACAAAGGATTTAGAAAAGAGTTTATCCTTTTTTAGAATTGGTACTATTAAGCATATTCCTTTTAAAAGTTCCAGACTAAAAATAAAAAATCGCAAATGTATATAAATCAATGAGTAACTCCGTTTTTTGCCATTCTATTTTCTATTTATCTATGCGACAGACAGGTGCATTTCATCACTACCTTTTAAATAACCCAGAGGGGGTTAAATATTAATAACCATGGATGAAGTCCATTGCGAAAAATGAAAAGTGAATATGATTTTGGCGGGGTTTTTTGGCGAAGCTTCCAAAAATCATGACAAAATCCCACCTACAAATTTAAGAAGTGATGAAATGCACCCCTACAGACAATATATTTAAAGAATAAATGTTAAAGTTTTATAGGCCTATTGACTAGATGTAGGTTTTATATGTATTTTTAATATTTCGGAATATTCTTCAGTCCACCTTTAAGATGAAACATGTTTAGAAAAAGTAAAATACTGATCATTCTTGCTGCAGTGATGATTATAGAAATAGATCTTTTCTCTCAAAACTTTTTATCTGAAAAAGTAAGTTTTCAAGTTGGCCTTTCCATTGGCAAAGCTGATACACGAAAAGCTCCTTTGAATGGTGGTAATAATACAAGTGGGTTCGGCAATATCAAATTGGAGTCCGATTTTTATATCAGCATCAATAGGCAATTGCTAAATAAAAACCGATTTTATGTTCAAGGTGGAATTGGTTATTTAGTAAATATTCACAGAGTTGCCAATGTTATAAATTTGGCCTATTTTAATTTATCCATACAGCCACTTTGGTATAATTCCTTGTACATAAAGAATAATTTATACTTACCTCTTGATTTCAAATATTATCTTTCAAACAAAAGAAAAATAAGTTTAATCTCTTCAAATACAATGAGTTTAACCTTTCATAAGTGGGTTAAAAATTGGGGTTATAGTCAAGGTAAATATAGTCATTTTAGCAAATGGACATTGGATCCCTCAGATATTGAAAGCTTTATTGGTCTTGGTATAGACAGGGATAAATTTCAATATTTTGGCCAAATCCGGGTATTTAATTTAATGTTTAAGGATGATGCACTCAGAAACAATGGCAAAGAAATTGACTATTATAATCCATTGAAGTTTAGGTTGGGTATGGGTATGAAATTTTAAATGATATGAGACGACTTCATAAAATTATAATAATCTATGCTGCTTTACAAATAATACCCTATGATCTTTTTTCTCAAAATTTTTGGCAAGAAAAAATAAGCATCCAATCTGGTTTTTCATTAGCAGAGGCTGACAAGCGCACAGATTTTTTGCCTAAAGGTTGGAGCCCCATAGTTGAAACAGTTAAGAATAATGGGAAAAATAGGATAGCAATTGATATTTATTCTAGTATACATATTGAGATATTAAAAAAAAATCGATTCTATATAAAAGGTGGGCTAGGTTTACTTTTAAAAGGTAATTCAGTAAAATACCCTATTAATTTAAAATATTTTGATGTTGATTATAAGATTTTAATTTTCAATAATCTTTACATAAAGAGTAGTTTATATATCCCAATTGACTTTAAATATTATTTAGATCGCAAGAGGAAAGTGGGTTTGATTTCAACAAATACATTATGCATGTCATTTCATAAATTAGTGAGGAGAAAAAATGCTGTTAATCTTCAGAATTTCGAAAAATGGACTTTCGAACCTTCAGATTTAGAAAGCTTCATTGGAATGGATTTGGAGAAAAATGACATACAATACTTTGCTCAGGTCAGAGCATTTAATGTTATGTTTAAGGACGATGCTCTTTCAAATAACGGACAACAGATTGACATCTACAATCCATTGAAATTTAGGTTGGGTATGGGGATTAAATTTTGATCTCCAATCTAGTTATATCTATTAATACAAAAAAAATAGTCTAAACAAAAACGTCATGCCAAAGCTGTTCAAAACTTTTGGCATGACGTATATTTCTATTATCAAGTCTAAGAAAGATCTGAAACTTTAATCCATTCAGATTTCCCTTATTACTTTCAAATTAAATCAAATTCATATTGTCAAATACATCAATGACTTCTTTTACCGCAATTGCAGAGGCATTGAGTAAAGCCTTTTCTTCCTCGTTGAGTTTGAGTTCGATGATTTCTTTGATACCACCTTTCCCCAATTTCACAGGAACGCCTAAATACATATCTTCAACGCCATAAGTGCCTTCAGTTTTAGCACAAACAGGGAAAATTCTGTTTTCGTCTTTAAGAATGGCTTCAACCATTTGAGCAGCTGCTGCACCTGGAGCATACCAAGCAGAAGTTCCCATTAATTGTACCAATTCTCCACCACCCTTTTTGGTGCGCTCAACGATTGCGTCCAATTTATCAGCATCGATCAACTCTGTAACTGGAATACCACCAACGGTTGTGTATCTTGGAAGTGGAACCATGGTATCACCATGACCGCCCATCAATACTGCTTGGATATCCTTTGGTGAAACTTTCAATTCAGTTGATAAAAATGCTCTGTATCTTGCTGTATCCAAGATGCCCGCCATTCCAAAAACTTTGCTAGATGGCAAACATGAAGCCTTAAAAGCTGCATGCGTCATGACATCCAATGGATTTGAAACGATGATGATGATGGGATCTTTGCTGTATTGAAGTACACTCTTTACACAAGAAACCACAATACCTGCATTCGTAGAAATCAAATCATCTCTACTCATTCCCGGTTTTCTTGGCAAACCAGCGGTAATTACCACTACATCTGAATCAGCAGTCAAAGCATAATCGCCTGTACCTGTCAATTTAGTACTATAATAATCAATTGGTGCTTGTTGCCAAGTATCCAAAGCCTTTCCTTCAGCCATTTCACCCCTGATATCCACCAACACTATTTCATTCACAAAATCTCTGTGAGCCAGGACATTTGCTACGGTTGCGCCTACGTTACCTGCTCCAATTACTGTAACCTTACTCATAATTCTCTAAATAATGATTAATATTAATAACTTTTATAATTTGAACGCAAAAATAAGAAATTCAAATAGAATAACTTTTGAATTTCAAATCTATATTAACTAAAATGATAATTAATCTGATTGTAGTACAATTGTTTGAAAATTCACAAATTCTTAATATTTGACCATTGGCAAAAGATAACTAAAAAATCAAGCCATCGAATATACATTATTAACCCACAATCCCTTCATAAGATATAATTAAGGATAATAAAACACACAGTTAAAACAAAAATCAGGTTTTTGTATTATGCATTTTAGTTTTTTTATGATATTGCGTAAAGTATCTTTAAATACAGGTAATAATATCGAAATGGGGGCAGAAATAAGCAGGCTGAAACAAAACCACAGAGAAGGTAGAAAGTGGCATATCTGGGGGCCATACCTGAGTGAGCGGCAGTGGGGAACAGTGAGGGAAGATTACAGTGCCAATGGGGATGCTTGGGGTTATTTCACCCACGACCTTGCCCGGAGCAGAGTTTATCGTTGGGGCGAAGATGGAATTGCCGGAATCAGTGACATAAAATGTAACTTATGCTTTTCTCTTGCTGTATGGAATGGCAAAGATTCTATTTTAAAAGAAAGGCTTTTTGGTTTGACTGGACCTGAAGGAAACCATGGCGAGGATGTAAAAGAATTGTATTACTATCTGGATAATACACCGACGCATTCCTACATGAAATACTTGTATAAGTACTCACACAATCAGTACCCATATGGCGATTTGGTGAATATCAATAGAAGAAGAGGACTCCAACACTTGGAATATGAAATCCTAGACACTGACCTATTTACTAAAAAGGATTATTTTGATATTTTCATTACTTACGCAAAAAAGACAGAAACCGATATTTGCATCAAAATCAGTGTAAAAAACAGAAGTAACAACAAAGCCAAAATCTCGATACTCCCTACCCTACTTTTTAGAAATGATTGGGGATTTAAGTTTGTAGATAAAATTCCTATTCTTACCAAACAAAGAGAAGGTGATGATTTTTGCTCGGTGATGGCGCAACATCCAAGATTATACGATTATTTTTTATACTTTGACAAGCCCAAAAAATGGCTTTTCACAGAAAACAATACCAATGCTGAGCGATTATTTGGCATCGAAAATGAAAGCCCATATGTAAAGGATCTGTTTCATGAGGTAGTGATTAATGATGACTTCACGCTAACCGACCAAAGACTCTATGGTACAAAATTTTCTCCACTTTACGAAATGGAGTTAGAGGGTAAATCTTCTGCAAGTGTGAAATTGAGGTTGAGTAATGTCAAAGATCTCAGCGATCCGCTTGGCGAGGAATTTCTCCAAACCATGCAAGAGCGCAAAGAAGAAGCCAACGAGTTCTACAATCATTTTTCAGATGGACTTACTGAGGATGATACCAATATTTTGAGGCAGGCGCTTTCTGGAATGCTTTGGACCAAGCAATATTACAATCTCAACATGGAGGAATGGTTGAAAGGCGATCCAAAACAACCAAACCCTGAACCATGGCGCAAATACGGTCGGAATAGTCAGTGGAAAAATCTCATCAATGAAGACATCATCAGCATGCCCGACAAATGGGAATATCCATGGTATGCTGCCTGGGATTTGGCATTTCATTGCATTCCACTTGCATTGCTTGACCCTTCTTTTGCCAAACATCAGATGTCCTTGGTTTTGAGGGAATGGTACATGTCTACCAAAGGGCAAATTCCAGCTTATGAATGGTCTTTCAGCGATGTAAATCCGCCTGTGCAAGCTTGGGCTACCTTCAAAGTTTATGAAATAGACAAAAAAATTACCGGAAAAGGTGATGTCAACTTTTTGAAAAAAATCTTCAATAAGTTGGTGATCAACTTCACCTGGTGGGTAAATCAAAAAGACAAATACGATAAAAATATCTTTGAAGGCGGATTCCTCGGTTTGGATAACATTGGAATCTTTGACAGAAGTCAATCCATGCCTGGGGGTGGACATTTAGAGCAAGCAGACGGTACCGCGTGGATGGCGCTTTATGCCTTAAATATGTTGCAAATAGCACTCGAAATTTCGAAGGTGGATAACTCTTACGAAGAAATGGCTACTAAGTTTTTTGAGCATTTTGTTTACATCGCAGAATCTCTAAACTCCCTCAATGAAGATGGTAAAAGTTTGTGGGATGAAATAGATGGATTCTTTTTTGACGTTTTGGTGCGACCAAATAATGAAGCTATTCCGCTCAAAACCAGGTCATTGGTTGGTTTGATGACCCTCAATCCAGTCATGGTCATCAGTAATGAAACCTTGGAAAGTCTGCCAGGTTTTAAAGACCGCATGATTTGGTTTAGAAATTACAGAAAGCGCAGTGGAAAATATTTGGTAATTGAACATTACGCGGATGGTGATGACATCATGCTCGCATTGGTACCCAAAGATCGAATGAAAATTTTGATCAAAACACTGATAGATGAACAAGAATTCCTAAGCGATTATGGCATCAGGTCGCTTTCTAAAATTCATAAAAAACCTTACAGTATCAAAATTGATGGTGCTGCTTTTGGCATCCGTTATGACCCAGCTGAATCTACGTCCTACATGTTTGGAGGCAACTCCAATTGGCGCGGCCCGATTTGGATTCCAATGAATTACATCATCATTGAGTCTCTGAAAGAATATCACAAATATTATGGAAATGAACTTTCATTCGAATTTCCAAAAGGGACTGGAAACATGATGAATGCGCTGGAAATAAGTTTAGAAATAAGTCATAGACTGGTCAATTTATTCCGTAAAAATGAAGATGGCGATCGTCCGATCAATCAAAGTCACCGGCGCATTTATCGGGATAAAAAATTCAATGATCTGGTATTGTTTTACGAATATTTCCATGGAGATAGCGGTAGAGGTTTAGGAGCATCACACCAAACTGGTTGGACGGGAATCGTTGCAAATCTTATCCTGGATTTGAAAGAACATAACTACACTGGGCTTAAAATACCAGAACCTGTTATTGATAAATCTGCCATTGGAATTCCTGAAATAAACTTGACTCCACAGATAAAAAAAGATTTATAGTTCTTTTGAAATTAAGGTCAAATGATGACTAAATAAATATGCAGCAGAAACTCAATATTTTTGCTTTCGATTGCTATATACCAACCGGAAATTGGATTGACCAGAATTATTGTGTAGAAAATTTGATTGCGATCGAAGATAGAAATTGGATCTTAGCCTAAGCTAAGGCGAAATTGAATGATGAAGATATAGATTAAATTTGCAACAAGAAAATGGTCAAATTCATTTCCTTTGGTATATTTGCGACCATTATGTCAGGAAGGATCATACTAGCTGGGAAAGGATTTGAGCTTACAATAGATAGGCTTTGTTATCAGCTCATTGAAAATTATGATACTTTCGAAGACGTTTGCCTCATTGGAATTCAAGAAAGAGGTGCGCTCCTATCAGATAGATTGATGAGTCGTCTGAAAAAAATCAACAAAAATAAAGTTCCACAATACGGTAAATTGGATATCACCTTTTACCGAGACGATTACCGGCAAAGAGAAAAACCTTTAAAGGCAGCATCGACTGAAATAAACTTTTTGGTAGAAAACAAAAGGGTCATTTTGGTTGATGATGTGTTGTATACAGGACGTACGGTTCATGCTGCAATTTCTGCTATTCAAGATTTTGGAAGACCCGCATTACTCGAACTGCTTTGTTTGGTGGATAGAAGATTCAATAGACATTTACCAATCGCTCCAGACTATACAGGATTGGCAGTTGATGCTTTGGACGACGCATATGTAAAAGTAGCTTGGGGATTGGAAGGTAATGACGTAATAACCATGTATTCAGGACAAAACGAAATAATATAGATGTCTGTATTGAGCACAAAACATCTCTTGGGTATCAAGTACATTTCTACGGAAGATATTCAGGCAATTTTTAAAGCAGCGACAGATTTTAAAGAAGTCATCAACAGACCAATCAAAAAAGTACCCTCTCTCAGGGACATAACCATTGCCAACTTATTTTTTGAAAATTCTACACGAACAAGGATTTCATTTGAATTGGCAGAAAAAAGGTTGTCTGCAGATGTGCTTAATTTTACGGCATCTTCTTCCTCTGTGAGTAAAGGCGAAACATTACTGGATACAGTCAGAAATATTTTATCCATGAAAGTGGATATGGTGGTTATGCGACATCCTGCACCTGGCGCACATCATTTTCTTGCAAAACACATCGATGCAAATATCATCAACGCTGGTGATGGTACACACGAACACCCAACCCAAGCTTTGCTCGATGCCTTTTCTATGCAAGAAGTGATCGGCAATTTGAAAGGGAAAAACATTGTCATTGTTGGAGATATTTTACATTCTAGGGTTGCTTTGAGTAATATCTTTTGTCTGTTAAAATTGGGTGCAAATGTCAAGGTTTGTGGGCCACCGACGCTCATACCCAAACACATCAAAGAGCTAGGCGTAGAGGTGGAATATGATATCAGAAAAGCCTTGGAATGGTGTGATGTTGCCAACGTTTTGCGAATACAATTAGAAAGACAAGACACTAAATTTTTCCCTTCCCTGAGAGAATACATGTTGTATTACGGAATCAATAAAAAGTTGCTTCAAGAAATCGGGAAGCCCATTACCATTCTACATCCTGGTCCTATAAACAGAGGAGTGGAGATCACCAGCGACGTGGCAGACAGCGACCATTCGATCATTCTTCAGCAAGTTGAAAACGGGGTTGCTATAAGAATGGCTGTTTTATACTTACTTTCGGGCAAAAGATAAACATTAAAAATTGCGTTAATAAAATATTAAACGCTTTCAAACTTGATACAAATTGTTGATTTTTGTGATCTTATACCAAACGGAATTAGACAATTTAACTTTCGTTTGATCTGCTTTTGTATAAATAAATAATTTAACACGTAATGAATAACACTCTCAGAAGATTTTCCATTTTGAAGTTTAGTCCTCAATCGTTTTTTATCATCGCTTTTACCTTTTGCTATTTTGCAATCAATGCGCAATACAGCATCAAGTTTAAGTCACCAAATTATCGTGATAGTCTTTTGCTTGTTGGATATTATTATGGAGACAAACAATTGGTTAAGGACAGTTTATTCAGAAATAAGGAAGGTTTTTTTGAAATGTCTGGCAAGGACACATTGAGAAATGGCTTGTATATGGCTGTTTTAAAACCCAACAATACACCCTTCCAGTTTTTAGTCCAAGATGAAAAAAACTTTACTATCACTTTTGATACCAGCGATTTAGCCAGACCTGTTTTCAAGGGTAGCGTGGAGAATGATTTATTCTATGACTTTATAGCCTACATCTCTCAGAAAAGAAAAGAAGCTGATCCCCTTAAAGCAAAAATAGAAGCAGCTGACAAGGACAGTACCAAAACCGTTGATGTCAGTAAAGAAAAGGCAGCACTTGATAAATTGGATAAGGAAGTGAAAGCTTATCAGCAAAAAGTCTACGAGCAATATCCAAAATCTCTGACAACCTTCATACTCAAAGGATCTAATGATATTGAAGTTCCAAAATTTGAGGAGGAGACTGATGAAAAAGCAGCTCAACTCAAGAAATACTATTATTACAGAAGCCATTTCTTCGACAATATTGATATGAAGAATCCGTCATTGATTTACAATAATTTCTTTTACAACAAAGTCAATGATTATTTTACCAAATTGGTACCCCAATCACCTGACTCACTGATTGCGGAAACGGATCAGTTTATGGCCAAGATTAAAGGTAATGAGGATGCCGAAAGATTTTTTCTTTCACAATGGATTCAGCAATATGGAAATGGAAAGTTCATAGGCACCGATGCTTTGTTTGTTCATTTAATTGACCATTATTTCAAAGCAGGTAAGACACCATGGGCTGATCCTGAGAAAATGGAAAAGCTATATAGATATGCCGATGATTGGAGACCCATTTTAATTGGAAAAACAATACCAAATATAGCCCTATACAAAGAAGACAGTACTCTGATACAACTGCATCAAGTAAAAGCAGATTATACCCTACTCGTATTTTGGGCTCCTGATTGTGGCCATTGCAAAAAGGCAATGCCCTTCATAGTAGATTGGGAGGAAAAACATAGAAATGACAATGTCAAAATTGTATCCGTTTGTACTTTTGCCTATGACAAAGAGCCGCAATGTTGGCCTGGAGTAAAAGAAAAAAAGATGGAAAACTTCATCAATACGAGCGATAAAGATCAAGCTTACCGACGGTATATCAGTGTACCGAGTACTCCAAAGGTATTTTTGCTTGATAAAAATAAAAAAATATTGATCAAGGATTTTTCTGCTGAAAAAATTGACGAGGTGTTTGAGGAGGTATTGAAAACAGAAAATGCGATGAAAACCGCTAAGTCTTAAGACCTTATAAAAAGCAAGAAGGTTTTAATTTCCAACATCCTATTCGATTTTTTGGAATTTTATGTGGTTTCCGATTGATAAAAGTGAAATATCAAAACAAAATTTTTTAAATATGTTTTGAAAATAAAAATAAAGATTTACCTTTGCACCGCGTTTGAAAGAAACGTTATATAAATAAAATAGGATTCCGTAGCTCAGCTGGTAGAGCAATACACTTTTAATGTATGGGTCCTGGGTTCGAATCCCAGCGGGATCACTTAAGAAAAAGGGAATTGTAGCAATACGATTCCCTTTTTTTATTTCAATATGTAATCAAATCTCGTCGTGGCTCGTGCCACGTGGCTCGATGCTCGTGGCTCGTGGCAAGAAAACCAATATATATGAACGAATTACCCAGATACTTTCTTAAATAAATCTAAATTAGCCGTTTGAATAGTAAATTATGCTAATATTTGCGTTCTACTCTAAATGCGTATTGTCGTATGTTTCAAAATTTATCATTATCCTACCCTTCTTGGTTTCTCTTATTATGCGTCTTGGTTGGACTTATATGGAGCTTTTTAATGTACTACAAGGACGCCCGTTTTTCTGAAAAAGCAACTTGGATAAGGGCTTTGCTATTTGGCTTGCGTTTTTTGAGTGCCGCTTTGATAGCGTTTTTACTTTTAAATCCTTTGCTCACCAGCCAAAAAAGTGAACAGAAAGATCCCATCATCGTGTTTTTGGATGACAAATCAGAAAGTATACCATTGGGTATGACCAAAGGGCAACTAGATAAATTCAATGAAGAAATCAATAAAGGGAAAGAAGCGCTGGCCGACAAGTACGAATTGGTAAATCTTTCGTTTGGTGCACAAACACAAGAATCGGGGTCTGACAGTTTTAATCAAAAAGCAACCAATATTGCTGAGGCCATCAACTATGTTTACGATAATTATGCCGATCAAAATGTAGGTGCTTTGGTGCTTTTATCTGATGGAATATATAATGAGGGAGCAAATCCACTTTATTTAAATGCCAATTTTAATGCGCCTATCCATACTTTTGGCTTAGGTGATACTTCGATCAGAAAGGACATCGTCATCAAAAACGTGCTTTCCAACAAAATTGCTTATTTAGGAGATAAATTTTCACTACAAATTGATGTTGCTGCATTTAACGCATCGGGCATCAATTCCAAACTCACGGTAGAGAAAATCACTGCCAACGGCCGCTCAACTGTGGCTTCAGAACAAATTGCCATCAATTCTGGAAATTTCTTTACTTCAAAGTCTTTTGTGTTAGACGCAGATGTATCTGGTATTTTAAGGTACGAAGTTTCAATAGGAACTACTAGCAATGAAGTTAGTTATGCCAACAATAAAAGGGACTTCTATATTGAAGTCATTGATGCACGTCAAAAGATTTTGATATTAGCCAATAGCCCGCACCCAGACTTGGCTGCTCTACAAGACCTCATCACCAATAATAAAAATTATGAAGTAAAAGTGGCTATCTACGGTGAATCAGGAGTTGATATTGCCAATACTGATTTAATAATTTATCATAATTTACCTTCCAGATCAGTGGATATCACCACCATCGAGACTGCTGTAAATAAAAAAGGAATTTCCAAACTTTTCATTGTAGGGTCTCAAACGGACCCGGCCAGACTCAATGCCCTACAAGACGTCATCAAAGTCAACGGGAATGCTACTGTGAATGAAATTATAGAACCCAATTTCATAGCTGGTTTCGATAAATTCACGCTGTCTGATCCACTCAAATCAAGATTATCACAATATCCTCCTTTATTGACTTTATTTGGTAACTACAAAGCTGGAGATTTGGCTCATACTCTTTTCAATCAAAAAGTCAAAAAGGTTCCTACCAAAAATCCAATGATGAGCTTTGAAGAAAAAGCAGGGAGTCGTATTGGTGTTTTTGTGGGTGAAGGTATCTGGAAGTGGAGAATGCAAGATATGATTGACTTCAAAAATGCTGATCTCAGTGGCGAACTCATTAATAAAACCATTCAATATTTGAGCGTAAAGGACGATAAACGCAAATTCAGAGTAAATACATCCAAAAACCTGTACAAGGAAAACGAAACAGTACTTTTTGATGCTCAATTGTATAATGATGCATTTGAGATGATCAATGCGCCAGATGTCCAATTGACACTTAATAACCAAGCTGGCAAAAAGTTTGAATATGTTTTTTCAAAGACAGAAAACTATTACACTTTGAACGCAGGTGTATTACCAGCAGGAGATTACAGTTATGAAGGAAAAACCAATTTTGGAGGTAAAGTATTGGATGCTAAAGGTCGTTTTTCGGTGCAAAATATTCAGTTAGAAACCAATAATCTTACCGCAGATCACAATCTATTGCGAGGTCTTTCTGGAAAATATGGTGGAGTTTACAAACATTTTAGTCAAGCCAACGATCTGGAAACTCTGATTTTGGATGCTAATACACTAAAACCTACGATCTACACAGCGACAACTACGCAGCCTTTATTGAATCATAAATGGTTGTTTTTCCTCATTCTGATTGCTTTGGCAGCGGAATGGTTTATCAGAAGATATATGGGAAATTATTGATGAAAACATCTGGTTGTTGAATTGCTGAACTGCGAAATTGCTGATTTGCTAAACTGCTGAATTGTCTGATTTCTAGTTTAGACAAATAAACGCATAAACAAATAAACCTCCCATGGGACATGGCTCAAAGCTCAGCTAATGCTCTTAATTTGGAAAGCTGGCAACTGAAAGCTGACAGCCGATAGCTGAAAGCTGACAGCTGGTACCTAAAAATAGAAGCCTGTCGAGAAAACAAAAACTGGTTTTGAATCCAATATATATTTAGGTTCAAAATAGACGGTGAGCTTGTCTGCTTCATAAGTCATAAACATACCTGCATTCATGGAAGTGTCGCCAAATTCATCAAACCTTCTGATGTTAATGCCCAACAAAGGCTCAAAACCTACAGCTCCAATTTTAATCAAGCGGTATCTGGCGTCAAAATCAAATGCAATACTTGTGCTCTTTTCCAAATAATAGGTAAATGTCCCGGAAATTACAAAACGTTCACCAACATCTTTCATGATCCTTCCCTGCAAACCAAGTTTGAAATCAGAAAATAGGAAGTTCATACCTACTGCTCCATGAACCTGACTTTTGCCCTCTTTCGCAAAGAAAAACAGACTCAAGAAAATTATAAAAAAGATTTTATATCGCATTATTTCTTCGGTTTTAGCATTAAAATGACTTCTCAAAAATAGTAAAGTATTTTGTTTTCAAGCATTTGAATAAAATTCTCATTGGTATTTTTGGTACTAAACACTTACAAATTAAATCAAAATACTTAATACTGATCACATTTTGGACAAAAGTCATCATTCTATGGATAATTAAAATTGACTCTGCCTCTTTCGTAAAGGTCAATCTAGAAATGATATATTTGCCAAAAATATTCAAACATGACTTTTGATGAAGCTCAAGCACTCAATGGTGTTGCAAAATTTCACCGTACTTTTGGACTACCCGTTATTGAAACACCAGCCATCCCCTCAGAAGACCGTTGTAAATTGAGAATCAGTCTTTTAGCAGAAGAATTGCAAGAGCTTAAAGATGCGCTCGAAAATAATGACTTGGTAGAGGCTGCAGATGCACTGGCTGATTTGCAATATGTTTTGAGTGGCGCCATCCTTGAACTAGGATTAGGAAGTAAATTCAGCGCTTTGTTTGATGAGGTCCAAAGATCAAATATGAGCAAAACATGCAAAACATATGAAGAAGCAATTAAAACTCAAGAATATTATTTAGCAACAAAAGCAACTGATTCCTACATTGTTGAAAAAGAAGGAGAATATTTGGTTTACCGCAAGGAAGACAGTAAAGTTTTAAAATCAATCAATTATTCTGCTGCTGAAGTTGCAAAAGTAGTTTTGGATTAAGTATTTAGATCCCTCAGACATTTGCTCATGGCTTGTGCTAGCTCAGCTATTAGCCATCCTTACATCAAATTGCAGTTTGGCCAAATTACTGTAAATACCTTCCTCTTTGGCTAATAATTCCTCGTGACTACCCTCCTCTGCAATGGTGCCTTTATCCAATACATATATGTGGTCTACATCTTTGATCGTAGATAACCTGTGTGCAATAATGATAGATGTTCTACCTTCCAATAAAAAGTCTAGCGCATCCTGAACAACTTTTTCAGAACCCGCATCCAAAGAAGAAGTAGCTTCGTCCAAAATTAAAATGGCTGGGTCTTTTAGAATAGCTCTTGCGATGGCAATACGTTGTCTTTGCCCGCCAGAAAGTTTTATCCCTCTATCCCCTACAATCGTTTCAAAACCATCTGGAAATGAATTGATGAACTCCAAACTATTACTTTTTCTGGCAGCCTCCTCCAATTCAAATTCAGTGGCTGTTGGTTTTCCGTAAAGGATATTTTCTCTAATACTTCCACCAAATAAAATTACCTCTTGAGGAACAATAGCCATTGCTGATCTGAGTTGAGAAATATTGTACTCATTGATGTCTTTGCCATCAATACTGATTTGACCTCCACTAATTTGATAAAACTTCATCAGCAGCTGCACAATGGTTGATTTGCCACTTCCACTCTGCCCTACCAACGCAATCTTATTCCCTTTGGCAATGTTGAGGTTTATGCCTTTCAAGACTGGTAAATCGCTTCTGGAAGGATATGAAAATTGTACATTGTCAAACTTTATCTCTCCTTTTATGGCTGCTGGAACAGCTGGACCATCGATTTGAGTGACTTCCTGTCCCCCATTGATGATATCCATTACACGCTCGGTGGCTCCGATGGCTTGAGCTAAGGTTGCATACAAAGTACTGAAACTCGCTATTGCTCCCCCCAAAATTCCTGTATAAATGATAAAGGAAAATAAATCACCCACTTCCATTTGTCCCATTTTCACCAGCAAAGCACCTCTCCATAAGATGAAAAAAAATCCACCAAATAAAATGGTAATGATGAAAGCAAAAAACAAACCTCTGATCTTGGCAAATTCAATCGAGATTTTCACTACCTCGCCGACGCTTTTGCTGTATCTGATAGACTCCAACCATTCGTTTGCAAAAGATTTCACAACACTGAAAGACTGAAAAGTCTCTTCCACAATGGTATTGGTTTCTGCAAGTTTATCCTGTCTTTTCTTGGATAATTTCCTGATGTAGCGACCGAATACAACAGCTATGATTACAATGATGGGAAAGGTACCCAACATGATGAGTGAAAGTTTGGGCGTAAGTGCCGCAATGATGATCACACCCACAACCAACATGATCACTTGGCGCAGGAATTCTGCAAGGGTAATAGAAAATGCAGTTTGCATTTGTTCTACGTCAGTGGTAATCCGACTAGTGAGCTCTCCTATCCTTCTTTCCTCAAAAAATCCAATGCTTTGAGTGATGATCTTGTCATATAAGTCTTTGCGAAGATCTGCCATACCTTTCTCAGAAACGATGGTAAAAAAGATGGTTCTGAAATAAGACAAAATACCCTGCCCTACCAATATGATCAAAAAGATCCACCAAAAGTCTTCAACCTCAATATTGAGATTATATTTGTCTTTGCCAACTGCTATATTGGCCATTTCGCCAGCAACGCCAGGGAATGCCATAAATAATATACTCCCCAAGACCAATAAAACCATTCCTGCAATAAAGTAACCTCGATATGGTTTGATATATCTGAAAATACCCATCGAAGCCATCAAACTATCTTTGGTTATTTTGGCTTTTTTCTCTGGATCTTTCTTTGTGCTATCGGACATGTAATACTTTTTAAATCGAAGTACAAATGTAAACATTAATCAAAGCCCTTGGTTATTAAATATTTAATAGTTGACTCTCTTTTTGTTTTTGAATGATATAAAGGAATGTATTAATACCAAATATTAATTTGAAAATGAAAGCTAAATAATCAATACACTGAGAAATAAACTATAAGCATTTTGCATAAAATTTGATTAAAAACAAATTGGCGTTACATTTGCATTCTAAATAAATATTAATCTTATTGATATATGTCAAAAAAACTACTCATTGTAGAGTCTCCGGCAAAAGCAAAAACCATCCAAAAATATTTAGGCGGGGACTTTGAAGTTAAGTCGAGTTTCGGTCACATCAGAGATCTCGATAAGGGAAGTAATGGCGTATCCATACAAGACGATTTCGAACCAACATACATCATTTCTCCTGAGAAAAGAAAAGTGGTTAAAGAATTGAGAGATGCAAGTGCAAAAGCTTCAGAGGTTTGGCTTGCAACGGATGAAGACCGTGAGGGAGAAGCCATTTCTTGGCACTTGTGTGAAGTTTTGGGACTCAATCCTCACATTACCAAAAGAATTGTCTTTAGTGAAATCACCAAACCAGCCATTCAAAAAGCTGTAACAAACCCCAGGACTGTAGATCTTGACCTGGTCAATGCTCAACAAGCAAGAAGGATCCTAGACCGACTTGTGGGCTTTGAACTTAGTGAAGTGCTCTGGAGAAAAGTGAAAGGCAAATTGTCCGCCGGTCGTGTTCAATCGGTAGCCGTAAAGCTCATCGTCGAAAGAGAAAGGAATATCCAAGCATTTGAAGTAGAGCCCTATTTTAAAGTTACTGCAGTTTTCAACGTGAAAAATGATCGTGGTGACCAAGTTTTACTGAAAGCTGATCTATTGGATAGAATCCCTGACATCGCAGATGCTAAAGCTTTTGTTGAAAAAGCAAATGGTGCTACATTCAAAATAAAAAGTGTCGAAACAAAGCCCTTGACACGCAAACCTGCTGCTCCGTTTACAACTTCTACTTTACAACAAGAGGCCAGTAGAAAACTTTATTATGGTGTGAACCGTACCATGTCACTTGCACAGCGATTGTATGAAGAGGGGCATATTACGTATATGAGAACAGACAGTACCAACATCAGTGATCAAGCTTTGGAAGAAATGTCCAATCAAATTGTCACTGAATATGGTGAGAAATACCTCAAAATCAGAAAATATAAATCAAAAACTGCCAATGCGCAGGAAGCTCACGAAGCCATCAGACCAACCTACATTCAAAAGAAAAACATCAGCGGAAATCCTGATGAGCAAAAACTTTACGAACTAATCTGGAAAAGGGCCATTGCTAGTCAGATGGCTGATGCTCAATTAGAGAAAACGGTTGTGGATATTGGCATAAATACCATTCCAGATGCCACTTTAAGAGCAGAAGGGGAAGTATTGAAATTTGATGGTTTCCTTACAGTTTATATAGAAAGTAGTGATGACGATGATGATGAGGAGGTAAAAGGAATGCTTCCTCCAGTCAAAGCAGGTCAAGAATTGGATTTAAATCAAATGACTGCGACTGAAAAATTCACCAGACCTCCTTCCAGGTTTACAGAAGCAAGTTTGGTTCAAAAGTTGGAAGAACTTGGCATTGGTCGACCTTCTACTTATGCGCCAACCATCAGCAAAATCATGGAGCAAGATAGAGGTTATGTTACCAAAGAAAGCCGAGAAGGCGAAGCTAGAAATTTCAAGGTGGTAACACTCAAAGCTGGTAAAATAACGGAGTCAATGCAAACAGAGACTACTGGCGCAACTTCCAATAGACTTTATCCGTCAGATTTAGGAATGATCGTCACTGACTTTTTGGACGAACACTTTGAAAAGGTCATGACATATGGATTTACAGCTGACGTAGAGGATGAACTCGATCAAGTTGCAAAGGGAAATTCTGAATGGCGTAAAATGCTCAAGGACTTTTATCTTCCTTTTCACAAATTGATAGAAGATACGATTGAAAATGCTGAGCGTGCAAAAGGTAAGAAGGTCATTGGTAAAGATCCAGTTTCTGGCCACAGTGTTGTAGTGCAGATTACGAGATATGGCCCTGTTGTCAAAATTGGTGATGTAGACGAATTGAAGGAAGATGAAAAACCAAAGTTTGCGAATCTCAAACCAGGTCAATCTATAGAAACCATCAGTTTGGAAGAAGCCTTGGAATTGTTTAAACTACCAAAGTCCTTTGGAGAATATAAAGGCCTAGAATTAGTGGTAAACAATGGTCGATTCGGTCCTTATGTGAAATTGGGTGACACATATGCAAACTTACCAAGAGGCACTGACCCTGTGGAATTGAGCAAAGAGGATGCAATAACATTCATCTCAGAAAAACTCAAGGAAGCTGAACCCGTAGCTCATTACCAAAACTTACCGATAACGAAAGGCAAAGGAAGATTTGGTCCATTTGTAAAATGGAGTGATTTGTTTGTGAATGTGCCCAAAAAATATGATTTCGACCATTTGACCGCTGCTGAGGCGATAGAATTAGTTTCTGCAAAGATCGAAAAAGAGTCAAACAGATACATTCAGCATTGGCCAGAAGAAAATATTTCCATAGAAAATGGCCGTTGGGGTCCATATATTCGTTATAGAAAAGCGAATGTAAAGATTCCAAAAGTTGAAGGGGAAAAAATTGAGTCAGATGCTCTTACAACGATCAGTCTGGAAACTGTAAAACAATGGATCGAGACTGAATTGCCAGGAAGCTTTACTGCCCCAGCATCAACTGCAAAAGCGAAAGCTAAACCAAAGACAAAGACAAAAAAATAGTATAAAAACCATTGTCATCGATCATCAAGCCTTCACGACAGCTTCAGTATTTCATGGTTTTTCTCATGACTCTAAGCTTACAATGGGGTTTTGCACAAAATACGTCGAATAAAGACAGTGTTTCATCTTCACAGATTATTGTTGAAAATGCTGATCAAGCTATTGTTGAAACAGGGCAAACTCCTCAAGTAACCAAATATCTTGGTAATGTAAGAGCTTATCACGAAGGAGCATTTATTTTTTGCGACAATGCCATACTCACTGGCAATAATTTGTATGCAGTAGGTAATGTTTCGATTTTGGAGGCAGATACTTTACAAATATATGCAGATACACTCATCTACCAAGGTGATTCTTCTTTAGCATATTTGGTAAAAGATGTCATTTTGATCAACAATCAAGATACCTTATATGCTCCTGACCTCAAATACAATCTCTCTACCAAGGTGGCCGATTACGTCCACAAAGCATTGATGAAAGATGCCACCAACACGCTAAAGAGCCAATTTGGAACCTACAACACAGCAACAAAAGAAGCATGGTTTTATACAAAAGTGAGCGTTGATGGTGATAGCTTATCACTTCTTACAGACACATTGCGATACAATACTGAATCCAAACAAGCTGCGTGGTATGCACCTGCCATCATCAAAAATAAAAATGCCAGACTCTTTAGTAAAAGTGGAGATTATAATCTAGACACCAAAAATGGTATATTTATGGGGGAAGCCCAATACGAAGAAGATACCATAACCGCTCTAGCTGACACTATCATTTATGATGGTGTAAAAAATCACATCAGTCTTCTTGGAAATGCCTCTTATGTCTCACAAAGTGACACCGCTACTTCAGACACCATTATCTATGACCGTGAAAATGAGTTGATTGAACTGATCGGGAAAGCTGACTATCGAGGGAAGGACAATAGTGCGAAGGGAGATAAACTAAGGTATGATAAGAAGAATGAGACTTTTAAATTTGAAGGTAGAAGTCAATTGGCAGATGCGCCGCTCTTTATTGACGCGGATTTTTTGGATTATGATAAAAATAAACAATTAGGATATGCGGTTGGAAATGTGGTCTACAGAGACACTTCAGAAGGGCTGATCATTTGGGCTGACACATTAGATTATGATGGTACCATCAATTTTATGCGCGCCACAGCCCAAAATCGCAAACCCGTTATGGGCACTGAGATAGATGGTGATACCCTATACATTACTGCAAGAGTCTTGAGAACTTATAGAAAAATTATTGATCCAAAAGCTGCTGTTATAGACACCCTATCTAAAATGCAAAACGATTCAATAAAAACTAGTCAAGATTCATTGAGTATTGATTCAGTAAAAACCAATGAACTGATTGATAGTCAGTCAATTGATTATATAAACTTAAATAAAATAGATAAAGGATCAGAACCCAAATTGGATTCCTTATTCATAAAAAAGGAAACAGGTGTTATTTCAAAAACGGACAGCCTTCATTTGAATTCGCAGGATTCTACAATTATTCTGCTGGACACAAATAGCACCATCAAAATGGATTCGATGTCCATTAAAAAAGATAGTATCTATATAAATTTCAATGATTCACTGATGGTAGATACCAGCCAGATTTCTGGATTGGATAGCATCAACTATTTAATAGCTGAAGACGATGTAGTTTTGTACAAGAGTGATCTTCAGGCGCGCGCTGATTCTTTGGCATACAATGACCTGGATTCGATTTTTACTTTGTTTTATAATCCCGTCATGTGGACAGACACCACGCAGATCTTAGGCGATACGATCAGAATCGGATTGAGAGATAATAAAATTTCTTCTTTGGTGGTCAATGATAATGCTTTCATGATCAATAGCACGGACTTCAAATTCTTCAATCAGATAGGCGGTAAAGTATTGGTTGGTGAATTTGAAGAGGGAGAAATGAAACTAATGCGAGTCAACGGGAATGCCCAAATTGTATATTACATGTTGGATGATGAAGATGCATATATTGGAGCCAATACTACAGACTGCAGTTACATGGTTTTCTATTTTACAGATAAAAAGATTTCTGATATCAGGTTTTACAATAGCCCACAATCCAAAATACTACCGATGCAAGGCACTAACCATGAGGATATTAAGCTCAAAAACTTCAACCTCAGATTCAGCGAGCAACCTAAAAATAAAGATGAATTGTTTCAACCTACTCCATTGACTATTCAAACTTTAGAAAGCCCGTCCACTGAGTTAAAGCAAGATTCAGAACCAACACCAGGTGAAAAGAAGGAAAATAAAAAAGAATGAAGCTATTGAGAGGCAGATAGTTCAGCTAGCTGCTTTCCTACCAATGCACCAATAGCCACGCCCATTCCGCCCATTCGCACCCCCACATAAATATGTTCATCTAACTTTTCTATAATAGGATTTTTGTTACTACCTACTCCAAGAATACCAGACCAAGCTGCTTCTATTGTAAATGCTTCTTTGATATCAAATTTATGCTTGAGATAATCCTTTAGATAAGATACAATTTCAGCATTAACTGAAATTTCATCAGTGTATTCTGTGTTCAAAAACTTATTCCTTGCACCACCCAATAAAATCCGATTGCCGATCATCCGCATGTAGACATAACCTTTGTCTATATGGATGACATGATTGATATTAAAATACTTAAGAGGTGATGTTACCAAAACTACATTTCGAGCAGCCTTAACATCTTGAAGTTCTTGGAAAAGTTTCGCTGCAAAGGCGTTGAGTGTAACCAATAATTTTCTATATGGCAATACCGTATCTTGATCCAAGACCAAACCATTGTTTGTTCTGTCTATAGATTTCACCTCCTTAAATAGAAATTTTATACCAAGTTGATCGGCAATATTTTTGAGCGTCAAAATCAACTTCATTGGGTTAATTCTTCCCTCTTTCTGAGCCAAAATTGCCTTTTGATTAAAATTTAGAAAACTGTTATTTTCTACATATTCAAAATAATCTTTTATACCTATTTTGCTGTAAATCAATTGATTGAGATAATCTATTTCTTCTTTTTCTGGAAGATCAGCATTTTCAAAAAGCTCTAATCCTCCAATTTGTTGATAGTCCAAATTTGTTGTGTCTATCATAGAAAATAAAGTCTCTCTACCCAGCCAACGCTTTTCAAAAATATTCATTGCAGTCACCGGGCCATTTTGCTGTATATCATCCAATATTTCAGTTGGGCTCCCAAAGCATACAAATCCTGCATTTTTGGTACTAGCACCGTGTGGAGGCCAAGATCTATCAATGACTACAATATTGGCTTCTGGTTGTGTCTGTTTGAGATGAATAGCGGTGGATAAGCCAACAATACCGCAGCCCAAAATTGCAAAATCAATTTGACCGTAGTAATCCCTTTCCCAAAAACTCAGTGCCATATTGTGATGGTGATTTTAAAAAATTAAATCGAAATCGAAAATTAACATGTATTTTTTAGGTTTTATTTCATAATATCGTTTTAAACACTCCAGAGGTATTAAATAGTATTAACCATAGATAAAGTCCATGTTGAAATATGAAAAGTTAATATAATTTTAGCGGAATATTTGATCAAATTTCAAAAAATCATGACAAAATCACAATAACCAATTTAAAAAATCATGAAATGTTCCTCTTTGTTACCGTTGTAAAATAATACTTAATCTTTGTTTTGATTGACAATTGGAAAAAATATCTTTGCTGTCAATTTCAGATAAAGAAAATCACATAAAATGATACAAAGAATTCAATCCATATTTTTGCTTTTATCTAGTTCTGGTTTTATAGGTCAATTTTTTACAGATTTGGCAACCAGCACAAAACCCATTCCATATCTGCTTTCAGACCAAGTTTATGAAGTTCAAGATAGCCCAGTTTTAGTTGGCTTGACATTAGTAGGAGCATTAGTAAGCCTTGCTGCAATTTTTATGTTTAGGAACCGTCCATTACAGCAAAAACTCAGCATATTCACTGTGATTTGTGCCATATTTTTGCCTTTGGTCGCTTTTTTACTCATTTACAATGAAAGGACTGCTGTGCCAGATTTCTCCGAAATCCATGATCAAGCTGGATTGTATATTTTAGTTATTCCTATCATATTTGGAATCCTATCCTATTTTTACATTGGTAAGGACGATAAGTTAGTCAAGTCAATGGATAGGTTGCGATAGTTAAATCAAGCAATGCCAATATCTTTATGGGTTTGCACACTGAGTTTCCATAAGGGATTTTCCATGCAAAAATCAATACACGCTTTTGTGTTCTGGGCTCTGTATAAGTTATCTAAAGGCTGCAAATAAAAGTGCTGAAAATCAAGGCGTTGGAATTGATTAGGGTGGTTTTCAACTTGAGGATAAACCAATTTTAATTCATTACCTTTAGTGACCAAAATATTGGTATTGGATTTCGGACTTACACAAATCCAATCGATACCATCAGCCAATTCAACAGTACCATTTGTTTCTATGGCAATTTCAAGACCTAATTGATGAAAAACATTTATTAATTCTTCATCCAGTTGCAAAGCTGGTTCACCACCTGTACAAACTACCAGAGGGTTGACATCAGAAGGAAAAAGACCTCTTACTTTGGTAGCTAGTTCAATTGCAGAAAATTTACCGCCATTGACACCATCTGTACCCCAAAAATCTGTGTCGCAAAATTTGCAAATGGCATTTTCTCGATCTTTTTCAAGACCACTCCATAAATTACATCCGGCAAATCTGCAAAATACTGCAGCTCTGCCTGTATAATGTCCCTCTCCTTGCAGGGTATAATAAATTTCTTTGACTTTGTAGTTCTTCAATTGCAAATGTTCTGATTGCTGCAAAAAATCCTACTTGGATAATGCACGCTGCAAAAGTACGGAAAAACCCATCAGGTCTTCTACACGTAGGTCATATAATTCTGGCTGAACTTCATCCTTTTTCTTACCGGCTAATACATTATACATACCTGCATTACGTCCAAATTGCATATCACTTAGACTATCGCCAACCATGATGGATTTAGAAAGGTCTACTGTTTTGTAATCTTCACAGGCCTGCAAAGCCATTCCTATTTGAGGTTTTCGGGTTAAGGAAGCCATGTGAGATAAATCTGGACTGTAGTAAATATCATCGATTCTTCCTCTTGCATTGGCAACTTCGTGCAGAAAATATTCATGAATCAAAGCCAAGTCTTCATGGCTCATGATACCTTTCCCAATTCCTTGCTGATTGGTCACAACAAATATTTTTTGAAAAATACCATCAAAATGAAAAAGTGCCTCCAAGACACCAGGCAATATTTCAAATTCATTGATCGATTGTACGTAGCCGCCAACTTTTCTTTCATTTATTACTCCATCCCTATCCAAAAATAAGGACCAAGACTCATCAACTTCATAAATAAAATGACTTCGGTCACTCATTTCAAAGCTTAAATACTCCTGCCAAATAATCCATGACTTCTATGGTGTTGTTAAAAACGATGTCTGCATGACTCAAGCGATCAAAACTCACTGTATTTGCAACACCAATGGTAAAGAGTCCTGCACTTTTGGATGAAGAAATACCCGATACTGAATCTTCAATTCCTATACAATAATTGGGTTCCAGATTGATTATTTTGCACGCATTGAGATAACACTCTGGATCTGGTTTATGAATTTTCACATCGTCCGCAGTGACCACACCTTCAAAAAATTGTCTGATACCTGTGAACTCCAATGATCTATCAGCTTCATACCTACTACTCATCGTAGCTACTGCCTTTGGTATGTGGCGAAGTCTTTGCAAACCATCATTTACACCTGGAATCAATTTGACCATTGATTGAGCCGAAGTTCTAAAATAATGACGCTTCTCATCGAGTAAAGTTTTTGCATCTTTCATTGTAGGAAATCTACTTGCAATGTCTTCACAAATCAAAACATCAGATACACCGATATAATCCTCAATGTCATGTTCGTATATGGGAATATTGTTATCCCTGAACATTTGCAACCAAGCTGCGATGTGCAAATTTTCACTATCTACCAGAGTACCATCCATATCAAAGATGATTCCCCTATACAAGTTTGACATATCTTGTTTTTAAACTAATAAATTATCGCGGTAACATGGTAAACTCTACCCTTCTGTTGAGTGTTCTTCCTGGCTCAGAATCATTACTAGAAACTGGTCTAGATTCTCCATAACCAACAGAGGATAATCTGGATTTTTGAACTCCTTGACCAGCAAGGTAATCCAAACATGCTCTAGCCCTTCTCTCTGATAAATCTTGATTGGCTATTGCACTACCAACATTATCTGTGTGACCACTGATTACCAGATTGTAATCAGGATATCTGTTCATGATGCTTACAATTTGTCTTAGTATCGTATAGGACTCTGATTTGAGTGTATTTTTTCCTGTATCAAATTGCACAGCCCTCATGGCTACATCAAGCGTTTTCTTATCCTCTTTAGTAATTTCAGGGCATCCATTAGCAGCCACAGTTCCTGGAGTTTTAGGACATCTGTCAATGCTATCATCCAATCCATCACCATCCGTATCTGGACAACCATTGTAAGCCTTAGGTCCTGGTGCATCCGGACATCTATCATCCTTATCCAAAACTCCATCACCATCTCTGTCAAGGTTTACCTTTACTTCCGGGCATCCATTGTTTGCTGCAGTTCCTGCTTGATCTGGGCACTTATCCACATCGTCATTCACACCATCACCATCAGTGTCCTTCACTTTTTCAGGGCAACCTTTATTTTCCTTGGTTCCAGCCATGGTTGGGCACTCATCTTCATTGTCTGAAATGCCATCTCCATCGCTATCAGGGCATCCCATCAATGCCTTCGTACCTGCAACTTTTGGACATTTATCTTGATAATCTGGAATGCCATCACCGTCTGTATCAGGACAACCATTATATAATTTTAACCCAGCAATATCTGGACATAAATCTAGTTTATCGGTAATACCATCACCATCGCTGTCTTTTTCTACTTCTTTTTCTTCTGATTTTGGAGGAGCCATTTGGCCCGGGAAAAATTTGAATCCCAATCCATAATGTAAATTACTTCTTTCTTTAATGAATGATTGTCGGTATTCTGCCTGCAGATTGATAAATCCTCCCGGAGCAACTCTAATGCTAACCCCTAATCCCACCGGAACCTGTACATCTATCCCATCAGATCCCAATGAAACAACGCCTACACCCAATAAAGCGTATGGATTGATTTGTTCCATAGGTTTTTTAAAACTGTATTGTCCCTGTAAGTCCAGACCATAAACCTGTTCGCGTAGACCATCCAGCGTATCTTTGCTACCTTTATTCACATTCCCAAATTTAAATGGAATGTTGAGTGAAAAATTATCATTGATCAAACGGTGGTATCCAATTTCAAAACCATGGTGATAATCTTTAATAGCAGAAATGTCTCCTCCATTTTGAGACTGATAATCCATCACCAATGCTTTAAATGAAATTCCATTTTTCTTGATGGTGTCTTGTGCATTCATGACAAATGGCACGATAATAAGGAGTAGTATAACGGAGAATTTCTTCATTTCTTCAATTACATTAAGGTTTAAAATTTTTGGTTCACACCTAATTTTGCTCAAATATAATATAATACATCATACATAATTCAAATGTATAATATGTTTTTTCATAAACAACATGCAATTATACATGTAATTTAGTGTTGAGTGGGAATTGATAACTTAAAGAGCAGAAAATATTGCTCCATATTGCTTATAGAATGAATATGCAAAGCACTAATTTACAAAAAAATATTGCTTCGATCTCATGCGTCCATCAGATTTATTATAAGTGACTTCATAGGTTCGTCTGTCTTTCAGGAAAAGGAACATCGTTCGTGGTTGGGCACAAAAAAAGGGACCTTAGTCCCCTTTTCTTTTGTTATGTATTTTAATACTACTTCTTTTTCTTTGGCGATACTATTACAATCATCCTTTTTCCTTCCAATTTTGGCAACTCTTCAGCAGCTCCCAACTCTTCCAGTTCTTTCAAAAATTTCAGTAATATCAATTCTCCTCTGTCTTTAAACACAATTGCCCTACCTCTGAATTGCACATAAGCTTTCACTTTTGCGCCTTCTTCCAGAAACTTTTTGGCATGGTTTGTTTTAAATTCAAAATCATGATCGTCTGTATTAGGACCAAACCTGATCTCTTTGACAACCGTCTTCTGAGCTTTAGACTTGATCTCCTTTTCCTTCTTTTTCTTGTCGTAAACGAACTTTTTGTAGTCGATGATTTTACAAACAGGAGGATCTGCTGTCGGACTTATTTCTACTAAATCCAACTCTAAATCTTCTGCCCAACCCAAAACTTGATTGGTGTAAAAAACTCCTGATTCCAGGGGTCTGCCTGCGATGGCACTAATCTCTTCAAAATTGTCACCAACCAATCTTATTTTCGGTACTCTGATTTGCTGATTAAGGCGGTGCTCTGCTTTTTCTTGAATGAATTTACTCAAATGCTCGTTTTTAAATTAATAATGAAGGCAAATATAATAGATTATTTGACGTCTTCCTCTATCTGATTTTCAATTGATGAAATTTCTAATCGCTCCTCCTCTTTATTGAGTTTAGCAACCAATTTTGCACCATCTTGAGGATTATTGCTGAGGATGAATTCTGCCAATGGATCTTCTATGTATTTTTGAATAGCTCTGTTGAGTGGTCTTGCTCCAAATTGAGGATCATAACCTTTGTCCGCGACAAACTCCTTCGCTTCTTGTGTCAACTCAATATTGAGGTTTAGACCATGCAATCTTTTATACAAATCTGCCAACGAGATGTCAATGATTTTAAAGATATCTGCTCTATCCAAGCTATTGAAAATGATAACGTCGTCAATTCTATTCAAAAATTCTGGTGAGAAAGTCTTTTTCAACGCATTCTGGATAACAGACTTGCTGTGTTCCTCGCTATTATCTTGTCTTGCAGATGTGTTGAAACCTACACCCATTCCAAAATCTTTGAGCTGTCTCACACCAATGTTTGACGTCATGATGATGATGGTATTTTTGAAGTCCACTTTTCTACCCAAACCATCAGTCAATTGACCGTCATCCAATACTTGTAAAAGAATGTTGAATACATCAGGGTGTGCTTTTTCTATTTCATCCAAAAGAATAACAGAATATGGTTTTCTTCTGATCTTCTCTGTCAATTGACCCCCTTCTTCATATCCAACATAACCCGGAGGCGCTCCTATCAATCTGCTGATAGAAAATTTCTCCATGTATTCACTCATGTCCATACGCACCAGTGAATCTTCCGTTTCAAAGAGGTATTTAGCAAGTGACTTGGCCAACTGAGTTTTTCCAACTCCTGTAGGACCAAGGAAAATAAATGAACCTATCGGTTTTGATGGATCTTTTAGACCAACCCTGTTTCTTTGAATTGCTTTAGAAATTTTGATGATTGCATCGTCTTGTCCAATGATTGAAGCTTGTATGTCATCAGACATGGTCACCAATTTTTTGCTTTCACTTTGGGCCACCTTCATGACAGGAATTCCAGTCATCATGGAAACAACTTCAGCAATCTCTTCTTCTCCGACAGGATATCTTTTAGTTTTAGACTCCTCTTCCCACTCTTCTTTGGCCTGTTCTAATCGTCTCAACAATTTGGACTCATTGTCCCTGAGGTCAGCGGCCTTTTCATATTGCTGATTTTTTACTGCCAGGTTTTTCTTTTCCTTTACATCTTCGATTTGGGTTTCCAAATCTTCAATATATTTTGGAACGTGGATGTTTTTAAGGTGCGTTCTCGCTCCAACTTCATCCATTACATCGATTGCTTTGTCTGGCAAAAATCTGTCTGTAATGTATCTTTCACTTAGTTTCACACATGCTTCGACTGCTGCATCGCTGTAATCAACATTGTGAAACTCTTCGTATTTGGTTTTGATATTGTGCAGTATATGAATGGTTTCTTCAACAGATGGTGGTTCAACCATTACTTTTTGAAACCTTCTGTCCAATGCACCATCTTTCTCGATGTATTGTCTGTACTCATCCAAGGTAGATGCACCAATACATTGTAATTCTCCTCTAGCCAAAGCAGGTTTGAAAATGTTGCTTGCATCTAGCGACCCAGTTGCTCCTCCTGCACCAACTATCGTATGAATTTCATCAATGAATAAAATCACATCCTTTGCTTTTTCAAGCTCATTCATGATTGCCTTCATCCTTTCTTCAAACTGACCACGGTATTTTGTTCCAGCTACAAGCGCTGCAAGGTCAAGCATCACTACCCTTTTGTTGAATAAGGTACGTGAAACTTTCTTTTGCAGAATTCTCAATGCAAGACCTTCTACGATGGCTGTTTTACCAACACCAGGTTCTCCAATAAGAATTGGATTGTTCTTTTTTCTTCTAGATAAGATCTGAGAAACACGCTCAATTTCTACTTCTCTTCCTATGATTGGGTCGAGTTTTCCTTCTTCTCCCAGTCTGGTCACATCCCTACCAAAATTATCTAAAACCGGAGTTCTAGACTTGGTATTTTGTTTGCGTGAGGTCGAAAAAGAATCTCCCATATCATCATCCATCGGTGATTCAGAATCAGATGGTGCTTGATCAAAAAATTCGTCAACGCTTCCTTCCAATTCTTGTTTGATGTATTCGAGTTCAGATCTGAAAGATTCATAATCCAAATCAAATTCATGATTTAAGATATCTGAAGTGTTGTCTTTGTGTTTCAAAATCGACAACATGAGGTGCTCAGAGTGAACCTCTTCATTTTTATAAACTTTAGCCTCCAAAAAAGTAACCTTGAGTACTTTCTCAGCATGCTTATTTAGCGGAATACTGTCCAAATTGTATTTTTCTTCAGCAATGACATTGCTGGTCTCTAGTTGCAATACTCGTTCCTTGATACCATCTTTATCAATTTGAAGAGAGTCCAATACCTTACTGGTCAAACTTTCCTTCTCATCAAGAATGCTTAGTAGGAAATGCTCAGTGCCAATGGATGATTTCCCTTGCTTCAAAGCTTGTTCTCTACTTTGCTTTATGATCTTCTTTACTTCTGGTGAAAATTTTCTGTCCATTCGTGGTAAATGTGTTATTATGAAAGCAATATTAATAAATTATAATTCATATGTGTTATTCATTTCTCTCTTTTATACCAACAAAATTGTGCCAGCTATACTTTTTGTGCAATTTTGGCAGCTAGTTTGCAGGTTTTGTCTTGATTTAAGAAATAATTAAATCAAAAAGGGCAGAAACTTACTTTTACATATGTTGCAAATCTATTAAACATCTGTTTTTCTACAACAGTTTACTACTTGAATTATTTTAACCCATTTTTAAGTTCATAAAGTGGAAAGTTTGTAAAGTTCATAAAGTGAAAAGTTCATAAAGTTCATAAAGTGGAGAGTTCATAAAGTTTGACAAGTTCATAAATGCAGAGACGCAGGGCCCTTCGTCTGTACAAAGTGGAAATTTCATAAAGTGGAAAGTCGGGTATTGCAATATACGAAGAGACTTAAAGCCTTGTGGCTGCATAAGAAAAGAAGGGGTAGAAAGCTTTCCGCCCGTACATTTACAGGGTTGAAAGTTCGGGTGTTATAAAATATGTAAAGAGGCTCGTGGCTCGTGGCCTGAGGTTAGGACACATCTAAATATATATTATGAATAATTTATATATTTGTAATAAAAAATGATGGAAGGAAAAAACTGCACTAGTCTGTACGGTGATGCAAGACTAGAAAAAAGGGGCTGCTCTTGAAATT
>JAKQLF010000309.1 GCA_029567325.1 Bacteroidota bacterium | reverse complement strand
GGCTTCCATCTCCAAACATTGGCTCCTTGGAATATAATCGCTGTTTCATCCTCTCATAAAGTGCCAGCGCTTCTGTCTTTTCTTTTTCTTCTTTATTCATTTTGCAAAAATATGTAGACACACTTTATTGAACAGTCTCTCCTCATATCTCCCGATTTCCGCAAAAAGCTGACCACTGAAAACTGATATCTGAAAGCTCGCCTCGCAAATATTCTCCGATTTCCGGTTGCTCTTCTTTTATCCATAAAAATCCAGTTTCTAGTTTCCTTCCGATTTCCGATTTCCGATTTCATCCATTAAGCTGAAAACTGATAGCTGATAGCTGAAAACTCGCAGCTCGTGGCTCGTGGCTCGCCGCCGTCTCCCGATTTCCGATTTCCGATTTTCGTTTTCACATCTCCGCTTTCAAGTTTTCCTTCATAAAAGTGTGCTGAATCACATTTTTTCCTTTGAAAAAGTTTTGTTGGACACATTTTTTCATACGAAAAAGTGTAAATAACTAGAAGTTTAATCAAAAAACAATTCATAGTTAACGTTACTAAAATTTACTTTTGAATTTTAGTAACGTTAACTATCTTTGCTACATGTTACTAAAGTCTCAGATATCAGAAGCATTTGAAAGGCAACAGACCCAGTTTCAGAACAAGATACTTGGGCTAGAAAGATCTATTTTGAATAGTATTAATATAACCTTAGGTGAAATAATTATCGTAACGGGTGCTAGAAGGGTGGGCAAAAGTACCTTGCTCAAACAATTGGCGGGAAAGGTGGAAACCATTGCTTTTGTGAATTTTGAGGATCCTTTGCTCTTTGGTTTTGAACTATCTGATTTTGGAAAATTGGATGAGGTGATGGGTGAGCAAGCAGAATTACTTTATTTATTTGATGAAGTGCAAGTAATTGATCAGTGGGAAATTTTCGTAAGAAACCTGCACGATAGACAAAAACAAATGGTAATCACTGGTTCCAATGCCTCCCTTTTGAGTAAAGAATTGGGTACCAGGTTAACAGGACGACACCATACCGTCGAACTTTTCCCCTTTTCATATCATGAATACTGTACTTTTTTGAATTTGATTTCCTCCACAAATACTTTCAAGACCTATTTAGAAACAGGGGGATTTCCGCAATACGTTAAAAATCAAAGTACGGAATATCTCAATCAATTGCTTTTAGATATTTTGAATAGAGATATTGCTATCAGATATGGCGTCAGAAATACAGAAACGCTGATTGCATTGGTTTTATTTATGATTACCAATATCGGGAAATCGTACACCATCAATGGATTAAAAAAGACATTTAACATTGGTTCTACTAATTCGGTAGCAGACTATCTTTCATGGTTTGAAGATTCTTATCTCATTTTTACCATCCAGAAATTTTCTTGGTCTATCAAGAGTAGATTTGTCAGCCCGAAAAAATGTTACGCTATAGATACTGGCTTCGTTCGAGCCAATTCCTTGAGTCATTCAGAAGACCTTGGCCGATTATTGGAAAATGCCATATTTCTTTATCTGCGAAGGAAATACAAAACCGTTTTCTATTTCAAAGAAAAAAAAGAATGCGATTTTGTAATACCCCAAAAAGATCAAACGTATTTGCTAATCCAGGTGTGCTACGAGCTACATGTTGATAATAAAGACCGTGAAATCAATGGCTTACTCGAAGCTTTACAATTCTTTGACCAGAAGGAAGGATTCATCATTACCATGGATCAGAAAGACGAATTAAAAATAGATGAATACACGATAAAACTTATTCCCGCGCACGAATGGATGCAGGAATAGGAGCGAATAAACTAATCTATTGAATATACGCAGAAATTGAATTTTGTAAAGCACTTTGGTATGCTAATATATAATTATTACATTCTCACCAATTATAACTCATCTGCAAAAATATCTGCCTCGGCCTCAACCTTATCTGACTCTGCTGTAAATAATTACCCGTACGATCGATGGATAAATAACGCTTTACATTAGTGAGATTGGTAAAGCCAACTTTTATTTCCCCAATTTTGCCGACTAATTTATGCTTATAAAAAACATTGATAAAATTTACACTTTTTGTTTTGCCTGAGGTTTTATTCAAAGTGTAATCTACAGATAGGTCTGAATTGGTGGAAGTTTTGACAAATAGCCCATATTTTAAATCCACAAATCCTTGAGGTCTACCAAAATTATTGTCTGAATAATTGATATCGCTACTGATTGAATTTCCCCATTTTCTATTGATGTATTCCAAACTAGTGTTCGAACTGATAGTTCTAAAGGATAAATTGACTTCTCTGAAATTGATGATGGATTTATTTATCTGATATCCGCCAAGTATTTTTTGCTTGAGGATTGTTGTTCGTTGAAATATGTCTTTGGAAAATAAAAACGCTAAAGAAAGATGGTCCTGAACATTATCCTGCAAAGATACCTGGTTGGATACACCCTGACTGCCGATATTTAATTGATCAATAACAGGGAGTTGTCTTCTATTTGCAGCAGTGCTGATATCAAAAACAGTTCCAGATTGAATATTTTTTAATTGGTAATTCAAACTTATTTCATGACCCTTGACTCTGTAAATGTTGAGGTTTTCATTGCGGTTTAAATATTGATAACCAGACAACAGATATCCGTTGTAAACTTTTCTCAAAGTGCCAAATCCATTTTCATATCGATATTTGAAATTTATTCTATGACCATTTTGAAACATCCTGTTGACATTTGTGATCAATTCCCCACTAAACCCGGAAATTTTGTTGCTAGGCATTGTCTCCGGTTTGAAGCTGAGGTAATTAAGGTTATATTTCAAGGGAAAATCAACCGCGATTTCCCATTGTTTGATGTTTATTGTTGCATTGGGTTTGGCATGTGGTTGCAGTAAATAAATCATTTGGTCGTTCTCAAAATCCTGGCCTAAACTGCGTTCAGTTTGACCATCAACTTCACTTAGCACAGAATTGAATTTGGTAATTTTCCCATTTATCCCTGCAGGTATTTGGATGAGTATTTTTTTAAACCTTTGATAAAACGCAGAATTCGAGGAAGCGGAAAAAGTGTTTGTTTTAACAATTTGTCTGCTGGATTCAAGATCAAAAAATCTATTTGACTGGTCTATGAAAATGGATGGTGTAATAATCATGTCATCTGTTCGTTGATCATAATTGAGCTTTGAGACAATTCTGATGGCTTTGAATCCTTTAGTCTTGACAAATTCTCTGCTAATATTCATCCCATAAATATCATTGACCAATCTTTCTTCTATCGGTGCATTATTTATGGCTTGGTTTCCTTTATGCCTTTCAAGATTTCCTGAGAAATCAAGTTGCCATTTGGAGAATTTTTTTTGACCATTGTATTCATAAATAAATTTGGGTGACACTTGCCAATCTTTTCCACGGTTTTGTATGGAATCCACAAATTGTACCGGATTTTCCAATTCCCAAGTTCTTATATTTTCACCCAACAGTAAATCAATATTATGATTCCCTCCAGCAATTACTTTCAACTGTTTTTCATTAGATAACTTTTTGAGTTTTGTGAAATTTATAGCCTGTTCTTCATTGTTGGTATAAAACTCAGGCCCAATATTTGGCAGCAAAACCCTTGACAAATTCAAATCATCATACGTCAACTTTAAGTTAAAATGGTCCCTAAAAAGATAATCCGTTGCTTTTCCGATATTGTTGACATTCGCGATTACAGACGATTGATGTTCCTTTGCAAACCTGAATGAAGACATGTCGCCACTGTATTTCAATTCGTCAGCAACACCCAAACCAAGATCTAGATTATTAACAATTGCCACACCAGATTTGAGCCTTAAATTTATGGCCGCATTGGGAGGTTTTATAATATTGTTTAACGCTGTAATGGGCTGATGCCGCTCCAATATCTGTACTTCATCAATCAATTGAGCACGTAGATTTTTGCTTGCAATGGTATAGTTTCCTTCCAGCATATCTATACCTTCTATATAGAATTTATTGATAGGAATTCCATCATAAAAGATAGCGCCACTCACAGAGATTTCAATGCCGGGAATTCTTTTAAGTACATCCTCTATGGTTTGATCATTGATTTTTTGCATCCTTGCCACATCAAAATAAAGGGTGTCGCTATTCCTCCTGAATCGATTTGCTTTCACCTCTATCTCCTGAAGTGTATTTGATTTGTATTTCATATTTAGCAATACTTCCTGACCATCCGAGATTATTTTTTCACTGATAGTAGCATAAGAAATATGTGAACAACTGAGTTGAATGCTATCCGGAATTTGAAAGAATTTCAAACTGAAGTTTCCCTCATTATCTGTGATAGCATATGACAAATTAAGGTTTGGTCTTCCAACTGCATGTGCAGTAACAATTGCAACATCAATACCTACTCCATTTGCATCAATAACTTTGCCTTTTATCACCACTACTTTCTGTCCAAACAATACAAATGTTTGAATAAATAATAAAAGCGATATCAAAATACCGAGCTTCAAACCTTCCTGATTAGCCAATTATTTCAATTCCATTCTAAAAAACATCTGTTTCGAATTCACTTTGCTTTGTTCGATTGCCATTTCTATTTTTTCGCTCCTGGATTCTCCAATAACTTCTATAACATCTGGATTTTTGGACTGCAATTCATCGTGTAATTTTTTAATGAAATCCGATTTTTCCATTTTTAGTCCTATCCTTTTCCATTTTTTATCAAAGTATTTTTCAGAAGGTCCTTGAATGGAAGTCATCAGAAAATTGAACTTATGGTCCACGTCGCTCAATTTGATAATCAAGCCCGGCAAACCACTGAATTTATATGGCCCATATGGAATGGCTACTTCCTTCGTAAACCATGCTTCGTATTTGCGTCCTGCAAAATTGGTCGTTGCTTTCTGTACCAGGAAACCACCAATGCTGTCTACTTCCTCACTTATTTCCCATCCCAAGTTCATATTTTCCATTGTTGCATAAACAAATTGAGAAGAAGTATAATAGGTGTAGGTTTCCCTTTTTGATAAGTCACAAATTGTACTAAAAGGGTACCAAGACCGACCTGTATATGATTTTGTCTTGTCTCTTAAATTGTGCAATGCAATGGATGCATCCTCTGAGTTGGTATATTGTCCGAATCCAGCTTCCCCGAAATAATCAAAACTAATAGAATCCATCATATAGCTATGAAATGGTTTAAAAACCACAACTTCTTTATTTCCAAATAATATCAATTTAGTTTTGTTGCTGATAGAACTTACATCATTGGTATCTTTCAAATAATTAAATTCATAAGTAATGCAAAAATCAAAAGGAATGATCTGTGCACAGATATTGTTTAAAATAAATAGATTGACAAAAAATAAAATTTTAAATTCTCTCATTTCAAATTTTTTAAATATAGAATGCCCACACTAATAATAATGTTAACATGGGCATCCTAAAACTAACTATAATTTAATACAAACCTTAAATAGTTTATTCAGGATCTATAATAATAGTACAGCCACATTTTCTACAGCAAATTTTTTCTGCTGTTTCTAGTGGATCTGGATGCATCCCATTATCACACCATTGAAATTGATATGTTCCGCATTCACACGTAACAGAAATAATAAGGCAAGTTAAATTATTTACAACTTCACTTGTTGAAAAATCTGATGATTCGAAACTTATAACATTTGATATTACTTCATTCATGACAATTTCTTTTGGTTGTCCACTTGAAGCTAAAAGTGATGAACTTAAATAAAAAATAGAAAATCCAAAGATTAAAAATAATTTTTTCATAATACTTATTTAATTGTTATAAAAAGTGGAAATAAGAAATGTCCCCTAGCCTCAGGTCATTCTAGATTTCCATTTCAAAATAAATCACATACGCCTACTCCGGAATAGGTATACATTTATCTTTAATATTGGTAGTGCTTTGAAAATAATAATTTCAAAAAACCAATGTTTATACACGACATGTCAATTCATGTTCGTATGCTCCAATAAAATACTATTTGTTCTTTCTTAGCTCTTCGAATAAATGATCCATAGTTGATTCAATTTTTAGGGTTCGCTGAGCTACTTGACAAATATATATATATATATATAGAAGCATGCAACTTATTGGCTAAATATTTTATTAAATAATTTCTAAGCTTGTGCCCAGCCATTAAATATTAGCTCATCATTCAACTTACTAGTTCAATTAAATCTCAACTTTTTTTCCTTCCCTATTGCATCCCACCAAACTATATCGTAATATTGCAATATAATAATACAACATGGGGCTTACAAAGTCAGAAATATTTACAGACGAACAAAATACCATCGCCAATATCGCAAAAACATTGGGGCACCCCGCCAGAGTTGCCATCCTGCAACACCTTTTCAAAATCAAAGGATGTATATGCAATGATCTTGTAGATGAAATTGGTTTGGCTCAACCCACCATTTCACAACACCTCAAGGAACTCAAAAATATGGGTTTAATAAAAGGCAATATAGAAGGGACCAGCATTTGTTATTGCATCGATGAGGAAAAATGGGCCGAAGTGCGCAGTTTACTCGAAGATTTTATGGGCATGCGTTTTGGTCTAAAAGGAAACTGTTGCTGACCTATTTATGGTCATGCAATCAAATTAAAAGCTCGTGGCTCGATGCCTCGAAGCTCGTGGCTCACAGCTCGCAACAAAAAAAATAAAATTTAGCATATGAAATTATCAGAAATCAAAAATCACTTGGCTCAACTAGAGCAAATAGCATTTGAACTGCCAGATGGAACGTTGGTACCAAGCCATTTTCACGTTACCGAAGTTGGGGAAATCACCAAACATTTTATCGATTGCGGTGGCACGGTAAGGCATGAGAAAGTGGCCAATTTTCAATTGTGGAATGCAAATGACTACAACCACCGTCTACATCCTGAAAAATTGGTCAACATCATTCAACTTTCAGAGCGTGTGTTGGGCATGGGTGACTTGGAAATTGAGGTAGAATATCAGGGTGAAACCATTGGAAAATATGGTCTTGACTTTGACGGAAAGCACTTTTTACTCACGGGAAAACAAACGGACTGCCTGGCTAAAGACAATTGTGGTGTTCCTGCGGCGAAACAAAAAGTAAAAATGATGGATTTGCAATTGGCTGGAGAAGCTTCTTGTTGTACACCGGGTTCAGGATGTTGCTAGTATGAATACCATTACCATTTCTAAAGACAATTACCACGACTTGGTGCGCATTTACGAAGAAGGTATTGCTACCGGTTTGGCTACTTTTGAAACCACAGCACCAACGTGGGAATCGTGGGATCAGGCGCACCTTGGTTTTGGTCGAGTGTTAGCTTATAATGACGAAATAGCTTTGGGTTGGGCAGCACTGTCACCCGTTTCAAGCCGCTGCGTGTATGGTGGTGTGGCGGAAGTGAGTGTTTATGTTGCTGCTGCTGCACGCGGTTTGGGAGTTGGGCAATTCCTTTTAAATCAGCTCATTGAGATCAGTGAAGCCAACGGCATTTGGACCTTGCAAGCGGGTGTTTTTGACGATAATATAGCAAGTAGAAAATTGCACCTCAAATGCGGATTTAGAGAGATCGGTTATCGTGAAAAGATTGGCAAATTACATGGCGTTTGGAAAAACAACGTATTATTTGAAAGACGCAGCGCTGTGATAGGGGTTTAGCCATCGGAATCCAAATATTTTTGAATTTTTACGATCAGTTTTCAGACATGCATTTCATCGCTTCGTTAATATCCCAGAAGGGTTCTGCATCACGACCTCCGATTTCCGATTCCGATTGCCAATAGCTCTCGGAATCGGAACCCGTTTCCCTCAACGTTCATTAATCTCCCTCACAGCAAGCTCGAAGCTCGTGGCCTGAGGTTAGGACACATCTAAATATATATTATGAATAATTTATATATTTGTAATAAAAAATGATGGAAGGAAAAAACTGCACTAGTCTGTACGGTGATGCAAGACTAGAAAAAAGGGGCTGCTCTTGAAATT
>JAKQLF010000277.1 GCA_029567325.1 Bacteroidota bacterium | reverse complement strand
GTAAAAGGTGTTATTTATTTTTTCAAGTCTTCCGCCGGTCACTTGAAATTGTGGATCCGTAATTTGGCGAAAATAGGATAAAAGGTTGGAGTTCTTGATTACTGCATCTATGGTTCCCGGGACGTCAATTGCTGTCAAATTGCTGAAAGTCGTATGATCACCCAAGGTTGCACTGTATCCATATCCGCCCAGTAGGTACAAATATTTACCTTGCTGGTAAAACTCCATGTTGGTGGATTTCAACTGCTCCTGCAATGGAAGGGACAATGAAGCGATGGATGCTGTCCATTTTTGTTTAGAAATCGGATCAACTACAATAAGTTGGTTGTTGTGACCAGCTTGATCAAATGAAGCGAAGGGTTGCCTGCGGTGAAGTCCATCGAGCCTGCCACCAATGATGAGCCACTTTCCTGCATATTGACCATAAGCATATGATTGGAGTCCTCCAAGTCCTGGAATTTCTAGGGGTTCGAGACTTAAGTTGAACGGATCTTTTTGAGAGTAAGCGGTATAGATAAAAAGGAGACCTAATATGGTGGCAATGTGTCTTATGGATATGATCACTTAGTTTGATTTATTCTGAAAAATAAAGTTCAGGATATTTTCAAACATGGTAGGTGATGTAGGTTACATTGACGACCTTTATTGGTCATTGAATAGAGGCTGGCGTTTGAGTTTCCTTAATTTCTTTAACCCAACAAAGTCAAAATCCGGAAGCTGTTTCAGCGATTCTTTTGTCGGTCTGGCCAAGTTCTTTCAACCTTACAACGTGTGATTGTAGCGCAGTACGGAAATTGGGTTTTTGATTGTAAGGATATCCAAATTCTTTGGCGGTTCTTTCTACAATTGGTGCAATATTTCTGTAATGAATATGACTGATGTTTGGGAATAAATGATGTTCAATCTGAAAATTTAACCCACCAGCATAATATTCCAGAAATTTATTATTGGGCGCAAAGTTTGCAGATGTTCTCAATTCATGTACAGCCCAATCACAATCAATAATTCCATCTTCATTGGCAAACATTTGCTCAGAACCTTCAACTACGTGAGCCATTTGAAAAATAGTGCCTAAGATACATCCTCCAACAAAATGCATGATCATAAATCCGATGAGGACCTCCCACCAAGTGAAAGGAGTATATAAAATTGGCAAACCAATTACGATGAAAGCATACAGGATTTTAATTACTACCATTTTAATGTATTCATAGGTTCCATTTAAGTGCAAGTGTTTGGTTATCCCCGCCTTATTGAATTCCAGAAGTTGGCTAAACTCCCGAAATAATCTGGAAATCGTCATCAAGCCGTAAAAAAAGAAAGCATGAATGTGTTGGTAGTAGTGTATTTTTTTGAGCGGAGCATATTCAGATAAACGAAGTGGACCTTTTGATTCTATGTCCTGATCATATCCCTCGATATTGGTGTAAGTATGATGTAACAAATTGTGTTGGATTTTCCAATTCAATACGTTGCTGCCCAACAAGTATAAAGTGCCACCAAACAATTGGTTGATCCATTTTTTATGTGAATAGGAATCATGTGCTGCATCGTGCATGACACACATGCCAATTCCTGCCACTCCCGTTCCCTTCAAAATGGCCATCAGCATTCCCATCCAGCCGTTCATTGGTATTGTCAAAATGGCAACAAATGGAATGATGTAAAGCAATAACATGACCATCGTTTGTATAGCAAGACGCAAATTTCCTTTTGTAGACAAATCATTGTCGTTGAAATAATCATGGACATTTTTCCTAACTGCCGATGCAAAGGCTTTTTGATGATCATCGTTGCCAATGAATTTGATTGATTTCATTTCCTCTTTTTAATGTGGTTTAATTAGCAGATAAGTAAAGGATAAAAGATGAGCTGGTTGATTTCAACTTCAAAATAGCCACCATTTTTAATTGGATAGCTGCGACAACATTTCTTTCCGGTATCTTGTTTGTCCATGTGGATGTAACCGGTCAATGGTTGGACATGTTAGCTCTATTAATTTTTGTTTTAAATGCTCGATTTCAATATTCAAGCGCCAAATATAAAGAATTCCGGAACTTACCAACATTAATTCTTTAAATACCTAGTCAATCTAAGTTTATAATTCCGTCAATGCGCTGACCAGATTTAAATGTCCTTGTTTTGAGGCTGGTGTTTGAGTTTCCTCATTCTCCGAGGGCCATACCAAAGCCAAAATCCGGAGGCTGTCAAAAGTAGCAATGCAATTCCCATGATACTCGTGTATGACAACTTGAATTGATCATTTTTCGTGTTGAACAAAACGTCCAGAATGGTGCCGTCATGAATATTTTCGATGATGTCTGATGTTCTTTTATTGATTTGTAAGGTCTCACCCGTTGTGCCATCTAGTTGAATTTCCCAGTAGTCATCTTCAAATACAAATTTTACAATTCCTTTGGATGGTCGGGCATCAATACGCTCCAAGTCGGGTGAAAGTGTGGGTGAAATGGAGTCGTGCAATACTTTTATTGCAATGGTTTGCAAACTATCGAATTGCAACCAAGTCTTTAGATCTGCTGAAACGCCTTTGGCTGTAGGTGGCAAAATGAGGCCAAAAGAATTTTTTTTCCATCCCAAAAGTAAACCTGTGATGGAAATGATCAGAAAGAAAACAAACAATACGATGGCTATTTGCCTATGAATTTTGCGAAAAATCCGGATTAAGCTAGCAGCGTCGGCAAATGGTTGTTTTTTTATTGTCATAATTATAAATCCTTTGGCAAAAACCAATTATTCAGAAACTCATAAAATTGGGGCTTGGGGATCAATAATGCTCATTGTCTGGAAAAATCGTTGTCTTCCTTTTCAAAAAAGGGATATTATTAGAAGGCAAAGATTGCGAAAAGAATTGCATTTGCTCAATTATTTTATAAAATTGTAATATAACGATTGTTATGTAGTTTGAAGACTATTCCAATTCAAACTTGACAATCACATTTCCGGAACCTAAAGCAGCAACAAGGCCTGTGACATTTTCTATTTTTCCTAGCCGAGTATAACTATAAGAAGTATTAAAATTTTCATAGAAAAGAACTAAACAGTTATCTCCATAAAGCATTAAATCTCCAGATTGAATCTGTCCACCTATGGAAGCATTTGTCGGAAGGGACTTTTTTAAATAAAAGAATTTTTCATTACCGTTTAACTCACTCATTTGAATGGTAATTGGTAACAGTGCTTCAAAAGCAGAGGTTGTTTGATTGTCAACAAGTGTTGCTGTAAAGACAGATGTGACGATGGTTATCTTCAAATTTTTATCTTTTTTGTTCTGTGGGTCACTGAGCGTGTTTACAGTATTTTGAATTTGTTTATCTTTTTTACTGCATGAGGCAAAGGAAATGGATAGTGAAACAAATATGGCCAATATTATGAAGAGGTATCTCATATTGTTATTTTTTATTTTGAAGGTGGCTTAAAAAATCTCGTTGATTAATTATCCTTTTGGAAGCAAATTTCTCAAGGATTATTGAATTTTTTTGATGACTTTGGCAGGAATTCCACCTACAATTACGTCATCAGGAACATCTTTTGAAACCACTGCACCCGCAGCAACAATGGCATTTTCACCTATGGTTACTCCCGGCAAAATAGTAGCTCCAACCCCTATCCATGCTCCTTTTTTAATTAAAATTGGATTGGATAAGGTAGCTCTTCTATCCGTCGGTTTTGAAGGGTGATTGGTTGTAATCAGATTTACTTTGGGACCGATCAAGACATTATCTTCAATCGTTATGCCGCCTCTATCCATAAAAGTGCAAGCGTGGTTAACAAATACATTTTTGCCTATTTGGATATTTTCGCCAAAATCACAGTAAAAAGGAGGAATCAGGAAAAAAGTCTCGTCTACTTTTTGACCAATCAGTTCACTGAAAATGGCATTGATTTCCTGAGCATCATTTGTGATTAAGTTGTTGAGTTTTGAAGTAGTGTAAATAGCTTTCTTGATCACTTTAAAAAGTTCGGGGTATTCTGGGTCATCAAGTTTTATGGTTTCACCAGCTTTATCTCGTCTAAATATGTCCGCCTTTTTCATTTGTCTGTTATATATAACAAAATTATAAAAAACAAACTTAAATAAATTTGCCTTACAACATTGATTTATAATTCTTACTTCTTTGGGGATAAATAACGGCTTGAATAAAATTGAATTCTAAATGTTGGAGCCTCAATTTATTACTTTTTTCTACTTCGAAAAAGTCGGTTATCAAATTTGTATGATGTACATGAACAATGTAATCGTTAGCCCGCATAACTCAAAAATAAAGATTTTAAAAAATTAGATTTTAAAAATTTTATTTGATTTTGAATCAGACCAAATCCACCTAAACCCAACCCATATGTTAGTAAAACATTCACGAGGACAGGTTTTGGAGATTTTAACTCGGTTGTTGTATTAAAGAGTTATGAACAGTGGAAAAAATAAATAATGAAGCATCCGTGCCAAATGTTAAAGTTTCATAGGCCTATTGACAACTTAACTGGTATGTATGTATATTTGGTATGACTTAAGCAAAAGAATAATATCTGGCATAGTTAACTTAAAATTTTACCCAAAAAATCAGGGCCCTGTGGTGAAATATTGAAAACACGTATGAAAGGTATTCTACTATTGCTCTAAATTTTAAAACAAATTTAAAACAAAAGAAAATGAGCAAGAAATTTTTAACACAACACAACACAACACAACACAACACAACACAACACAACACAACACACATTATTATTAATTGTCTTTTTGTTGTTGAGCCAATTTTTAGTTGCTCAGATTGAGGTTATTCCTGAAACTGAACTTGGCGTGAAGGACAAGGAGGAAATCTCTAAAATGAAAAAGGATCCGTGGGTAGCTGAATATGCTGTGATAAAGTTCAACAAAGGATTTGATGAATTTGGAGAAGATTTTGAAATACCATTGCCAACAAGGAAAAAGGCGGAAAAGATAATAAAAATTGAGAATGATAGCCCTCTTTTGGAGAAGCACTTTAAAGGTAAAATAAATGGACATGGTGATGGGACTATTCTAGAGCTCATGGATGAAGGATTTGGAATTTTCGGCTACGCTTTGGTAGATGGTGAACAGTTTATTATTCAAGCTATTGCAAAGAATCGTAGTATAATTTACAAAAATGATGCATCCAAATTAACTGCTGCTACATGTAGCTCTGAAAACGGTCTTTTGCCAAGAAAAGATAGCGAAAAAGGAACATATAGGACAGGACCAAATTCAGCAAATTGTCGTGTCAAAATATTAATTTTATATACCCAGCAAGCTTTAAATGCAGCGCAAAATAGCGTTTCGAACATTACTGCGCTTGGATATACTGCTTTATCTCAAACAAATACTTCTCTAGTAAATAGTGGTATCAATGGACGAGTGACAGGAGGGGCTCCAGTATTTCTCAATCAAGCGAATCTTCAACAACCAATAAACAATAACCCTACAACGGCAGCCGATAATTTAAGTACAGATCCATGGATTCAAAACTTAAGGGTAAATAATCGGGCTGACATTGTGGTTCTCCTCCATCAATACACTTTTAATGTAAATGGTGGTGAGATTGTTGGCTCTGTTGGGCTAACAGGATTTGCAAATCCAACCAGACCGGTTGCTGTAGTCAAAACTACTTTTGCAACAAATGCCGGTTTTACATTTGCTCATGAAGTGGGCCATCTTTTTAATGCTCGACATTTCACTGATAATGCATCTCCTCCAGGTAGAGGTCATCAATTTGCTTTTGCAGGAAATAATCAGGGCACACTTCTTACAAACACCATACCGTTTGGGCAACGTGTTCTTCAATTTTCAAATCCTGATATAAATTTTAATGGATTACCAACTGGAACAGCAGATAGAGATAATAGTTTCAACATAAATACAAGTTTTTGCCCTTTGTCAGCATGGATAAATTCATATGATGTTGTTTTGGAAGCACCTTCATCAAGCTTCCCTGGTTCCTTTATAAATGTTATTGGATATGTTTATGTAGACCAATATCCTTGTACTTTAAATTGGTACACAAGTACATATCCGTATCCAAATACGCTAGTTAAAACTGAAAGCATCACCAATACTTCATCTGGAGGTAGCTATGGATTTACTTTCCCTTCAATACCTCCAAATTCATATTATTACATTTTTGCAACACTTATTCCTCCACCAGGATTTAATAGTCTTACAAAAAGTATTTCAATCTATAATAGTAGCAGTTATAAAATTATTATAGAAGGAATTCAGTCAAACTTAGATGATGAATTGGTACTAATGCCTAACCCAATAAATGATCAAGAACAAATTTATATTAGAGTACCGCAATCTGCACCAGAAAGAGGAAATTTACAAATTTACTCATTAAATGGGTCATTAGTTATGGATATAAAATATGAAAACAGATTTGCTCAAATTGATGGAGATATGTTAAAAAATGGAACGTATCTGGTGTATGAAAAAACAACAAAAATGAACCAAAAACTTATAAAACTATGAACCGTGTATTCATTTTTGCTAGTTGCTTATTGATATTATCAATGGGCTGTGAGCTTCAACCGGTTGATGAGTGGGCTGAACCTATATCATTAATAGTAAATGATACTAAAGTTGAGGGGAAAGTATGGGCCATAAAGGTTAAAGGGTCAGAATTTATAAATATTAATATCAGTTTTCAAACAGAAAGCATGGAGTGGCAAAATTTTCTAAGTTTTGATCTACATCAAGATCTGGTTTATGATGGAGCCGTACATATTATAATGCCAAATGATAACTTACTTGATATAAAAAAAGATGTTCAGACTAGGTTTTATATCATGGATAATGATTTTTTTGAGCCAACAGGGGCATTGTATTTTATGGATACTTTGTCAATTAATAAACTGAAATTTACGGACACGAAGAGGAGTACTCTAAAATTTAATATTGATGTCCATTTTATAAAAGAATCTGACACAGATCATACAGGCACACTTGTACCTGGTGCCAGTGAATTGAAAATCAGCAATATTTCAGAAATTAATTGCCCATTGAAGAGGCAATGAAAATGATCATAAAAAGGGGAGAACAATGACGATTGTTTCTCCCTTTTTTCAATAATTATTAAGTTCTAAGTCTGTAATGAATAGCTGAATTATTATCAAAAATACATGACCATTCCATTTTTTCGTTTATTACAGCTTGAATTTATCTAGCTAAATAACCTCCATCAACAGGATAGTAACTTCCAGTTACAAAAGACGCTTTATCACTTGCTAGCCAAAGAATTAATTCAGCAACTTCTTCACTTGTTCCTAGACGACCAATAGGGTGAAGTGATGCAAGCTGACTTTTCATTTCAGCGTCTAATGCATTTAAAAGAGGCGTCTCAATAAAACCTGGGCCTACTGCATTTATGCGAATTCCTTGGGCGGAATATTCCAATGCAGCAGCTTTTGTAATTCCTAAAACTCCATGTTTGGCTGCTGTGTATGCTGAGGAACCAGCAAAGCCAACGGCGCCTAAAATAGAGGCTATATTGACAATACTTCCACTTCCATTTTTGAGCATGGCTTGTATTTGGTATTTCATACCATAGAAGATGCTGTTTAAATTCACTTCGATGACCTTATTCCAGCCCTCAATGCTCATAACGGCGATTGGATTGAGTTCGCCACCTATGCCTGCATTGTTAATTGCAATGTCCAACTTGCCATATGTTTTTATTGCGAAATTGACCAAGGCTTCCATTTCTTCTGGTCTCGAAACGTCTGTTTTGATAAAGGAAGCTTTGCCGCCATTGGCAATAATGTTGTCTGTGGTTGCTTTTCCTTCTACTTCTTGGATGTCAGAGATTATCACACTGGCGCCGTGTTTAGCAAATAAATCTGCATTTGCTTTTCCTATACCTGATGCGGCTCCTGTTATGATGACTACTTTATTTTTCATTTTTTAGAATTTTGTTTTAACTAATTTAATGTGTTTTTGGGAAGGTTTGCCTTGTTGTCCATCAGTGATGGAGATGACCTTGATCAAAAAATTAGATTATTTAGATTAAAAAGTTACTTGGAATTTATTGGAAAGATGTATCGAGGGTGAAACGGGCTGCTTAGGCTATTGTTTTGGTGCTCACTGATTACACAGATTGGCACAGAAATTTCACAGATTTGAGGGCTATTTATAGGTTGACATGTGCAAAGATCGAATGTGTTGCATATTCGATCTTTAAATTTTAGTTCGATTCTACGACTGATTGAATATGTTAAATCATCAATCAATAAAGTTGGTGGAATCCACGGATTTGTGCACATTTGATCGCTCACAGATTTCCCCAGATTTGCACAGAAATTCCCCAGATTTTAGTGCTTACAGATTACACGGATTTGCACAAAAAATCCATAGATTTTGGTGCTCACAGATTACACAGATGGGCACAGAAATTTCTCTGACTTTTTGTTGCTCAAGGATTACCAGGATTGGTACAGAAATTTCGCAGAATTATTTCAAGGAAAGATCTATTTTAATTCAATCTTCCAGTGGTCGGCGATGGCCTTTAGTTCTTTTTTGGTGAGGTAGGTAACAGCTCCATGTTTCGGGCTTTTGAAATTGGTAGTTTTCATAATGCCTTCATTGAAATGTCCAATGTCTTTGAAAGACACAAAGTCTTTTGTTTCGCTGAAGCCCATGTTACTGGGTCTTAATCCATAAATGTCGTACATCAAAACGTATGTGTCGGTTCCTAGTCGTTGGAAGACATTTGGTGCTTCTGTGTTTACTTTTTCTGGATCAATTCGGGTGGTGTCACCACTGAAGTTTTGGTTGATTTTATCTGAAACTGCGTGTTTGATTTTTGCACCACCCACATAAAACATTTGGTATTTGTCGCCAACTTTTGTGATGTCGGCATCGATTCCCCCGATGTTTGTGATGCGTTCGGGTTTGGTTTCGAGCTTGGTGAAATCATCGTTTGTATACGAATAGTAAATGTGAGCGTCCTTATTGTTGTATCGAATGGTGAAGTAAACCATCATTTTTTTCTTCACCGGATCGTAAATCGTTTGTGGTGCCCAAGAGCAATCAATATCTCCAAGCTCCGGATATGCTTTATCTACTCTGAAATCAGCATGGGTCCAGTGGATTAAATCATAGGATTTCATCAAGACAAGGGCTCGATTGTTGCCCCAACCATATTTTTCAAGTGGTCGCTCCCAATCTGTATCTCGAAAACCTGCTCTTTTGCCAAAAATATGTAAGTCTGTCATGGCTAAGTAAAAAGCACCGTCAGGCCCACGGGTAATGTGTGGGTCACGCACTCCTTTTTGTTCAGCTAATAAAGAACCGATGAATATTGGTTTGCCGTCATTGATGTCAGTAAAGGTATACCCATCACTGCTGATGGCCATGTAAGCAGATTGATTTTGATCTTTAAAATATACCAGTAAATAACCAGCCAGGTCTTTTTCATTAAACTTTGCTTTGCCTTTTGGTTTTTGAAGTTTTGACACGATTTTAATGCCTGTGGAATCTATTGGAGTTTGGATACTTTGTGCTTGTAAAATGGTTGCCAAATAGAGACCAAGGAAGACCACCAAGAGGACACGACAAAACGGATGCTTCATGAAGGAAGGAATTTTGAAATTGTTTTAAAAACAGGTTTCGCAATATTAAATACTTTTTCCAAAGTATTAGAAAAAACTTTCGTTGCTGAATATACTATTCCAGTTTTGAAAGCATCAATTCATCAAATCAAGCGGAGATTTTTTTCTAATCCGTCAGTTTATAGATATACTCATCAATTACCTCGTTTCTTGCGTTTGCAAATCCAGAGTCTTGACCAATTTTTACAAAGCCACAATTTTCCAAAACTTTCTGAGAGCCAAAATTGTCGAAAGCTACATAAGCAAATAATGGCCTTGCTGGTTCAGTTTTTAAAAAAGTACGTAGTACTTGGGTGCCAATTCCTTTTCCCCAGTATTTTCTGTCAATCCAATAAGTTATGCCAGCCTCGTTAGCCATGACAAATTTTGCAATACTGCCGATGATTTCATCACCGATCTTTATTGTCTTCATATTTATGGTGGGATCATTTACAAATTTCGAGTATTTTTCAATGTAGGCTGATTTATCATTTGGATCCTTAGCAGTAAAAGCGGCCATATGATTTGCCTTTGGGTCGAGTTGAAAAATGAAAAAGGTATGCAGATCATCAATTACCGTCTTGGTTAAAGTAAAATTGAAATCGCTCATTATTGAATTGAATATGAAATATTTTGGATGCCAAATCTAAACCATAATTTGCAGAATATAGAGATTGATTTATTTGATATACGGTAATAAATGATTATTTCGGATAACCCAATCATGTGTGTGTTACCATTCTTGCGGTTGATTTTGATCTGCCCACCATGGAAATCCCGAAATTTCTAAAGCTTTGAGTCGCTCAATGATTTGGGCAGTGTGATGTTGAATATGCCGTATGTTATTGATATGCAACTCTAAACGAGTATAGGGATACCATTCAAAACCTGAAGGACTATCTAGTGGAATAGATTCAATACTGTTGTGAAGTTCGCTTTCAATGTTTTCAATGAAAGAAAGTGTTTCTGCTTTTGTATGAAATCCTTCAACTTTAATGCCTTCTGTTGGATTTTCCCAATCTTGAGCTCCACCAAGACTTTCAGAACCTTCAATGGCATTTTCAAATGGAACATAACTTTCTACATTTGGTCCAAGATAGAATTTAATTGCCCATAAACTGTGATAGACAATTTGCCAAACCGGATTTGGATACTTGTCATTTGCCCAGACATCTTCGGGTACTTTTTCAATGGTTTGAGCGAGGGTACCCAAACATGCCTTGTACTGGGATGTCAAAACTTTAGTTATTGCTTTGTTGTCCATAGTTTTAGATTTTGATTAGGACAACAAAATTAGGATTGACAATGACAATGGTATGTCAGCAGCAAATCCAAATTTTTATTTTTTTCTGAGTTACAAGCTATAAAACCTTGTCTATTTGATGGAATGAAGCCCTAATTTATTACCTTCTGTATCCATAAACAAAGCGAAATAACCCATTTCTGGACTGATTTCTGTTTTTGGTAAAAACACTTCTCCTCCGTTTTGAGCAACTTTATCGAGCATTGGTTGTAGGTCCTCCCCAGCATTTAAGTATAAAACTGCCCCATCTGTAGTTGGTTTATAATCACTGCCTTTTGCTAAAACAACACTGACAGTACCCATATCACTTGGAATAATGCCCATTTGTGTACCTGCCATTTCTACTTCTTCAATGGTCAAGCCCATAATTGATTGATAAAATGTGACGGCTCGATTAAAGTCTGAAACGGGTATTTCTACAATTGAAATTATATTCGTCATATTTTCTGATTTTTGATTTGCGATTCCTGTTACTGCTGTTTCTTGAACATCACTTTTCGATTCTTTAGGATTTGAACATGCACAGAAACCAATACAAGATAGAATGGCGATTTTTGCGAATAACTTTGTCATTTATATTTTATTTTGAATAGCAAATGTAAAGCCGATTCTCAATCTAAAATTGTACAAATACGACACAAATATTAATCTTTGTATATCTTGGAAGAGAGTTGCATTGTTTCATCATTTCCAAATTCTGAAGGAGTAATTCCTGTAAATTCTTTGAAGTCTCTGATGAAATGGGCTTGGTCATAATATTCATTTTCATAGGCTATATCTGTCAAATTTTCGCCCTTTTTATTCAACAACATTTTTAGAGCCGCTTGTAATCTGATGACTTTTCCCAATTGTTTGGGACTGAGGCCTATCTGTTTTTTGAATTTTCGCTCGAGTTGTCTTCTTTTTGACAGGTCATCTTTTACCAAACTATTGATAGAAGTATTTCCACTTGTAGAAATCATAGCATCAACGGTGGTTTCCACTATTTTATCAATGGTATTTTTATCCTTTAGTGCACTTAATAAGAAGGTTTCAATGATTGCTATTCTATCGGATGTCTTTGTGGCTTGAATAATATTATCTTCTAATATCTCCGAAACTTCCTTTCCAAAAAGAAGATTTAAAGGTGTTTCCTTATTTGCTAGGTTTTTAATTGAATTGGTTATGAAATTGGCAAATCCATATGGATAAAAACGGATGGCGAATGTATTGACGTGACCAGTAGGTTCAATATAAAAGGGTTCAATTGTTTGTCCCAATACCATTGCCCTAGGTTGTAAAATGAAATCTGTCTCAGAGGTGTATCTTTTGATATCATCTCCAAGGATGAAGGCCATTTCAATACATCCATCAGGTATAATTCTTTGTTTTGGTGGATTTATGTCAGCTGGAACTTCCAGTGTCCAATAGCATTGCACGAGTGCTGCAAGATCTGGATGTGGTTGATATGTTTGATAATCCATTTGGTAGCAATATTATACTGTACAAAGGTAATTGGTTGGGATGAAAATTTTTGTAAATAGTGAATAGTGAATAGTAAATAGTGAATAGTAAATAGTGAATAGTAAATGGTGAATGTGAATGTGAATGTGAAATGTGAAATGTAAGATGTGAAATGTAAGATGTGAAATGTGAAATGTGAAATGTGAAATGTGAAGTAAGATGGAACGATATGAAGGGGAAGGCCTACGTGCCTTCCTGCACGATTTGTGTTTTGTGAAATGAGAAATGTGAGATTTGTGATGTGAAAGTTGATTTGGAACGATGTAGAAAAAGGGTTGTCCCCCTTCTTTAATCGAGGAAGAATTTAATTGTAATTAATGAAAGGGGCTGTTGTTGACCCAAGACACGCCTCAGCTCTAATATAATATGAAATGGTGGTGTTTGGCTTTTATTTTTAGCTTTCATAAGTTAGGTTGTCTTGTGTTAGTTTTGAGTTTTCGTGAGGTAGTTTTTGACATTAAATCTTGTCACTAGTTTACTTTTTCAAACTTTATGTCATCAACCCAAAGAATCAAATCATTGTCTTTGGTGTTTGCAGTAATACCGATTTCGCAACTGCTGTACATGCCTTTTGTACCTTGTTGGAAATAAAGTAAATCTTTGGGTAATGTGCGGTTGTTTTGACTATCGATGATGCGTTGTCCATTTTGCCAAAGCATCACAGAGCCCTTATTTTGTTGGGAAAGTTTTAGTTCTAAAATCAATTCTACCCATTGATCTCTGGGGAAATCAACTTCCTGACCAATCGGTTGTGTAATGTCTTTTTCATTAAACTTATATTCAATTCGCAGTTTATTATCTACTAGGGCCAATCTCATTCCAGGGCCAGCTCCAATGGGTGTACGCTCTTCAACGTCCATTAAAAAAAGCCAATCGAGAGACTGATTTCCCTGGATAAAATACCAAGCACTGATCCTGATGGTTTCACCCTCCCAAAAAGCCATGTTCTGTTTGGCGATACTGCATTTGGATAGTAATTCATTATTCGATTGTTTGGCATCAAATTTTAATGACTTTTTTCCAGAGTGGGCATGGTTTGTGTCGACTGAATTACTATTGAATTCATTTGTCAGTTGCGTGAATGACCATAATGATTCATCTGGTTTTAAGGCATCATTCAATGAAGTATAAGATTCAAAATTATCTTCGAAATAGTTTGGCCCATCAAATAATTTTTCTTTGTCACAACTGTGGAAAATGAACATACAAAAAAGAAAATAAAAGTATTTTTTCATTTGCCATTCTTGTTTAAAGTATAACCAATACTCAGTCCAGCCCATTGTTGAATTTGAAAATCAATAAGATAGGAAATAAGGGGTGTGTAGGTAATGCGATAAAACCAATTTTTGGACTTTGGTTGAAAGCGATAACCAATAGCCGCCGTAGTTAATGCGAAAAACGACCCTTTTGTAGTGACAGTAAAACCTTGTCCCAAACCCAATTCTAATTGATGTGCATTTTTACCCATAAGTGCATTGACCATCAACGGAAAAACAATTCCAGTGCCATTATTTTTATCGATAGGAGCGCAACTTAGACCAGCCCGCCATGTCATTTTTAACCTATTTTGATTGAAACAGTGTTTTTCAAAATTTATAGATCCCAGACCTCCGCTTCCTGCAATTTCAACAAAAATTGACTTTCTAAAGCTTGTTGAAATCTGGCCATAATTCAAATTGGAAACAAAAATCAATAGAATGACCAGTGAAGTTTTTCTAACAATTGATTTTGATAATTCCCAAAGGTGAGGGGACATAGTTTAATAGCCATTTTTTAATCAAACGTCAGCTATGATATTTAAAGTGTAAGTGCGGTTTTTTTTGAAATTATTTGTCAGCCTGATCTGAATTGGTATCTCTGCTTTTGATATACAATTCTTGCACCATTACCATGATGATTAATACAATAGGGGTAGCTAAAACCAAACCCCAGGCACCTGTTAAAGCCCCCATAAATAGTTGGCCGATCATTATGAGCGCAGGAGGCATATTGATGAGTTTTTTCTGGATGGTGGTTGTAATGAAATTGCTTTCAATAAATTGAATGAGGATGTAAAGACCTAGTACTAAAAGCGCAGTTTGAGGGCTTTGAGCAAGTGCCAATAAAACAGCAGGAATCAAAGCAAGTAAGGGTCCAAAATTTGGAATAAAGCTGATGAGTCCAGCCAGTAGGGCCAGAACCAACCACAAAGGCATTCCAATGATGGCCAAACCAATTGCTGTAAATGCAAATACAACAAACATCGACAGTAATGTTCCTTTCAACCACTTTCGAAGTTCTGCACCAAGTGTGTCTAAAACTTCTTGACCTTTTGTTTGCCCTTTTTGTGGTATGAGATTTACGATGCCTTTGATGTAAATTTCAGGTGAGATGGTAAAAAATATGCCCATAAATAAGACTACGTATAAATCACCCAAAACGCCAAACGTAGACTGAAAAAATTGCTGTAAAAAACCTTGAGCTTTGCCTAGAGATTGACTTGATAGAGCATCCTCCAAAAGTTTTGCACCAGTTGTGGTTTCATTGAGCCAAGCTTTTGCTTTATCTACGGTTTCAGGCAGTATTTCAATTAATTGTACCAACTGAGACTGAACTTTTGCACCTATAAGCCAAAATAAAGCTGCCAAAATCAGCAATGTACCGCTCACAGAAATGGCCACACAAATACCTTCTTTCCAACCAGTTTTTCTCTGGATTTTGGAACTGAGTGCCCGAAAGAAAATAGCAATCAGACTACCTGCAAGGATCAATAAAAATACATTGAAGGTTGAATGGATGAGCAAAAATAAGATGACAACGAATGAGAAAATTGCCGCGGTAATCCAAACTTTTTTTTGGAAAGCAAGATCTTCGGTTGCATTTGGTGTTGCATTTTTTTGCGTCGGCATCTCTAAAATATTTTATTGGTAATCGAGTTTGTTAATAGTTGTAAGTGAATTATTACTTGTGGTTCAAGCCTTTAAGATAATAATTGCTGATTTGCCTTGGCATATCATTAATAACAATTCTAATTCTTTTTTCAAGCATGGATTTTTGAGAAGATGCATATTTATCATTCTCGACATCGATTTTGTTCAATCAGAAGCTTGTGTTTTTATGAATTACGACAAATGTGAATAACGATAATGCTTTTAAAATTAACGCATCATGCAATTTTGCGTTCATGTTTTATTAGCCAAAATTTCAAATATTAATTGAATAAGTAACGCAACCAGATTTCAATATGTCAACTTCAGAGACGGAAAAACATATCTTTTCTGTAATGGCAATGTTTATTTGTTTAATCGTTTAACCGTTTATGTTTGCCAGAATCTTAAAGTGCTTCAACCTCAGAAAGAGTAAGTCCTGTTGCGTCTGCAATTTGTTGATTTGTAAGCAAATCCAAATTTTTGAGGTTTTTAGCGGTAGCTATTGCACCTTCAACTTTCCCTTTTACTTCACCTCTAGCTTCACCTCTAGCTTCCCCTTTTGCCTCGCCTCTAGCTTCAGCATCAGCTATCAAAGTTTTCTCAGTGCGAATGGCATCAATGTATTTGTCATAGGCAGCCAATTGCTCAGGAGTATAGTTGCTTTCGTGAGTTAACTCTATTGCTTGGAGTATTTCTTCAGGAAGTGAAATATTTGCTTTTTGCATGTCCATCAATTTTTCCATTTCAGTTAAGTAACGTAGCCACAAGATATTAAGTTTCTTGTCATTTAGGTTTTTCAATTTGTATTTTGGCAATTCTACAAAGATCAGTTCCATGCCATCAATGGTTTTGGTTAAATCATTTTGATTGGTCAATTTATAATGATGGTAGGACTCCTCGCTTTCTTTATCGAAGATATCATCAATTAAGGACAGGGCATAAACAGTTTTAAGTTTTATGTAATCTTCTGTCTTTTGTAGTTGTCGTACAAATGTTTTAGATGCATTGAATAAAACACGATATTTAAAAGTTTCCGCCCATATCATCTGCATTTCTACAATAAATTGTCGCTCAAATGAATCTTTACATCGGACATCTACAATTGAATTTTTGATGAGATGCGGTTTTTCAGGCACCAATTCAGTTTGCATGTATTCAATAGAAATAATTTCATTGCCGTCTTCGAGTGGCAGCAAGGCATTAAGGAAAGAAATGGTAATGTTTGGGTGCTCTCCAAAAACGCGTTTGAAGATCAGGTCATTTTTTGGATCTAAATATCTCATTTTTCATAGTTTTACTAATGCAAATATAAATTGGAAAATTAAAGTTTTTATAAAATTATCCGTTTATAAACGCTTATAAACGTTTATAAACGGAAGTGAAATTTTTGAAAATGAAAACTTAGTTTCCACTTTGATTTTTAAACCTAGATTATAGCATAATATCACTTTGCTATTGGTTGGGCAATATATCTTTGACCTAGTTGGAAAAGTATTTGGAATCAGATATTTTCTGCTAGCGGAAAATCAATTTCAAATCCTGCCAAATTGTGAATATAATTGCTTATGATTTTATCGCCTACCACTATGATCACATCGATCATATTTGCTTCATTGTAACCTGCTGCAAAAAAGCCTTCTTTGCTTTCTTCAGTTGCTTGGCCTCTATTTTCTACTACTGAGGCTGTAAATTTTGCCAATGCATCTAATTTGTTGTCGAATGAAGCCGAGCCTCCTCTTATTTCCAATATTTGTTCGTCGGTAAACCCATTCATCTTGCCTATAACCGTGTGTGCCGATTGGCAATATCGACAACCGTTGATTTGACTAGTTACCAAATTAATTACTTCTCTTTCTTTGGCTTTGAGTGTACTTTTGCGATTTTGTAAGGTGAGGTAATCGCCCAATGCAGTTTCATTTTTTGTATAATAAGCATACAAATTGGGTACAAACCCCAATCCCTTTTTGAGATGGTCAAATAATGTTTGATTGTTTCCAGAAACTTCTTCTCTGGTTGGAACTGTGAATGTTCTTTTTTGCACTTGTGTCATTTTCTTCACTTTTAAATTTGTTTGTCATCATTGACATGGCAAAGTTGCAGTGAAGTGCAAAGTTTAAAAATGAAGTAGTTTAAGAAATTTTGTTGATCTAGTTCAACTTTTTTTTGATATCCTTTTATTCCTAATTCTAGATAAAAACTCTGTTGTCATTCCAAGGTAGGAAGCTAGAGCATATTGTGGTACTCTTTGCACTATTTGAGGATAGTTTGAAACAAAATGTTCATATCGCTCTTCTGCTGATTGGGTAAGGTTTGATAATAATCTTCTTTGTTGGAATGCTAATCCACGTTCTGCAATGATTCTGAAGAAGGTTTCAAATTTGTGATTTTGCTTTTTGAGTGATAGTTCTTTTTCGTAATCAATTTGCAGAACGGTACTGTCTTCAAGCGCAACCACAAATAAGGTAGCTGGTTGTTGGTAAATGTAACTATTATAGTCAGTTATCCACCAATCATCGATGGCAATATTGATGGTATGATCTTGACCTTCGTCCCCAATGACATAGGCCCTAAAAGCACCTTTTAAAATATAATTTCGGTGTTTTGCAATAAAATTGGGTTGAACGATTAATTGCCTTTTTTTAACCTTTACTTCTTTAAAACAATTGCAAAAAAGATGAGCTTCCTCTTCATCCAATTTTACAAATTTTGCTATATAATCCAATATTTTACTTGACATGCAGTAGCTCTAGGTGTTTATTTATATTAACTATTTGCGCATCAAAACTAAATAAATCATTCAGAATTTTGGTTTTCAAGGGGTCATTTCATGAAAAGATTATTATCAAATGCTTTATAGAGTACTCATTTTTTTTAACAACTTCATATGTGTAGTAATTCTCCATAATAGCTGGTTTTATTGTATTAAATATGGTTTCAATTTATCTTTTTGGCCCCTGTCCAATATGAAGTAAATTTCCTTTGGGAAGAATAAGATATTCCAGTTATTTTTTCACCATCTATAAATCCTGCATGAAAATATTCATTATCCATGTCACCTGTTTTGAAAGCAAAGTATAGATATTCCCAATCTTTATTAAATACACCATTTTCAAAAGGAGTATCATAAAATTCACCTCCAAAACTATTATCTTTAATGGGACTTATTATAAAGTCTTTCAGGTATGGTTCGCTTGTAGGATCTGGTTTTAAATCTATGATCCAAGTGCCTTTGATTTTATTTAAATCATAATTAGGTGTTTTGGCAAAATTTTCTACTTTCGGTACTGTTGAATTTTGGTTTGTACTTACTAAATATAATTGTTCGGATAATTCATAAAGATTGGAAGCATTGGTATTGCTTAATATTATAAAAGTTTTTTTGTCTTCAATAGAATGTATCCAATTGCCAGTTGATCCTAAAATTCCTCCAGTTCGGTATATGAAGGGTTTACTAAATATACCATATCCGCCTGCATACCATACTCCAAAAGCAACATCATTTAATGATTTATTTGGTTGTATCATCAGTGCTGTATTTGACTTATTAAGTAATTGGTAATTAAATATACCATTATTGAATTTTAGAAGATCTTCAACAGTAGAATACATTGCTCCCGCACCAAAAAAATTCTCAATAAAGTAAGGCTCATCACTTTGCATGACTTGATTACTATCGATCATTGTATAGGAATTGGTCAAACCTGGTATGATGTCTTTTGAATTTAAAAGATTTGTATTTTCCATTTGTAAGGGAGTTAATATTTTTTCCTGGAGTACACTACCGTAAGTTTTACCAGTTACAAGTTCTATAATTTTATGCAAAATAATGTAATCTGTATTGCTGTAATTGCTTTGTGTGCCAGGTATTGCTTCCAATTTGCTGCTACAGTATTTATCAATGTATTCATCAATGGTGACGGGTAGTTGATACGATTTCATTTCAAGTTTTTCGGCCTCATTTGGTATTCCTGAACTGTAAGTCAGTAATTGTTCCAAAGTCACTTTGTTCTTGGCTTCACCTTTGTATGTTGGGAAATATTTCCCAAAAGGTGTATTTAAATCTAATAGTCCTTGTTCATAGAGTTGGAGAATAAGGACGGCAGTAAATGTTTTTGTAATTGAAGCAATTTTAAATTTGGTTTTGGTATTAATGGTGGTGCCAGATTGTCTATTTGATATTCCGATGGCATCCAAATAATCTATTTGCCCATCAGTTGCCGCTAAAACTACTCCATTAAAATTCTGATGAACATTGTAATAAGTGAGTACTTCTTTGTATTTACTTGTTTGGCTATATACTATTTGAGTCGTTAATAGTAGTGTAATTAGTATAATTTTATTCATGATATTTCAGATTTGAGTGATGCTAAAAGAAGAAATGTTATTAGAGAAAGATAAGATCAATTTTACAAGTAATACATAATATATTTAAATTACAAATCATTTGGATCAATTTTAAGACATTTGAATATTAATACATCAGTTGAGTTTTAAATTAGTCTTAAATTAAAACACTCATTCAACCCATCATCTTTTGCCCAAACTATTTTATAATCTTTTATGACTGCAACACTTACTCCTGAAACATTATAATATTTCATTCTATCAAAAATATTCCAACTTTTAAAACCTTTTATTGGTACAAACGGAATTAAATTATTTTCAATCTCATTAATTTTATTTTTAACAGATTCGCTCTGACTGAAAACAGGAGTTAATGTAAACAACATTAAAAAAAGGACAATTTCTTTCATAATTTTGGATTGTGCAATTGCCCAATAATGACAACTCAATTGGAAAAAGGTTGAACTAAAAATATCATTTTTTTGAAAATAGTATAGGAATTGATATTGTCACTAACCAAGCAATACTATGGTTCAACCATTTTAAACCTAAAGTCACATTTCTTTGCCCCATTTGCAATGGTGCCAGTACGAATGAGTTGAAGTCCCGCTAGTCCAGAAGTAATCTCATCCACTTCACAAAGGATAGATGCAAATTTTGAATAATGATGTTTGCTGAATAGTTTACAAATGCCACATTCAATGATGTCAACCCCATAGCCCAATCCAAAAGTTTCGTGTTTATTGGTTATGATATTAGCTATAAAACCTTCTGAGTTTTTATTAATACTTACTCGTTTATTAAATGATTTGATTAAAATTTGGCCTAGCCAGGTTGGAATTAATTTCGGTAATAATCGCTTAAAGATTGATTGAAGTTTGTTTTTAGGTTGAACATATTCAATTGTAATTTCTAAACATATTTTGCGTATGTTTTCAAATGATTCTCCTCGCTCGTCAAGGGTTTTTATGAGGGCCAAAAAATAGGAACAAAAGTCCAAGCGTTTATCAATAGGATTTTTTGAAGTTTTGGCAAATGCAGTATCTTTTGAAATTATGGTAAAATGATTTTCTGTTGCAGAAAGCACATTTACATAGGAATTGGGATAATTTTCTTTGACAAAGTGAGCAAAATATTTTCTGTAATTGTCCATTTCAAAAGTTAAACTCGCTAAAGAATAACTGAATTATTTTGCACGCATTTTATTTCCTTTTGCATCGTGTGTAACTTCTGCGAGTCCAAGTGCTTCCATTAAAGGTGGGATGTACATGCCAAACCTTCCACGAAGACCTTTTTTCAAACCATACCAACCTCCAACTGGATTATTTTCAGACCTACCCCAAGCTTCTACTGTACCATCTTTTGCTGGTTTTTGTTCGTCTGCACTCCCAAGTTCCATCCAATCTCCGTGCGCAACAAGCATTTTGTGCAAGTCATTCAGACAATCCATGTTATAATGTAAAACTGTTTTGCCAACAGTACAAACTAAAACATCTTTGCCGTCTTTTTGGTCAACGTGCATGGTATACTCACTCGTCAAGGGTGGAGTTTTAAGCAGCATGGGTTTGTCCTTAGTTCCGATATTGTATTTCATTTTTATTTAATTTATCTGGTTGTATTAATCCAAATCTTATTAATTTATAAATTCAAATAATGATCCTCTAAAACGAACTCAAGGTAATAAAAAGATTTTTTAAAAAATAGAGATAAGTTACTGATATTCAAATATAACCAAAGAATAATTTTGATTCAATTTTCTAAATGTAATCAATGAACCCTCAATGAACATATTTTTGATAAGGGTGATTTGGATGTCACGGAGTTGTAGGTTTACTTTCATTAAGTCCTGACAAACCACTCCAATGGCCTTCTAAGAGATACTGGTTGGGGATATTTTGCTACATAACCAATGCGTAAGACCAACTGTATGTGGTCATTCAATACAATAGAAGTTTTCAATAATTGCCTGGTTGAGGGTTCTTCCATAATTTGAGTCATAGGATGAATGGCAATATTTCTATCCTTGATCTTTAGCAATAACCTTTGCAAACGTTTACCGGTATCCAATAAGGATTTTACCGTATCGTCTTTGCTCGTGATGAGCAACCAACCTGCAGAATGAGCCACTTGTTCTCTGACTCGATTGATACTTTTCTCTTTAAAGCCTGCTTTCATCACATCGGACTTTTCATAAAAATTTCGAAGATACCAAGCAGTTATGCCATCTATCTCCATGCTTGCTACGCTAAGTCCATCGGCTCGTGATTGTGCTTTTTTACTTGAAAAACGAATCCATTCTGATAATTCTTCTTGTGCATCCTGCCGATTAATTTGCAGATTATTGGCTACTATAGTTTGCTCATTCAACCATTGGTTAACTATGGAGGTATTTGGAATGTAGTGAATGAAATCTGTCTCGTTTTCAGTCAGGAATATTAGATCCTCTTCTTTTAATGTAGAATTTAAATAGTTTGACCTTAGTGTTCTTCTTTGTTTGATTTTTTGAATATCATACGTTACGAAATCACTTGATTTTTTCAAATGAACTTCCATCATTTTTTCGTCTTGGTTGCAGGTGGCTAGTAATGTAAATTGGCAAACATAACCTGCATTCTGGGCTGCGTATTCTAAATTTTGCAAAAAAGCTCCAATAGACATTACGGTTTCTCGTTGAGTGGGATCAACAGTAGGAAGCCATTTACTTTTATCATTTCCTATGATCCAGTGATATGGTTTTACATAAATTACAAACCAAGGTTGAGTGTTGTGTCCACTTGGTGCACGAGATGCAAGGAATAAAATTTCTCTTTCATCAGCATTTTCAACAGGAATGTTTTGATGAACTTCATTTCTTGTATCTGCTCTTTTGAATAAACCTGTGTTACATGACAAATAATAAATACCGCTTGTGGCTACTATTGTAGTTCCTTCCAATGCGACGAAATTTCTTCTTTTCATGGTGAGCTTATGATTGCAACAATGTTGTCGCATCACAAAGTTCATCCAATTATTTTGCCAATTGTTACATATTTAAAACGAAGATTTACAAGATTTTATAGTAGATAAAAAAATGATACTTTTTATATATCATTCTGAGAAAGGGCAGTGGAGATTTCTTTGTTTTTTAATTTACACAGATAGTGCTTCTTCCTGAGGTGGAGCGTATTTCACAAGATCAATGCCAATGCCATTTGGATCTTCAATGGCAAAATGTCTGTCGCCCCAAGGTTCATCTCGTAGGTCGATTTTGATGTCTACGCCCTTTTTCTTAAGATTGGAATAAATGGTATCTACATCCTCTACTTCAATGGTCAAATACATACCTTGTCCTTGAAATGGGTTATGAAAAAGGGGTTGTTGACTTGGGTGATTGGGTAATAAAAAGCTAATCTCTGCTTCATGGTTTGGAGTATGCATTAGTAGATAAAATTCATTTTCAAAAGTCACACCAAATCCTAGTGTATTCACATAGAAATCTTTACTTTCTGCTAATCTTGTTGTCACAATACCTGCGTTTAATTTCATCTTTATATTTTTTAAATTTCTTAATTTATAATACAAAGCTCCATTAAACTTTTGTTCAATCATTGTAAAAATCGGTCATTTTCATCTACCAAATGCCTTACTAGGACTCACACCATAAAAGTTCTTGAATTCTTTGATGAAGTGAGCTTGATCGTAATACCCCACATCGAAGAAAAGTTTGTTTTGCCTCAAACTTTGTTTTGAGGGTTTTGCCCTGAGTATATTTTGGAATCTTACAACTTTGCTGAATGTTTTGGCCGTATCCCCAATATAGTATTCAAAAAGTCTGCGCAGTTGTCTTTGGCTGATACCGGTATTTAAATCTTTTTCTATATCCAAAACACCAGACCTCTGGAGGATAATTTCAAGTGCACTATAAAGGCGGATGTCGTAATCAAAAGTAGACTTATTCACTAATTCTAAAAAGTGACTGTCAAAAAGATCTGTTACCTCTTCAAAGCTTTGGGCGGGAGCAATGTGATCTCTTATAAATTGGGAAGTTGTCGGTGCAACCAAATCCAAGTCCTCGAAACGATTGCTCAGGTCAGATGCGTCTATTTTAAAAAGTTGAGTAAACATGGTGGGTAAAAAACGCACACCTACGTAATTAAAGGAATTGGAAAGCGGGAATTCAGTGAATTTTTTGCAAAATCCCATGACATAATTTTCCTCAGGCTTAGCGCGCTCAAAAAAAATGTCTATGCAACCATCGGCCACAACGCGGTAAAAGAATGGCTCGGTAAGTGTTTTGTTCGTTCTGAGTTGCCAATAGCAATAAATTACATTTTGAAGTCTAATGTCTGGTAGAACTTCAGAGTAGGATACATGATCATCCGATTTTTTTATTGTCGGTTGTATCGGTATGAAAAGTTTCCGTATGCCCGTTGATATTTCCAAATTATCTGTTAGTTAGACTCATGGTTACATACCAAGTAATGGAAAGAATGTTCTTATAAGCGAGCTAATATTTCAGCCTTTTTTGCCTCATATTCTTGTTGGCTGATCAAGTCATTTTCAAATAATGATTTGAGTTTTTTCAATAATGCCATGATTTCGTCTTCAGCAACTGGTGGCGTTGGAGCTGCCGGCGCTGGAGTGCTTGCACTCAGACTGATGTTTCCTGCTGCAGCCCTTTTGTCTTCAAGGTCCAATTGGCGGCGGTATTCTCTTTGTTTTTCTTCTTGTTCTTGGACAATAGCATAGAGTTTTCTAGCCTGAGTTTTTGGTAAGTAATCAATTTTATCTTCACCGCCCTTCACTGTTCGCATTGTAAAATCTGAACCCAACATGCCTTCCTTTACATGACAGTCTGTGATGTCTTTCCAAAGGTAGTCCGTAAAATCCATAGAAATCCCTAAGTTTCTTGGCCTACAGAAGATTATTCTTTTATTTGTAAGAGCTATAGAATCAGGGGCAATGTTAACTGCTGGCTTTTTTTGTACGGCGATGTATTCAACGACTTCACCGCTCATCAAAAGTTCATTTAGCTTTCCAGCAATTTTTTCAACTGCATTGGGGTCTTGTTCCTCATTCAAAAACTTCTTCAAGTTGTCAATCATCGTTATTTTTATTTGTTTAATGTAAAGCTTGGTAAATATATTGTTTGATTCGTTAAAAAATCAAGGTCGTCTATATCGCACCAAAATTAGATAATTTGGCAAAGTAAAAATAAGAATGTTTGATTTCGTTAGGACTAGCTAACTTTTATATTAGAAGAGGATTTATTTTTTGATTTGTTCTTGGCTACATTGCCATAATGTATACCATCCTTTTCCCTTTATTTGACTTTGAATTTCAGTTTATAAAGAAATATCTTTTATTCTTCTGTCTTGTTAATCATCTACATCATTATCCAAATTTAATTGAACAGTTGTTGCATTTGTTATCTCTGTATGTCTGATTTGACCACCCAAGTATCCTGTTCTTGCGACTAAGCCAAAACTAAGTAATGAGAGAAATAGGATAATTATTGCCGTTGTTCTCGTCAGTGGTGATTTTTTGAAAGTCAAGAATAGACCTACAACAGAAGCAAGACCAAGTATGATCAGGGAAATTAAAGCAAAAAGAGCAAATTCTTCATGTGCTTCAATGTTTGAGTCCAAAACACCTTGGAGGTTTTCAACTGATTCTTCCGCTGCTTCCCCTGTGAGGTATGCTATTCCAGCACCGGCCGCAGAAATTAGGAAAAGATAATAGGCAGCGATCATTGTATCGATGCTTTTTGTCCAAATGGCGTGAGCAAGTACAATTCCACCCAAAATTGAGCCAAAAATGGGAAGGTGTGTTATGAGTAAATGGATATGTGTTTGGTCCATGACTAAGAGTTATTGAAATACAATAAATTTATCTCTATCTGTTAATGAAAAGTCGCAATGCTTTGGTGCATTTGTGTATGTATTTCCACACGCAGGGCATACAAAATATTTTGATAGTAAGCTGTTTAGAGTGTTGCTGTTTATGTCGCCCAAAGCTTGCTCAAAAAAGAATTTATGTTTTAATTCTGTTTTCATCGCATACGTGAGGCTCAAATGTGCAATTTGATTATCAGCGATTTCGGCAGTTTTTAAAAAATTGGGGTACATAGTTTTTGCTTCATATGCTTCACCATTGATGTCATCATTCAAATTCTCCTTGGTTGTTTTTACATTGAATTCTGGGGTTATTATGGGTGTGGTTGCTCCTGCATCTTCAATTACAGCTTTGTGATTTCTTGCATGAATATTTTCAGCAGCTGAAACTGCATTGTAGAGTAAAGCAATGTTGTGGTAACCTTCTTCTTCGGCGATCTTTGAAAAAGCTTCATATTTTGCTGTTGCCGTCTTTTCACCCTTGTATGCCGATTGCATATTTTCAATTGTTTTGGTACCTGCATCCATATGTTCTTTGGTAGTTGCCTTCACGAGTTCCATTTTCTTTTCGCAAGAAGACATTAAAATAAATCCAAAACCTACAGTGAGTAATGAATAAATTAGGGTTATTTTTTTCATTTTCATACTATTTTAATTAGTCCATAAAGTTAAAACTTGACTTTTTTAAGATGTTATGAAATTCGTTTAATAAGTTTCATCATTTACCACGTTGTTAAAAAACAAACTTTTTTACTTTATAAATAATAAAGGGAGAATTAGGTGTTTTTTAATTATGATCCTTTCTGGCAAAAATAATTTTATAAGTTTGAGTCAATACCACTGGAATGAGTGAGAACAAGATGGAAACCAACCAAATTTTCATTGGTGGTATAACCAAACCCAATACCAAACGTGTTTGTGGTATGACATATACCAATACCATAATTGCAATACATATTATGAGAGCAAACCAGATAAATTTATTTTTTGTAATCTCATTCACAATTATTTTTGAATGGGTTGATGCCATATTGAAAACATGAAAAAGCTGAGCAAAAACAAGCGTAATGAATGCCACATTGTTGAGCATTTTACTGTCATGAGAAATATATTGTTTACAATAAATGACAGCTATGATGATTGAAGCTGTCATCGCAACGGCATACAAAAGAATCTTTAACCAGTTTTTATTAGAAACTATCAGATTTTTTGGGTCTCTTGGAGGTCTGTCCATAACGGTTTCATCTCCACTTCCCAAGCCCAATGCCAATGCAGGAAATACATCCGTAACCATGTTTAAAAACAAAATTTGAAGAGGGAGTAGGGTAGCAGCTGGAGCAAAGATGCCTAGTGTGGTGACAACAAATATTTCACTCAAATTGCAAGACACCAAATAAATTACGAATTTCTGGATATTCTGAAATATCTCTCTGCCATGAGACACTGCTTGTGCGATGGATATAAAGGAATCGTCTTTTAATATAATACTGGCAGTCTCTTTTGCAACCTGCGTACCTCTCAAGCCCATTGCAATACCAATATGAGCTTTTTTGAGTGCTGGTGCATCATTAACGCCATCGCCTGTCATCACAACTATGTTCCCTGCTTTTTGAAAAATATTGACTAATTCTAATTTTTGTTTGGGGGTTGTACGGGCAAATACTGATGTTGACAGTATTTTTTCTCTCCATTCAGCTGATAGTGTTTCCATAGGTGGAATATCAATTCCGGTTATTGTATTTTGTTCCACTTCATCCACCAAACCTACTTGTTTTGCAATGTTGAGGGCCGTCAAAGGGTGGTCGCCTGTAATCATTACAATCCGAATTCCTGCCTTTCTGCATGATGTGATGGCTTCTTTGATATCCAATCGAGGTGGATCTAGAAATCCAATCATGGCCACATAAACCAAAGAATTTAAATAGTCTTCTTTGTGATGTTCTACCTCATCTTTATACGCAAAAGCCAATACTCGCAATCCATTAGAAGCCATTTCTTCAGATTCATGGATGATTTTTTTCCTTTCATTTTCTGACAACTCGTTGATGGTTTCCCCTATTTGAATTTTGCTGCATTTTTTCAATAAATGTTCTACCGAGCCTTTTGCCGCAACAAAATTTCCACCATTACTTTTATGTAAAGTACCCATGATTTTGCTTTCAGAACTGAAAGGCATCTCACCTATTCTTTCATATTGAGATCTCAATGTTGTCACTGATGAATCTGTGGAGTTTACCAAATAAGCAAGCGCTATTTCTATTGGATCACCTAAATTTTTATTTTTTTCATCGCCATTTTTTGGAATAACGTTATTACATAAACCTCCGATCAACAATAATTTGTGGAATGCCTCTTCACTTTTTTCAATTTTACCCTGATCAAAAACAAGTCTTTTATTTTCAAAATAAACCTTTACCTTTTCTTCTGGAAAAGATAATGTATCAACATAAATTTTGTTTTCAGTAAGGGTGCCCGTTTTGTCGGTCATTATCACATTTGCACTTCCCAATGTCTCTACAGCAGATAATTTTTTAACGATGGCATTTCGTTTTGCCATTAATATCATTCCATAAGCCAAAGCAACGGTAACTACAATAGGCAGGCCTTCTGGAAAAGCCGCCACAGCCAAAGCAATAGAGGTTTCAATGATTAGAACCCATTCTTTTCCTTGCAAATAACCTGTGAAAGCAAATATTAAAATCATGCCTAATGTAATCCAAATCAATTTTTTGCTTAAGTCATTTATTTTTTTGTCGAGTGGTGTTTCATTTATTTCCGAGGTTGCTACCAGTTCTGTAATTGTACCCAATTGCGTATTTTGAGCAATACCAGTTATGATGGCTTTTCCATTGCCATTCGTAACAGATGTACCCTTAAAAACCATATTGAATTGATCTCCAAGTATGGTTTGTTTTGGAAGTTTTTCTGTATGTTTTACAGATGGGATCGACTCTCCTGTGAGTGAGGACTCATCACATTGCAACTGATTGCATTTTATTAAATGAGCATCTCCAGGTATGACATCACCTGGATGTAGTAATATAATGTCACCAGGCACAATCTTTTCTGATGGGATCACTTGAGTCTTTCCATCACGAATGACTCTTGATCGGATAACGTCCATTTTCTTGAGCTCGGACATTGTATTTCGCGCTTGCAATTCCATGAAAAAGCCAATGAGGGCATTAATGAAAATTACGGCTAATATTGCTATCGATTCAATATAATCCTGAAAATAGGCTGTAACAGCAACGGCAAGAAATTATAAATAGACGATTGGACTTTTGAATTGGAGAAGCATCATCAGAAAAATACTCTTCTGTTTCTGTGTTTTATAAACATTATCGCCAAATGTTTTATTTCGATTTCCTGCCTCACTCTGGCTTAAACCAACATCAGCGTGTGATTGAAGTTCTATTATAATTTTATTTATGGAGTAGACATATGGTTCTACAATTGGATAATTAATTTTCATTGATATTTCTTCTAAGGTAGTGCTTCTGCGCAGTTCTATTTCCTGCTTTAATTATCCTGATTTGTATTTATGGATACAATTACTTCGTTCCTCCTGCCCAAAACTTGATAAGGAGGATTATATCCTAAGTATCGAAAATTTCCATAATAGCTAATGCCTTTCTCTTTTAATAATTGTTCTAGTTTGGCTTTTTGTTCATTGATTTTGGATGTGGATGCAAAGCCGTCAAATTTTAAAACAGCAACATTTTCTGGCTCTGAAATTTGAATTTTAACTTCTGAATTGTTAGGAGTTGGTAAATCCTCTTTTGTGAAATTGGAGGGCATGACAAAGGCCATTGTTGATACTGTATCTCCAATATCCATGTGTACAGGTGATGTCATGGATATTTGTTTTTTATCGCTATTTCCGCCAAATATATAATTTGCCAACTTGCCAAATCCAGAACTTCCCAAATCTCGGTATGATTTTGAAGTTGTAGATATTTTAGCCATAATTGCGGTGGGATAATGTCTTATTTCGAATTGATCTTCATTTTTAATGACGGTATAGGGTTGAGTTTCCGACTTCTTTGTTGCCATAAAGGTGTATATCTGAAATGCAAGAAATAGTACAAATATGATGAGGAGAATTAAAAGGAAAATTTTCATTTTGACGTTTATTATTTTCGTTCCATTGATTTGCTTTCAATATAGGAACATTAAACAGGAAAGATAACTTTCAGCAGTACTCAAATTCTTACACAAAAAAGTATAATTGTTGCATTATTTGGTTTTTTGGAAATTGGCCTTAAGTTCGAAAGATGAAAACAAAAATTTTCACTTTATTAAATCATTGAAATCCGCCTATCCAACCACACGTGTCCATGCTTTTGCAAGTGACCTGTCCCTGCTTCTGCAAGGGATTGGACTAAAATTTGTGAATACGCAAAATTTTGCGTTTCTACCATTGTTTCTATAAAATTTATTGACATAATTGAAATAACATTTCCCTGCTTCTGCAAGAGACCTGTCCCTGCTTCTGCAAGGGATCAACTAATCTTTGGAGGGGAAAATGAAGAGGCGCAATTTTACGCCTCTTCATTTTTGTAGTGAAATATATTTTATGAAAGTTCTCCCACTACATTTTATCAGGAGTAATTGGATTTGGCACGATGTTCTTAACAGGCTTTATGCTTTTTAAATAAGTATAAATAGCATGAACGTCATCGCTTTTCAAAGACTTATAATTTTCCCATGGCATCGGAGGCAACAAAGTACGACCAGTATCAAGTCCTTTGAGTTTTCCTTCGGTCAATGCTTTTTTGAATTGTTCTTCCGTCCAGTTACCAATTCCTGATTCATCTGAGGTCAAGTTTCCTGCAAATGAAACTCCCCATGGTCCAGCTGCTGCTGATAGATCTGGATAAAACATAGAAAAACCTTCTTTAAGGAGCGGACTATCAAACTTGATTACCGGCCTATCGCTCGGATATCCGGACAACATCAGGTCAGCAATAATTTCAGGACCTTTTGCACCCATTTGTTTTGGAGAATGGCAATCATTACACCCCATGATGGTTACCAAATGTTCTCCTTGTTTGATGACTTCTTCTTTTGTTGGCTCAGCAATGACGGGGCTTACTATTTTCTGTTCTGCACCGCCACCAGAACAAGCATAAAATGTTGGAGCAAGCACAAAAAGGCCGAGCCCTAATTTAAATAAAAAAGTTTTTTTCATTTGAAGTTGATTATTGATTTGGCCTACTCTAAAATGGTTTTCGGCAACCCCATTATATCCTGTTTTATGTTAGAAATGTGTAATTTCTGATCAAAAAATAAACTAACCTCAAACTCTAAATTTTATAAATTTTTGATTTTAAAGCTCATTGATTGATAGTGCCATAAAAATAATAAATTTGGGAATATTGAATAATGTAAGTTTATTTAGTTTTTGAAAGACGTAGATGCTTTAAACATAATTATTGCTCAGTTTGGCTATTAATATTGGTACTATCCTCTAAAACTGAAGGTGAAGGTGTATACCTTTTTGATTTGACTTTTATTTCATTATCAATATCTTGAATGACCTCTTTAATTTCTGCCTCAATTTGGGAGTAGAACTCAAGGATAAATGACCTATTGGTTTTAATTTTCCAGAAATATACCAATAGTTTATTTCTATTTTTTTGTTGAATTTGTAAAGGAATACGAATTCCGTTCATTCTACCATCGCTGCTAAATTTAAAATTTGGTGCCAATTCTTCATTTAATTCCTTAAAATAGTTTTCATGAAATTGCATTTCTGAATATTCTTCCTCCAATTTACGTAATGTATTGTATTCATATTCATAGATGGTAATGATTTTAAGTCTCAAAGAATCATTTTTGATCAACTCCAAACCTCTGGATTTTAAAGTTTCATAGCCTGCAATGTTTTGAATATTGATGAAATCACGAGTGATGGTAACATAATAATACATGAAAGAGTCAGAGTTGACATTTTTACCCATAATGGCATCCCTAAAATAGTCGCAAGAAGCAATACCCATTTGGTGGCCGCGAATATTGTCCTTAATATCCACTAAATCCTTTTTCAGCCCATTTGCTATTTCTGTGAGTATTTTGTTCTCAGAGAGTGCATTTTTTCTATTTTCATTCCAATTGTTTAATGCAAATGCAGAAATAACAGCAATAAAAATGGATAAGAATTCAAAGCCATATTTGGTACTATTGGAAATGGATGTCATAGAATTTTATTAGTTGATTTGGCTGAGTTTTAATAAAATGGTTCTTAATATAAATTTATTGATACATTGCTAAAAATGCCTCAGACATAAGCTTTTAAAATTTATTTTTTAATTGCTAAATAATTGACGTTTTGAAAAATTTCATATATTTCTTTATACGCTGGCAATTCATAAATTCCATTTGTCAGAATTCTATAGATTTTGTATCGATCTTTCAAAATATAAAAGAAGTCTTGAAAGTAAGTACGGGAATCTATGTTTGAGCCACCAAATTCAAATTGAATAAAATCAATATTTCCTTTTTCGAGCATATTTTTTGCACCATTTAAAGCGCTTATTTCGTGCCCTTCAATATCTAACTTTAAAAAGTGAATGCGATCTATGCCATTTTGTAAACAATATTGGTCGATGGTTGTCAATTGAATTTCTTCGGTCACATCCATTTTAATTCCAAAGTGGTCAAGTTTTCTTTGATAAACTGATGCCAAACCTGAGCCTTCCATATTCGAATATAAAGTTTGGTTGTATTCCTTGTCACTAAATCCAATTTGATTTAGTATGACGCCTGGCAATTTTTTGGTCGTCTCTAGGAGTATTTCATAGGTTTTTTGTGACGGTTCAAAAGCATATATTTTCGCTTGTGCCCCAAACACTTTGGCTATGGCCTCTGAGTAATGGCCCACATTTGCTCCCACATCAAAAATGGTCACCGAGGGTTCCTTTTTGAAGTTATTGTGGATATAATTCGCTACAAATAATTCACCACTTTGATTGAAATCGCCAGCAGTGCCATAATTCATTTGTTTTAGGGAAAGTTGATAGATTTTTTCCCATAATTTTTGACTTTTGATGATGGATAATATTTTCAATAATACTTTCAGCATGCTAGTTAATATTTGTGAGTATTGAGCAATTCTTTTTTAAAATTATAATACACCATCCATGATCTCCTGAGTCAACCTCATTTTACCAATGTACTTTGTATTTTAATTACTTATTTTAAATTTATTCTGCCTGATGATTAAAAGCCTAAAACTAAGAATTTTGATACATTTTGAAAGTATAATTTTTGATAGCTGTAATGCTTACATAAAATTATGGGTAAGTTGTCAATAATTTGCCTGCAAACCAAATCAGCCAAGCCGAGATTTATCTGATTTGGTGTTTTCTCAAAGGTTATTTTGCCATTTTAGGGGTTGCTTGATTATTAGCTAAAAGCCAATTCTCAGTGGATTTTGGGTATTAAACTTGGTTCGCTAATTGATTGCCATTATTTTAATGACCTCATTGGTGTTCTGTGGACTTTGCAACCATAAAAAGTATTGCCCGGTAGGTAAATTGTGTTTGGTAAAGTTAAGTTCTGAACTTGTCACGGAACCTTTTTCCAGGAGTTGCCCGTAAATATTAATCAATCTGAATTCAGTATGTATTTTTGAGGGCAATTGAATAGTCAGATTGCTTGAGTAGGCAAGCAGACTTTTTTCCGCTTGTTTTGATGAATGTTCAAAATAATCTATCGGGATAATTTTGCTGTAGTTTCTGCTTCCATCTAAATCAACTTGTACAATTCTAGCGTATTTTGCGAAAGCTTTTAATTGATATTGATAGTCATTGTTTTGAGTCAAATCCAAGTGTGGTGTAACGATTCCATCAGTGAACCAAACTATGCCATCACTTGATATTTCGATGATATACTTTGCATTGTTCACTTCTGAACTGGTCGTCCAATAAATGATGTTACCTTCAGATGAAATATGGTTATAGACAACAGGAAGCGGTATGTTTTCGCAAGTGCTACTTCCTGGGGAATCTACAATAAAAAAAGATGAACCCAAAGAACTGCACGCCAAAGGTATATAAAACGAAGCAGAGACATTTTGTGAATAGGGGACAACGGTTGTAAAACCAACATAAAACGACCCTGAGCTTCCCGAAGGACTAGTCGACCAAAGCCAATTGTTGTTGACACATGACAAATCATTGGTATTGATCGTGAGGTTTACGGTTACATTACAGCCGGTTGCGGGACTTTTGGAAATATTGGTAATGGTAGCCGATCCACAAGATCCGCAGCTGTATACTTGAGCAATTAAATTCTGAGGATCAATAAATATACTTGTAAAATAAAACGTAAAAACCAAAAATAGCCGAGTAAATCTAAAATTCATTTTTCAAGATTAAATAGCAATTAAATAAATATTGGTTTAGGATTATTATGTTGTTTATTTATTGTGAAAATAACAAATTTGCCACAAGATGGTTCTGCAGGTTTACCTTATTTTTAATAAAGGCACGCCAAAATACTAATTCGTTTCTAGGGTTCGAAGAAGACTATTGTCTTATCAAAAGGAAATTGACAAATGACAGTTAAGAAATTTGTAAGTGATGATTTTTTTGAATAATAATATGTGCCTATGTCGTGATTTTCCACATAATGCCAAATTTGTCCACACAGATTCCATAATAAGAACCCCAAAATGTCAAATTCATAGCAACTTTTACGGTACCTCCTTCAGAAAGCCCACTAAATAGGTGATCAGCTTCTTCTTTGCTGTCTGTATGTATAATCAATGAGAAGGTGTGCTGATCTTTTGATTGATTGTAGGCTTGTGTATTGTCTGAACCCATTAAAAATGTTTCTGAGCTTATGGGTAAAGTGACATGCATAATTTTATCATCAACCTCTTCAAAAATTGGCCGATCAGATGTTGGAACATCTCTGTACCGGCCTAAATGGGTGATTTCTTTACGAAACATTGCGCTATAAAAATTAAAAGCTTCTTCGCAGTTACCATTAAAATAAAGGTATGGATTGACTGTTGCCATTTTGTAGCGCTAAGTATAATGTTTAATAAAATAGCTTTTTAATTCACCAATTTTGCATTCTTGAGGATGTAAACCAATTGTTGCATGAAATCCCTTTTGTTTTTGCCTGGGCCATAAACAAATGCATCCACGAAAATGATTTCGTTTTTAGGTGTGTTGAGGATAGCAAAAGTGACAAATGGTCCACCCATAAAGTCGTTTTCCATTTCCCAAGTTCCGCGTAATTCAATCGCATATGCCCCATCAACTTTAGCACTGTATTCATAAACTGGCAAAAATTCTTGGTGAGTGCGCATGTATGAACCTTCTTGTGTACTTTGTATGTATTTACGGCCATATTCATTGCGCATGGCAATGATGCTATCTTTACTCATTTGACTTTGGCTACGGTAAGGGAATTTACGTATTACAATGTCTTGCTCTACTGTTTTGATATCCCTTTTTAGCCAAATGATGTTGTCATTGTCAACAGTATTAGCCTTTTTAAACTCTGGTGGAATACTTAGATCTATGCCAAATAGTTGCTTGACTTCATCGTTTGCTTCATAATTTAACTTTTTCAAGGGATAAATATTAGCATACAATTGCGTATCGTCGTGTTTGTTGATTCTGGCGGCAATCGCGGGATAATTTTCTCTGAGACTATTACAAACACCATTGACACCTCTTCCAAAAATATAGACAATCAACTGGCCATTAGCCCATTTGTCAAGACCAACGCTGCTGTTGTATTCGTCAATGGATTTTGCCCTTAGAAATTTTTCTTCACCTATGTCTTTTCTCAACATTTGAGTGGTTGGGCTGGATTCATTATTGACATCTGCTACGATGACAAAAGTGCGTAATTCTTTTCTTGTTTTTTTAGCTTCTAAATCCTCTGGTGTAAAAAAACGGATATCAAAATATGGCTCAGGTGCCGGCATGATGGGATAAGCAGATTCAAAAAAGTAGGAAATAGAGTCACCTACAATGCTTTCTGAAAGGTTTTTATCCGCAATTATCACTACATCATTGAGCGTGCCAAAGGCATTTGGTTTGGGAGTTAAATTGGTTCTTACTTCTTCACTGCATGAAAACATTGCGGTAAGCAGTAAGACTACGATTAATTGACGCATGAATTTATTTTCTATATGTTTGAATATCAATATAAAATATATTAGTAGTTATTGTAATGAAACTAAAGTTGCTTCATTTCACACTAAAATACATGGATAAGATGAATTTACAAACCTTTGTGGTGTATGAATCCTTTTAAAATTCCATCTCCACGATGGCCTTCTCCACCTTACCACCCAATTGTGGCCCCAACTTTTCCATACGTACTTTGCCTGCTGTCACGTTGTGCAAATCGTGTTTGAATCGATTGATGATGTTGAAAACCACCGTTTCCAATAGTTTTTGGGTGACTTCCATCTCACTTTTGCAGATGTTGTACAAGTGTTCATAATTTACCGTATCAGTTATGTTGTCCTCATTGCTGTCAAATGATTTCAACTCCACTTCAGCATCAATGAGAAAATGGGTTCCGGCCTTTCGTTCTTCAGCATAAAATCCGTGGAAGGCAAAAAATGCAGCACCTTTGATGGCTACTTTTGTTTTCATAATTATTATTTGTAATGGCAAATTTAATGGAGATTTGGCAATGATCGTCATTTCAAATCATATTCTAGTTGTGAAGCTAAGGCGACTATTAACCAATAGGGCAAAAATGCAATAAAGCAAAAATGCAATAAAGCAAAAAGGCAATAGGCAAAAATGCAATAAAGCAAAAATGCACTAGGGCAAAAATGCACTAGGCAAAAATGCAATATTAATTAACCCTTAAACAATAAAGCAATCCCTTGCAGTAACCATTAATCATTAACCCTTAACTATTTACTATTTACAAAAAACATTTTACATTTCACACCATTCACCATTCACCATTCACCATTCACCATTCACCATTAACTATTTACAAAAAACACTTCACATTTCACATAACACAAAATCAATTTTTTCCAATTTGAATATAATCAATCTTCGATTTCCGCATCAAATCATTCAACATTGGAATCAAAGAAGAGTGGATGGCACGCCAATCAGTCAACTGCTTATCGATAGCCGCAACAAGTTGATCCCGTACAGCAACCATGGAAGTAGTTGGTCCAAAATCTTGAGTGCCCATTTGACTTAGCGCATTGAGGTGAGCCAGTTTATTTGTCAGTTTTATTGGATAATTCAATGGATCTTGATTGGACTTATTTTGGGTTTGGTAAAGTTCTTTCTCGATGATAGAAGCCATGTTTCCTATAGAGTCGGACCAAATTTTGAGAGAATCGACCTTGAGTTCCTTTTCATATAGCTTGATACTTTTTTGTAAACTTCTGATGTCAATGATGGCTTGATGTGCTTCATTGATTTTGTCGTCAATACTTTTTACAAACTTGAATTGGGCGCCCATGCTGGCTTCATCACCTTCACTCGCTGGACTTTTTAAAATTTTGAATGGAGTGGATAAGGTGTTGTTATTGACCTTTAATGAAGCTTTGTACTCACCAGGGACGGCAAGCGGACCAGAAAGGTCGGACCACCAAAGGATCATACCATCAAATGATTTGGCATCGGGATAGCGCATGTTCCAATTAAAAGTATTGGCTCCTTTTTTAGGCTTAAGGGTAGTAGATTTTTCCTTGCTTTTATTACTATAGGAAATAATTGTATCGCCCGCATTTCCCATAATCGTAATGGAAATTGTATCTTTTTTATCATCATAAGTGGGTAATATATAATGTAAAACCAAACCAGCCGCATGGTTGGTACCTTGTCCATTTTTTGCTGCATTAGGCGAACTAGAACCAGGCATTCTGTAAACATCTTTAGGCGTAAATAGTCGAACAGCCTTTTCTTTTGGCATATCTACTATCTGATGTAAAACTTTTAAATCATCTAAAATCCAAATACCTCGGCCTTGGGTGGCAACAATGAGACCGCCCTCTTTTATTTTGAGATCAGTGATAGGAACAATAGGCAAATTGAGCTGTAAAGACTTCCAACTTTCCCCATCATCAGTTGAAAAATACATGCCTGTTTCTGTGCCAGCATAAAGCACTCCTTTTTTGTAAGGATCCTCCCTGACAACTCTGGTAAAGTGTTCCCCAGGAATTCCTGAAACAATTTTTTTCCATGTTTTGCCATAGTCTTTTGTTTTGAAAAGATAAGGACTATAATCGCCCTCTTTATAAGAAGTACCAGCAACATAACAAACAGCTGGGTCAAAAGAAGATGGTTCTACACTGTTGATCATCAGGTACTTAGGCATTATCTTTGAGTCATTGACCTCTGTCCAAACCTTGCCGCCATCCTGAGTGATGTGCAAACGACCATCATCAGAACCTACCCAAATCAAACCTTCTTTGAGTGGCGATTCATCTGCAGCAAAAATGGTTGCATAATACTCCACACTGGTGTTATCTTTTGTGATAGGACCACCAGAAGAAACCAATTTTTCAGCTTCATTGCGTGTTAAATCTGGACTTACTAATTCCCAGTTTTGGCCTTCATCGACCGTAACATGTAGATGTTGAGAGCCAGCGTATAACTTCTTTGGATTGTGCTTAGAGAAAAAGATGGGGAAATTCCATTGGAAACGATATTTCATACCTTCCGCGCCATAACCCATGGGATTGTCTGGCCAAACATTGATTGCTCTGACACTTTTGGTTTGGTGGTTTTCCCTAGTGAGAAATCCATCGTAACTGCCACCATAAACAATTTCATCATTCAGTGGATCGACTGCAATGTGTGCTGATTCGCCACCAGCTGTTTCTTGCCAATCAGTTTCTGAAATTCCAGATTGCAAACTTCTGTGTTGAATTCGGATGGTTGAATTGTCTTGTTGGGCGGCATAAATTCGGTAAGGAAAGTGGTTGTCGGTAGTGAGTCTATAAAACTGACCAGTGGGTTGATTGTGGTAAGTAGACCAGGTTTCACCCCCATCATAGGTCACTTGAGCTCCCCCGTCATCGGCAATGATCATGCGGTTTGGGTCTTCTGGAGCTATCCACAAATCGTGATGATCGCTGTGTTCAGCATAGGCTGATTTAAAAGTTTTGCCACCGTCGTCGGATTTATGGTAAGAAACATTCAAAACATAAACCACTTCATTGTCTTTGGTATCGGCATAAATGCGGGTATAATACCAAGCCCTTTGTCGCAAAGACCGATCTTCATTGACTTTTTTCCAAGTTTTTCCAGCGTCGAGTGATTGATAAACACCACCGTTTTCATTTTCTATCAAAGCCCAAAGCTTGTCGCTAGACTGGTAAGAAACTGCAACAGCACTGATGCCCCAAACACCAGAAGGTAGGCCTTCATTGCTCGAAATATTTTGCCAAGTATTGCCACCATCTGTACTTTTCCACAAGGCAGAACCTTCTCCACCTGAAGAAAGATCGTAGGGAGATCTGGTTACTCGCCAGGAGGTTGCATAAAGAATACGGTGATTATTTGGATCAATGACCAAGTCAACAAAACCAGCTCGGTCATTGACAAATAAAACTTTGTTCCAAGTCTTGCCACCGTCGATGGATTTATAAATACCCCTTTCGGCGGAAGCCTTAAATAAATCTCCCATGACCGCTGCAAATACAATGTCAGCATTTTGGGGATGCACTTTGATTCTCCCAATATGACGGCTTTTATCCAGACCACAAGACTTCCAGGTTTTGCCTTTGTCTTCAGTTTTCCAGACGCCGTATCCAAAAGAAACATTACCTCGTACGGTTTTTTCACCGCCCCCGACGTAAATCACATTGTCGTCTGAAGGAGCCACCGCAATGGCGCCAATCGAACCACCAAAATAACCATCACTGATGTTTTGCCATGAACGACCTCCGTTTTCAGTTTGCCAGACGCCACCACCAGTCGCTCCAAAGTAAAAAAGATTGGGCTTACCAGGAACACCAGCCACCGCGCAAGAACGACCTCCTCTGAAAGGTCCAATGTTTCGATAACTGATTAAGTCTAAAGTGGAATCTTGCAGCGTTTTATTCGAAACCTGAGCGGAAGCGGGTAAAAAATAGCAGAGTAATAATAGGATAGATGCAAAAGATAAATGTTGTCTCATGTTGGCAATTTTAAGCTTGTTTGGTTTGGCATATGATTAAGGTCTTATGTCTTAGAATTTTGAAATGTAAAACATAAGTTGACGCTCTTTATTCAAACAACAAATAAAAGAAAGAAAGTTTGTTGTGCTCGGTTGGAAAGAGAATCGATGTCAAGATAATAAGAAAGTGAAAATTTCAATGGCTTCTGGAATTTTTTCATAGGATCGTTTCAAATCTGGTTATATTCGTTTAGGCTAAATTGCATGGAACTGTAGCCATTTAGTCAATTTTCAACCATTACCTTACACCAAGTTAACTTTCAAAAAATGACTTTTGAGCTGAAATACTTTCTGAAAATCCTGTGTTTGATGTTGATATTTCCTTTGCTGCATGGGCAAGAATACACATTGATCAAAGCCAAGTGGGTTTTTGACGGTCAGGATTTTCAGAACAATAAGGTGGTTTTGATCAAAGGTGACACCATTGTGGCATTTGATGAAGAAGGTAAATTAACCATTCCACCAAATTGTAAAAGGTTGAATTTTCCTGAAGGCACGTTGATGCCTGGTATGATTGAAGGTCACGCACATATGTTGCTCCATCCTTACAATGAAACATCTTGGAATGATCAAATTTTGTTGGAATCTCAAGCTGAAAGGTCGATTAGAGGCGCTGTTCATGCTCAAAAAACCTTATTTGCGGGATTCACTACTGTACGAGACCTGGGTTCGGAGGGCGCTGAATATGCAGATGTTGGCTTAAAGGAAAGTATAATTAAGGGTATAGTCCAAGGTCCTAGACTTTTAGTGGCTGGTAAGGCCATTGTTACTACTGGAAGTTATGGTCCTAAAGGTTTCGCTGCCCATGTGCAGGTGCCGCTTGGAGCTGAAGAAGCCGATGGATACGACAATCTTATCAAGGTCGTGCGTGATCAAATAGGACATGGTGCTGATGTGATTAAGGTTTATGCAGATTATAGATGGGGAATGCTTTTGACAGCCATGCCTACTTTTACGCAAAAAGAGTTGGAAACTGTTGTTGAAGTCACGAAGAGCAGTGGGAGGGTGGTGGTAGCTCATGCGGCCAGTGAAGAAGGTATGCGCAGAGCCATTATGGCGGGGGTGCATACCATTGAACACGGCGATGCAGGAACTAAAGAGATATTTGAATTGATGCAAACGCGTGGAGTTGCTCTGTGCCCAACACTTGCTGCAGGTGATGCAGTGTCACAATATAAAGGTTGGAAAAAAGGGGTTGATCCAGAGCCAGAAAGAATTAAAGAAAAAAGGAAATCATTTAAATTGGCTTTGGAAGCAGGTGTAACCATCGTTGCTGGTGGTGATGTCGGTGTTTTTAGTCATGGTGATAATGTCCGCGAATTGGAAATAATGGTGGATTACGGAATGGCTCCATTGGATATTTTAAGATCGGTAACTGCTGTGAATGCTAAAGTTTTTGGTTTGGATCATTTAGGCGAAATCAAGCCGGGTAAACTGGCTGATTTAGTGGTTGTAAAGGGCAATCCGTTGGAAAATATCAGTGTCCTACGAAAAATTGAAATGGTGATGTTGGGTGGAAAACTGGTGGTAAAGTGATTTTTTTTTGAATGAAAAATACACGATATTTTTGGCAATGACACTTGGATCAACTGCTAATTAAGGAGGAAGCATTCGAATAGCAGTCCAGATTATTGAAAAATAAAAAATACCTTGGAAATCGTTCAAACGAAATAGATTTTGGTGTTTAAATTGCGATTGCTGAATATCTTTTCAGTTCCCGGGAGTGGTATCCTAGATTAATAACATGATAAAACGATGATAATGATGCGAAATGCTTTTCTATTGGTTTTTGGAATCTGTGGTTTGGTGCTTTTGAATGGTAGCTGCAAAAATGCAACCGTCGAACAAGTAAGTACCGATACTGCTGACTTTAAATTTTTGGAATACGATATCAATCAGATGCAAGCTGGGTATGCAAATGGAGATTTTACCATTGAGCAAGTTGTTGATGCATATTTGAAAAGAATAGCGGCCATCGATCAACAAGGCCCAGCACTTCATTCTGTCATAGAGGTAAATCCTGAAGCTTTGGCAATTGCGGCAGCTTTGGATGTGGAGTTGAAAGCTGGTAAAAAGAGAGGTCCATTACATGGCATTCCTATTTTATTGAAAGACAACATCGATACCCATGATCAAATGTCTACCACAGCTGGATCAAGGGCTTTGGCTGGTTCGCATCCCCTTCAAGACAGTGATGTTGCGAGTAAATTGCGCAAGGCTGGAGCGGTCATCATTGGCAAAGCCAATATGAGTGAGTGGGCGAATTTCAGGGGTGAAATGTCAACAAGTGGATGGAGTGGTTTAGGTGGACAGGTCAAAAATCCATATGTTTTGAGTCGCAATCCTTGTGGTTCGAGTTCGGGTTCTGGGGCGTCAGTTTCTGCAAACTTGACTATGTTGGCCATTGGCACAGAGACCAATGGTTCTATCGTTTGTCCATCTCACGCCAATGGCATTGTTGGCATCAAACCAACCGTGGGTTTGGTAAGTCGCAGTGGTGTTATTCCTATTTCGTACACGCAAGATACACCTGGTCCCATGGCTCGCACATTGACGGATGCAGCTATTTGTTTGGGTGCATTGGTCGGGGTCGATTCATTGGATGATAAAACTTGGGCAAGTGAGGGTAAATTCCATTTGGATTATACGCAGTTTTTGAAAAAAGATGGTTTAAAAGGTAAAAGGATTGGATTATTTAAAAAGCCTTTTGGACGAATCAATAAAGTGGATACTTTGATGAATAGAGCAGTAGCTTTTATGAAAAGTCAAGGTGCAGAAATCGTAGAAGTAGATAACATTGGAGATGATGCTGTCGGTGAACATTCTTTTGAAATCATGTTGTTTGAGTATAAAGATGGGCTGAATAAATACTTTAAATCATTGGGACCCGATGCTAAAATCAAAAATTTGGAGGAGTTGATAGCATTCAACAAAAGTGATTCCATCGAATTGGAACATTTTGACCAAAAATACCTCGAAATGGCTTTGGCGAAGGGTGATCTCACGGATCCAAAATATAAAAAAGCCTTAGAAGCCCTGATGCTTGGAAGTCGCAAAAATGGAATGGACAAAGTGATGGACAGTAATAACTTGGATGCCATCATTGCACCGACAGGCAGTCCCGCATGGCACACAGATTTGTTGAATGGAGATCATTATACTTTGGGAACTTCTTCTCCTGCTGCTCAGGCTGGATATCCCAGCATTACGGTGCCCATGGGATTTGTTGGTGAATTACCGATAGGTATTTCGTTTTTTGGAAGAGCTTGGAGTGAGCCTGTATTGTTGGAAATGGCATTTGCTTATGAAAATGGAACCAAACATCGCAAGGTTCCAAAATTCCTAGTTGCTGACTAATATGTTAGTGGTTTTAAAGATCTACGTCGAACTTAGCTACTTCAATTACTTCCCCGGCTTTGAGTGCGCCTAGATGGATATTGCCAATCCTTACCCGCATGAGCCTTAATGTGGGGAAACCAACTGCAGCCGTCATTTTGCGTACCTGTTTGTACTTGCCTTCACGAATAGTAATTGAAGCCCAACTTGTTGGTCCATGATGTTCGCCTCTGATGGCTTTTATGCGAGGGGGAAAACAAGGGGGTTCCTCCAGTCGCCTGGCAATACATGGTTTGGTCAAATATTTGATGCCGTCAATACCTATTTCAACGCCCGCTTGCATTTTCTGAATGGCCTCTTCATCGATAATACCGTCGAGTTGGACATAATATTCCTTTTCGATTTTCCGACTACAAATAGTGAAACTTACCATACCATCGGTAGTCAACAAAAGCAGTCCTTCTGAGTCTACATCCAATCGCCCAATAGCCATGGTACCTTCAGGAAAATCATACAGTTCGCCCAACACCCCTTTTTTGCGCTTATTGGTATTGACAAACTGGGTGATGAATCCAAAAGGCTTGTGGGTGATGAAATGGCGGTGAATTTTCTCTTCTTTAGGTATAATGGGCGATTCCGGCAATGAGGTGCTTATTTTTGCAATTGGAGAGTCTGAATCGGATGACATGGTGTTTGTTTGTGGGGGGCGAAGGTAGATATTTAATGGGGAAGTTTTGGGTTGGATGTGATGATAACTCACCATTACATATTTAAGATATATGGTGCTCAAAAGTGAATAAAATCAATAAGCATTTTAAGTTTAACTAAATAAATGATAAATTTATTCAAACAATATCAAATGGATAGAATTAAATCAATCATATCGGGAAAGCTTTTTGATGAACTACTATTAATAAATGAAGTATTAGTGATAGGGGAGCAAAGTGGAGAATCAGTGGAATTTGATAATGAGCAATTCAAAGAAAAGATGCATAAGAAATATGATTCAATGCATGGCCGTAAAGTTTGATCATCACCTTTATATTGTCAAATAGAATATGCATTAAAGTACCTTAAATGTCTGGTGTTTTTCTTTTTTTAAAGTCATTTTGCACTATACCTCTCTAGGCTTTTGGATTAAATTATTGAAAGTATAAAGCTTGCAACAACAGCGAAATAAATTTCGCAGTCCCCCGAACTTCCTCAACCCAGTGGATGACCAAATTTATTTGGTCGCAAGCAATCTCACAGCTCCGATATCTTAGTCTCTTTCAATCTTTATGGTTATGTAACAGCGAAATAAATTTCGCAGTCCACCGAATTTCCTCAACCCAGTGGATGACCAAATTTATTTGGTCGCAGGCAATCTCACATAATCAATATTAGTCTCTTTCAACCGTTATGCTTATGCAACAGCGAAATAAATTTCGCACTCCACCGAATTTTCTCAACCAGTGGATGACCAAATTTATTTGGTCGCAAGCAATCTCACAGCTCCGATATCTTAGTCTCTTTCAATCTTTATGCTTATGCAACAGCGAAATAAATTTCGCAGGCCACCGAACTTTCTCAATCCAGTGGATGACCAAATTAATTTGGTCGCAGGCAATCTCACATAATCAATATTTTAGTCTCTTTCAACTATTGTGCTTATGCAACAGCGAAATAAATTTCGCAGTCCACCGAACTTTCTCTTGGATGTTAAAAACCAAAGGATGATCAAATTTATTTGGTGGCAGCATTCAAATTACTCAATTCTGTTTAAATTTTTGCAGTGCCCAGCTTGACTCTGAATTAATAATTAGGATATTCTTCGATCTGAACTAAACAAATCTCTCCTTTTACTTATTTTTGGCATAACCAAAGCTTTTTGATATGTCCAAACCATTGATTGTTGTGCTTGCATTTCTATTGTTAGCACCGCTTTTGAGCGCTCAAGCAAAATTAGATTCCATACAAAACGAATTTCAAAATTATTTAAAACCTGTAAAATGGCGATGTATAGGGCCGTTTAGGGGTGGCCGATCTGTGGCTGCTTGTGGCGTCATTGGTGATCCCAAAGTTTACTACATGGGTACGACCGGTGGTGGACTTTGGAAATCAACCGATATGGCTTTGTCTTGGGATAATGTATCCGACGGTTTTTTTAAGTACGGGACGGTGATAGCAGTGAGTGTTGCAGCTTCAGATGCCAATGTAGTTTACGTAGGCATGGGAGAACATGCAATCAGAGGAGTTATGACGCACTCAGGTGATGGTGTTTACAAGAGTACGGACGCTGGGAAAACGTGGAAACACATGGGTTTGGAAAATACCAGACACATTTCCAGGATCATCATTCATCCGCAAAATCCGGACGTAACTTATGTGGCTGCACAAGGTGCTTTGTATGGCAAGAATCCAGATCGAGGGGTATTTAAAACAATGGATGGTGGCCTTACTTGGAAAAAAATCCTATTCGTAGATGAAAACACGGGTGCAGTTGAATTGTCGATGGATGCCAACAATCCGCGAATTTTGTACGCTGCCATGTGGGAACACGGTCGTAAACCATGGCAAGTCATCAGTGGTGGTCCAGGAAGTGGATTGTATAAGTCAACCGATGGCGGGGATCATTGGGAAAAAATGACGGAGGGTTTGCCCAAAGAAATGGGTAAAATGTCCATTGCCGTTTGCCCTTCAAATAGTGAAAAAGTATATGCTTTGATAGAAAGTGATTGGGAAAAAGAAGCTGGTGGTTTGTATCAATCGCTCGATGCAGGAAAGTCATGGTCTAAAGTTTCTGGCGACCACAGACTGATTCAAAGAGCTTGGTACTACATTGAATTATTCCCAGATCCAAACAATGAAAATATCCTTTATGTATTGAGTGCTCCTGCCCTCAAGTCCATTGATGGCGGAGTCACCTGGGAAGACATTTCCAATACCCACGGTGACTACCACGATTTGTGGATCAATCCAAATGATTCAGACAACAGGATCGTGGCCGACGATGGGGGAGCAGCAGTGACATTTAATGATGGAAAGTCTTGGTCAAGTCAGATGATTTATCCAACGGCACAATTTTACCGCATCAATGTGGATAATCAATTTCCATACAATATCTACGCGGGTCAACAAGACAATACTTCTGTAAAAATAGCCAGCAGAAACATCAGTGGACGTAGCATCACCACCAATGATTGGACAAGATCAGCGGGTGGAGAAAGCGCATTTTTAGCTTTTGATCCAGATGATCCAAGATTTGTTTTAGGGGGCAGTTACCAAGGAACGATTGAAGTATTGGACACCAAAAACAAAGCCAGCAGAAACGTCATGGCCGCTCCCATCCAATATTTGGGAAAAGATGCAAAGGACATGAAATACCGATTTAATTGGAATGCGCCCATCATTTTCAGTAAACATGAAGGCAATACTTATTATCACGGATCACAACTTTTATTGAGGACAAAGGACTTAGGTGTCACTTGGGAAGAAGTTTCGCCCGACCTCACCAGAAATGAAAAAGAAAAACAAGGTCGGCCTGGAGTTCCTTACACCAATGAAGCTGTTGGGGCTGAAAATTATGGAACTTTGGCTTATATCATAGAGTCTCCATTGGAGTCTGGAGTCATTTATACAGGAAGTGATGATGGTCTGGTTTACCTCACGAAAGATGCTTGTAAGACTTGGGTAAATGTTACTCCCAAAGGATTACAAGAATGCCTCATCAATGCTATTGAGGTTTCACCTTTCGATAAAGCAACTGCATATATTGCTACGACCAGATATAAATTCAATGATCATCGGCCGGGTTTATACAAAACAACAGATTATGGAAAGACGTGGACTGCCATCAACAAAGGCATTCCAGACGGTGCATTCACCAGAGTGGTGAGAGCGGATGACAAAGTTAAGGATTTACTGTACGCGGGCACAGAATCAGGATTGTTTATTTCCAGAGATGGAGGATTGAATTGGTTGCCTTTTCAACTCAATTTGCCAGTCACGCCTATTACAGATTTAAGGGTACATCAAGGTAATTTGATAGCAGCCACATCGGGAAGGTCTTTCTGGATTTTAGATGATTTGCATGTGGTGCAAAATTATCAAAAAGGTGAAAAGCAATTATCCATTTTACCGCCCTCTTCAAATTACTTGACCAATAGTTCCAGCAGTATGGACGATATGGACGCAAGCTTTACGGGCATAGTTGGCACAAATGGTGTCAATGCAGCCTCAGGTTTAGTCATTTATTATCACTTGCCTGAGGTGAAAGAAGGGGAGGAAATACAAATGGTCATCAAGGATCAGTCAGGAGCTATTGTACACAGTTTTAGTTCAAAATCAGATAGTTTGTACGCCAGATATGATGGAGGCCCAGATGCAGAACCTGTCTTAAGCACAGAAAAAGGATTGAATAGATTTGTGTGGAATATGCGGCATGGAACAATGTTGGGAGTGAAAGATGCCTACATCGAAGGAAGTTATCAAGGGCACAAAGCCTCGCCAGGAATGTATGAAATTGTCCTCACCAATGGGTCAGATACAGCAATTGCAAAAGCAGAAATATTAGCAAACCCAACATATGAGGTAACTCCAGCCGATTACCAGGAATATCATACTGTTATGAAAGGCATGGAAGACAATTACAATGAGATGATTATATTGGTCAATTCATTGGATTCAAAAAGAAAACAGCTCGAGGATTTGGTTAAACACTTACCGAAGGAGTCCGAATACCAATCTTTAAAAACAGAGGGTGATTCTTTGATCCAGAGAATGCTCAAGTGGGACGAAGACATGGTACAACGCAAGTCCAAGGCCTATGACGACGTTGAAAATTTTCCAAATAAATTTACAGCAGATTATCTTTATTTGATCAATCAAACGGAAAGCGAATTGCCAAAAGTAAATCAGCCTTCGAAGGATTTACTTTTGGAATACAATACAAGGTGGACGGCTTATTTGGCTCAAGCCAATCAAATCATAAAACAAGAAATACCGGCTTTAAATACTAAGTTATGGAAGGCTGGAGTTGGGGCAATTTGGATGAAATAAACAAAATTGAATTTTTGGATAAATGTTAAAAATGGAAATGAATGTAACGAGTATTTGCAGAACGCCTTTACAATTCATATTATTCATTTGTATTTTTTTTAATAGCTGTATAGAAAGCAAACATAAAAATGTCGATTGGTTGGCTTACAATGGTGGTGACGATTGCAATCATTATTCTGAAGCTGACGAAATCAATAAAGAAAATGTTGATCAATTGAAAGTAGCCTGGATATATGAATCCGAAGGTGCGGACACTGTTCATCATTCAACACAAATGCAATGTAATCCCATCATCATCGATGGTATTTTATATGGAGTTTCAGCTGGATCTCAAGCTTTTGCAATTTCAGCCCAGACAGGTGTAGAAATTTGGAAAACAGCTATAACGGAACCTACCTTTACCATGACGAGTAGGGGAATTACCTACTGGTCAAATGGAGCCGAATCCAGAATCTTTTTTGGCTACGGTGCTTATTTATATGCGCTAGATTCTAAAACTGGTACGATCATCAAAAGTTTTGGAAAAGAAGGTAAAATCCACTTGATCGAAGGCATTGAGCGAGCTGGAGCGGATGCATATGTTGTAGCCAATACGCCACCCATTGTATTTGAAAATATATTGATTGTGGGTGGTCGAGTTTCTGAAAGTGCAGCAGCTTTGAAAGGCGATATCAGAGCCTTCGATGTGATCACAGGCAAATCTTTGTGGACTTTTCATACCATACCTCACCCAGGGGAATTTGGATATGAGACTTGGGAAAAAGACAATTATAAAAATACCGGAGGAGCCAACAATTGGATGGGAATGGCCTTGGATAGGGAAAGGGGCATTGCCTATGTTCCAACGGGATCTGCTGCTTTTGACTTTTATGGAGGAAACAGAAAAGGAGACAATCTATTTGCAAATAGCCTATTAGCCCTGGATGTCCGCACTGGAAAAAGACTTTGGCATTTCCAGACGGTGCACCATGATATATGGGACCGGGATATTCCAGCTCCACCTAATTTGTATTCCATTCAACAAAATGGGAAAAAACTGGACGTGGTTTCCGTAGTCACTAAACAAGGTTATATTTTTGTATTTGATAGAGTGACAGGACAGCCGATTTACCCAATAGAGGAGAAATCGTTTCCTGCCTCAACAATACCTGGCGAACAAACATCTGCAACACAACCTGTTCCCATATTGCCCGAGCATTTTACCCGCCAATCTTTCACTCAAGAGGATATCAATGATTTTGTATCCAATAAGGAAGAAATCATCGGCCAAATGAAACAAACAAATACGGGATCACCATTCATACCACTTGGCTTCAATCGCACAGTTTTTTATCCTGGAACGGATGGCGGTGCGCAATGGGGTGGCGCAGCTGTTGATAAAAAAGGAGTTCTTTTTTTGCCGGCAAAAGAAAATCCGGTTTTTAGTTCGCTAAAAGTATTCGATCAAAGAGCTGACAATTTGGGCAACACCACAGGTAAAAAATTGTATGAAAATTGGTGTATGTCCTGCCATGGTGCCAATGCAGAAGGCAATGAAGATGGTACTTATCCTTCTCTTCAAAAATTGGATTTAAAGTATGTAGATTACGAAGTGGCAACTCTTTTGAAAAGAGGGAGGGGTAGAATGCCTGCTTTTACAAACCTCAAAGCGGAAGAAATCAAAGCCATCTATGATTATTTGATTGGTAAAGGCGGTGAGGTGTTCCAAACCTCAGAAAGTGAACTTTCATCCTCACCATTTAGTGCCACGGGTTATAATCGCTGGTATGACTCAGCAGGTTATCCAGTAAGTCAACCGCCTTGGGGCACACTAACTGCTACTGATATGAATACAGGGAAAAGGATTTGGCAGGTTCCATTGGGAGAATATCCTGAATTGATGGCCAAGGGTTTGCCTGCAACTGGAACTGATAATTATGGTGGACCAGCTGTCACAGTGCGTGGTATTTTATTCATAGCTGCAACTAAGGATCAAAAAATCAGGGCGTTTGATACTGAGACAGGAAAGATTTTGTGGCAAAGTGATCTGCCCGCTGCGGGTTATGCATCACCAAGTGTTTATATGATTGACGGCAAACAATATGTTGTGATTGCTTGTGGTGGTGGAAAATTAAAAACCAAGTCAGGAGATCAATATGTGGCTTTTGCATTGCCTTAGCGGACACTTGTTTGAGGATAAGTATCTTTTGTTACCATTGCTTTGAAAGATTTCGTTCATTTTTGTAATAAAATAAGTTAGTTTGATTGTAAAAAAGCAGGTAATCATAGGCCTTTTTTTCGCTGTAGCACTGGTTGCTGCCTATTTTGGTTTGAAAAAAGACATCGTACCACTTCAAGACAATTGGGAAAAGGCAGTTCCATTTCAGGAAGTACCACAAGGTTTGGTGTCAATAAAGTCTGAAGATTGTGGGGTTTGTCATCAGGCTCATTATGCGGAGTGGAAGACTTCTACTCATGCTCATGCTTGGACAGACATGCAGTTTCAAGCCGAACTCAAAAAAGAATCTAGCCCTTTTTTGTGTATAAATTGCCACATACCTTTGGAGAATCAACAAGAATATTTGGTGGAAGGGCTTTATGACGGAGATATCTATCAACCTGTGCGCAAAAAGAATCCCCGTTTTGACGCTTCAATGCAAGCTGAGGGCATTGGGTGTGCTTCTTGCCATGTGCGTGATGGAGCCATTATCGGGACGATTGGGTCTGACAAAGCACCTCATAAGGTGAAAAAAGATCCTAAATTTCTCAATGAAACTTTGTGTTTAAATTGTCATAACGCCAATGCTGTGGTGACTCCAGAGTTGGTTTGTACTTTCCAAACAGGCGATGAGTGGGCTGCCAGTTCATTTCATGGGCAAAAGAATTGCATTTCTTGTCACATGGATACACTGCAAAGACCATTGGTTTTTGGTATGCCAGTTAGGACATCCCATCTACATAGTTTTTCTGGATCAGGCATTCCGAAAGTGAAAGGTTTGGTCGTAAAAAGTCTCAATGGCATGGCTTTTTATCCTTCAAAAGTCAAAGAAAAAATTGAAGTAACCGACAGCATTCAATATCAATTGACTTTGCAAAATGAATTCGCTGGCCACCGATTACCAACAGGTGATCCTGAGCGATTTTATCTCATCAAATTGGAAATTATGGATCAATCTTCTGGCAAAACGGTATTTACAAAAACGGATAGGATTGGAGAAACTTGGGAATGGTACCCCTCTGCTAAAAAAATAGCTGACAACAATATGAACCCTGGAGAAAGAAGAACATTTCAACTAAATTATAAGCCTAAAACCAAGGGGAAATACGTCATTAAATCGTTGGTGACCAAACACCGAATGGACGCTAAAACTGCTGCTTATAATGGTTTGACTGATGAGTATCCTCTTTTTATCAATGCGTTTGAAGAAGAGGTGGCTGTGGAAGTTTATTGAGGAGGCAGCTTTCAGCGATCAGTTTTTGGCGGTCAGCTGCGAGCCACGAGTTTCGAGCCACGAGCTTCGAGCCACTTAATTTACCTCCTTTGCTCACTAGTCTCTGTTTCTGAAAGGGGATCGACCTACATTGACAATACTGACTCTACATCGCCAATCTCCTTGGGTAAATTGACATCACCCAATTTTTTTGACCCGCCAGCTACTACTACATAATCATCCTCAATTCTGATACCACCAAAATCGAGGTACGATTCCAATGTTTGATAGTTGATAAACTCAGAAAATTTTTGCTCATTTTTCCACAAGGCAATTAATTCGGGAATAAAATAAATGCCAGGCTCTACGGTCACAACGTGTCCTATTTCCAATTTTTTGGCCATGCGAAGAGATCTCAAACCAAATTGTTTGCTGCGGCTGATGGTTTCATCATAACCCACATTGTCTTCTCCCAAGTTTTCCAAATCATGGACATCTAGTCCAATCATATGACCGAGTCCGTGTGGGAAAAATAGAGCATGAGCCCCAGCTTGGACTGCTTCGTTGCGGTCTCCTTTGGTGATGCCCAGTTGTTTTAAGCCGTCAAATATGTAGCGCGCTGAAGCTAAATGGCAATTTAAATAAGCTTCACCGGGTTTGATGAGGTCGATCGCGGTTTTTTGAGCACCCAGGACAATTTCATAGACCTCTTTCTGCTTATGGGTAAATTTACCTGAAACAGGATAAGCTCTGGTTAGATCTCCTGCGTATCCAGAAGTTAATTCGCAACCGCCATCAAAAAGTAAAATTCGATCCTTCATCAACTCATTATGATGACCATGGTTGTGTAAAGTTTGCCCATTGATGGTCATAATAGGTGGAAAAGACCAAACCGTGCCGTGTTCTCTTGCTATTTTGGAAGCCAATGCGACCAATTCATATTCTTTCAAACCAGCTTTGGTGGCTTTCATGACAGCTAAATGCATAGTTTCACTGATGGTTGTAGCTTCATTCATCAAAACCAATTCCTCATCAGATTTGATGGATCGTTGCGCGATGATCGCTTTGATCATGGTTCTAGAAGCACTTTCTGCAATGCTGTGAACGTCTTTTCCAAGTATTTTAGACAAAAGAATAGAGTGGACAGCTCTGTAAGGAGGTAAAAAATGAATATCTGATGAAACCGATTTTTCCAAAACATCAACCTTCAAAACTAAGTCAATGCCCACTTTTTCAGCTAAGGATTTCATGGAAGGCATTGGGCCTGTCCAGATGACCATATTGATGTCGATATCATCGGCAAACAGGGTTGTGGTTCCAGCGTCGGCATCGATTATGCCATATATTCCAGGAAAGTCCAGGCCAAAATAATACAAAAAACAACTGTCTTGCCGATAAGGGAAAACATTGTCTGTATAATTATAGGCTACCTCGTCATTGCTCAGAAATAAGTATTTTCCCGATTTTACAAAGTTGATGAATTGGGTTCTTCGCGCACGATAAGTTTCTGCTGAAAATGGGAAATGAGTGGTCATATTCAATTTTTAATTTGTGTTAAGGATTGTCGCGATCTACTGATTCTCCAATTCTAGTGAATGACATTGATAATTTCAATAAAAACATGTAGAAGCCATAGTTGCTTAAAGTGAATAATCTTTTACTGTAAATATTATTTTTTGTAATAACATCTATTTTGCAATTATTGAGGCGATCTAGAAAAACTATTGCTTCTGGAATTTCGGTATTTGCAGGCAAATAAAATATTTGTGTAATCTCCTGCGACCTAATTGCATTTATATGAGCTTTTATTTTTTGTTTATCTATGTTATTCTTTTCAAGGTTTGCCTTGTACATTTCCAAACTGAAAATAGGAGCATATGTTAGACGAGATTCAAAATACCTAGTATTTGCTGGGTCTATGTCGCAAGTGTTTGAAATTATTATGCATTTTGCATTTTCAATTTTTGAATTAGGCAAGTCTGTTACCATAAGATCAATTATGCCGTCACCTTGAAAAACGTTAGTTTCGTTTTTTAAAACTGTGGTGTAAAATCTAGAATTTAAATTTTCAGGAAAGCCTCTTATTTCTTCAAATATTCTTTTTTGACTTTCTGCAGACAAATATTTCGGTAAATAAAGAAAGATCGCTTCTTCGATATTCATAATAAGAGAGAAAAAAAGTTTTCATCTGTTACTCTACGGATATCTTGGTCAATATCTTTTTGTCTGGAAGCTAAGCTTTTAGCAAAATCTAACAGTGGCTCCGAAAGATCATTTTCTTTTTCATTTGAAATTTTCTCTTTGAGAAAGAAATCAATAGAGTCAAAATGAATAACTAGTAAATAATAAAAGTAGGGGAGTCCGTAATCTTCAAAATTATTAGATTCTAAAAATATCTTTGTTATTTTATCCAATTTTTTATCCAGAGCAGGGGAGTCTTCAAGTCCAAGCTGATCAATTAAAAATTTTTGCTTAATATTTTGTAGTTCTTCCTCAATCTTTAATGATTTAGGTTTATCTAAGTCTATAAAGACAGACGGACCTAATGACATTATAATTTTTTTATATAAAGATAAATTTACAAGCGTCTTTTTATTTTGAACCTTACTTTCTCCAATCATATTATTGCTTTATTTTTATCAAAACCCTGAAGTAAAAATAACGTAATTTCTCATTTTTTCGTTCTTGTTTTAAAATTTTTATAGACAGATCGTAAATTAGAGCTTTTGTTTTCAGTCTCTTTATTCAGGAATTATCGCCTAATTTAGGATAAAATACCGAATTTTGTAGAGTCTATACCATACTCAGAAATATCTTTTCAATTTTAATGATATACCAGCTACCATTTTTTACTTTTGTGCCTCGAAGAGCTTAGATATATAATAAATAAATAGAATATGATAAACATTACTTTGCCCGATGGAAGTGTACGGCAGTACGAAAGCGGTGTGTCAGCTATGGACATTGCCCTATCGATCAGTGAGGGCTTGGCAAGAAATGTGCTGAGTGCTGATGTAAATGGAGAAACTTGGGATGCGAGCAGAGCCATAACCACGGACAGTAATGTAAAACTCAATACCTGGAATGACAAAGCTGGAAAGAATACTTTTTGGCACTCTTCCGCCCATTTGTTTGCCGAAGCCTTGGAATCTGCTTTCCCTGGAGCTAAGTTTGGTATAGGGCCAGCAATCGAAGCTGGTTTTTATTACGATGTCGATTTAGGTGACAGAGCACTTGCTCCAGCTGATTTGGATAAATTGGAGCAAAAAATGTTGGACTTGGCGAGGGAGAAAAATACGTTCGTAAGGAAAGATGTAGGAAAAGCAGAAGCAATTGCGTATTTCGAAGAAAAAGGCGATGAATATAAATTGGAATTGCTAGAAGGATTGGAAGATGGTAAAATCACTTTTTATACACAAGGAAATTTTACCGATCTGTGTAGAGGTCCACACATTCCTGACACTTCACCAATCAAGGCAGTAAAGTTGACAAACATCGCAGGTGCCTATTGGCGTGGTGATGAAAAGCGTAAAATGATGACTAGGGTATATGGCATCACCTTTCCGAAACAAAAGGAATTGACCGAATACCTCGAAATGATAGAAGAAGCCAAAAAACGTGACCATAGAAAATTAGGTGCGGAATTGGAACTCTTTATGTTTTCTGAAAAAGTGGGAAGTGGATTGCCACTATGGTTACCTAAAGGAACACAACTCAGAGAGCGTTTGCAAAATTACCTTCGGGAAGAACAAGAAAAAAGTGGTTATCAAATGGTGGTCACTCCGCATATTGGCGGCAAAGCATTGTATGAAACTTCAGGACACTATGCCAAATATGGTGCTGATAGTTTCCAACCAATTAAAACTCCTAGAGAAGGGGAAGAGTTTTTGCTCAAACCCATGAATTGCCCTCACCATTGTGAAATCTTTGCACATAAACCAAGGTCATACAAAGAATTGCCTTTGAGAATTGGTGAATTTGGAACAGTTTATCGTTATGAGCAAGCAGGAGAATTACATGGTCTGTCTAGGGTAAGAGGTTTTACACAAGACGATGCCCATATTTTTTGCACCGTTGATCAGGTTAAAGGTGAATTCCTCAACGTCCTGGAATTGACAACCAAGGTCATCAAAAAAATGGGATTTGATAATTTTACGGCTCAGATTTCTTTGAGAGACCCAGCAACTCCAGAAAAATATATTGGCAGTGATGAGAATTGGGATGCTGCCGAAAAAGCCATCATTGAGGCAACAAGTGAAGTTGATTTGATTACAACAACTGCACTCGGGGAGGCTGCATTTTATGGTCCAAAACTAGATTTCATGATCAAGGACGCTTTGGGCCGTTCTTGGCAATTGGGAACCATACAGGTAGATTACAATTTGCCAGAAAGATTCCAATTGGAGTATGTTGGTTCTGACAACAAACCTCACCGGCCAGTGATGATTCACAGAGCTCCTTTCGGCAGTATGGAAAGGTTTATATCTATCCTCATTGAGCACACTGCAGGTAAATTTCCACTTTGGCTTACGCCCGATCAATATGGCATGCTCCCTGTATCAGAGAGATTAATTGATTATTGCAAAACAGTGGAAACAGCACTCAAAAAATATGACATCAGAGGATTTATTGATGATCGAAATGAGTCTTTGGGCAGAAAAATTCGCGATACCGAATTGAAACGCGTCCCTTTGATGTTGATCATTGGCGATAAAGAAGCAGAAACAGGAACAGTTTCAGTAAGAAGGCAAGGTCTAGGAGACATTGGTACCATGACGGTAGCAGAATTGGCCGCTTATGTTCAAAATGAAATTGACGCTACGGAAGCACAGATAGAAAAGTAATGGAATAGAAGGGGTGGAATGCTTTCCGCCCATAAGACATAAAGTTGAGACGCAAGGCCTTGCGTCTTTACTATTTAAAGCAAACCAGAGCAACCTAGTTTCCATTACCTTCTACACAAATACAACTTTACAAAAGTATTGTCAATCGCATACCCATGATACTTTTGACAAGTGTTGTTAATCTTTTCTATCACCTCTTGACGCATGTGTCTTGATTTGTGTGTTGGCCAGGTAACCCAAGAACTTTGTTTTTTGGACAGGAGGAAATTCAATTGTCCGAGGCCCAATTCCTTATCTTTTGGCATTGCGATCAGCGGAGTATTAGGAGCCATTTCATCTAGATAAAATTCTTCTGGGAATAAAGCCAAGATTTGTTGTGTTTTAGGGTCAAATTGCCTTTTCATCGTCCTGTAGACCTTCTCAGTAAACTGAGCTTCTGGATTTTTGTAATAGATGGATTCCTTGCTATTTACAAAATTTAAGAGCATCACTGAAACACATGCTAAAGGAAGCACAAAAGAAAAATATTTTGGTGCCACCTTTTCATTGTAAATATTTAAGAGATAAAACATTAAAATAAAGAAAAAAGGCATTGTGTAGGAGATATACCTGAAATGGATATCATATTGAATGCAATAAACAAATAAACATATGGTAGATAAGACCATTGCATACAGTGCAACCAACATCTTTTTATTTTCACTTTTAAAAATGAATAAAATGCCCGATGTAAAAACTGCTAAAGTGAAGTTGATGCTAAATAAAGGCTGCAATAAAAAGGTAAGGTAGATTTGGTTGTTTTCTTTGAAAAAACTGAATTTATTTTCGAGTCCACCAGAAACCTCTGGTTTTATCATTATTAAAATAAGTATGACAACTCCAAGGCCAAAAATGGTCATTAACCTGAGACTCTTTTGTAAGATCACTAGATAGATAAAATAGATAAACAAGGCTACAAGGCTCAGTAATGATAATTGATGCACATTGAATGATAGAAAGAGAAAAAACAAGGTCATTCCCAATAATGGCATTTTGAAATCTAGTAGCTTTCCCAATAAAACAGACCCAAATAATTTACCTCTTCCACTAGGCTCATTTATAACCCGAATAGCAAAATAATAAAAGAGTGCAAATACGGGTAAAAGCATGGAGTACATCCTAATTCTACGAAAGTAAACTAAGAAATAGGGACAAAATATTACAGCCAAGGTAGTCAACAAAGACGCCGTGTAACTTTTGGTAAAATACATGGAAATTCTGAACATCACTGGGACGAAAAGTATTCCCAATAAGGCAGAAACTAAACGTGCATTTTCAACAGAAACACCAAAAAATTTATAAACAATTGCGATGAGAAAAGTATAAGACCATGCTCGATCATATGGCTCTCCAGTTTTGTTTAAAAGAAAGTCCCACCTTTTGAAGTTTCCCGTCTCATTAAAACCCTGGGCAGATTCTATGTGTAGCGATTCATCTGGTAAAATATCAAAATAACCCAAATCAAAAAAACACAACAAACCCATTAATATACTCAATAGTAGGACTCCTCCATTGATATACCAAGGCAACTGTTTCCAAAACGTAAATATTCCATCAAAATACGAAGTAGACCGTTTTTCTTTGGGTAAAGCTATCGTTTCCGGTGCAACTTGTTCCTTATCCTTATTCAACAAAATGATGGCAGTGAAAACACAACAACAAATGAGAAAATAGGCAAGGTTGAAATTCAGATTTTGACTAAGTTGAAGAAGGTCTCGTTTAGCCGTATAAATTTGGAATATTTCGTAAATAAGAATAGATACAAAAACTAAATAGCTTATGTTATTAAGAATATTTTTTTTGGAGTTGGTCAAGATTTATTGGAATTGATAGACAATAATAATGAATATCAACAATGATCTCAAATAAATTATTTATCCCTCAAATGTATATTGGCCATTCTGGCTCCTTGATGCCCAACTTTAGTTCAATCTCATGAAATAATCGTGAAGCAGCCATTTTACCATGATCACCCAGATCCATCGAATAAGGTGTCACATACAGGTCAATGTGCGCTTGCATGACGACTGGATCCATTCCCTGTGCATGTTGCTTTACAAAATCCATAGCGCTATCTCTATGGTCATAGGCGTATTGCAAACTCTCAGAAATGAGCTCATTGATCCGCTTTTTTGTATTTTCAGGCAAAGATTTTTTGATGGCAATAGCACCAAGCGGTATTGGCGTTCCAGTATATTCTTCCCAGAATTCGCCTAAATCACGAACTTTAAACAATCCATTTTGCTGATAAGTAAATCTAGATTCGTGAATGATGAGACCAAAATCATATTTTCCTTCTAAAACACCTTTTTCAATATCAGAAAACAAGACCACTTCTTTATTGGTGCATTGTGGATAAGCCAATGTAAGTAACAGATTTGCGGTGGTATTTTCTCCTGGAATGGCTATTACATCTTTTTCTGAAGGAATTCTACCCGATGTTTTTGAGATGATCAATGGGCCACAGTTGGTACCAAGAGCTCCGCCCGAAGTCAACAACTGGTATTTATCTGATAGTTTTGTAAAGGCAAAATAACTAACTTTCACCACGTCCAAATCACCTGCCAGTGCAGCTTTATTGAGGTATTCTACATCCTCCATCATGTATTGAAAAGACAAATCCTTGTGTATCAACTGATCGTTGACCAAGGCTCCGAAAATAAAAGTGTCATTTGGGCAAGGCGAAAATCCAAGTGTGATTACTTCCATTTAAATAAGTATTAAGCTTTGAAGCTAAAATTGATCTAAAAACAATACAAATATCAACATTATAAACGTTAGCTAAGTGAAATTGATCAATATTGAATGAGTATCTCTTTAACTTTGATCAAATGACTTACTTTTACTTCGCACTTTTATATGAACTTAGAAATTTTGATTTTGAAGAGAATTTTATCTTATTTATTGGTTTTTTTAGGTTTTTCTACAGCAGTTATTTATGGTCAACAACCGATGAAAATCGGCGATTGGGCCACCTATCTACCCAAACGAGAAGGTGCTTGGGTAACTCAGAGTGACCAAAAAATATACTATTCTACAAAAAGGTCCATATTGATATTTGATAAAAATGATCTTTCTTTTGTAGAACTTTCCAAAATGGATGGATTATCAGAAACAGTCATTTCAAAGATCAAATTTGATAAATTCAACAAGCAACTCATTGTTATTTATGAATCTGGTGGCATTGATATTGTATCTGACGAGGGAGTATACACCATTTCTGACATAAAAGACAACAAAAACATCATAGGTCGTAAAAACATCAATGATATTTTCATCCTGGACGAAAATACTGCTTATTTATCCACAGATTTTGGAATTGTGGAGTGGGATTTAAAAGCGCTAGAATTCAGGTTTACTACCTTCACTTCTTTCCCAGTTTACGCAGTCAGTGCTAGCAATACACACTTATTTGCTGCTACTGATGACGGGCTTTTCAAAATCAGAAAAGACGACATTTCTAAAATTAATTTTTCAAGATGGGAATTTTTGAGTGGAAGAGCAAACTTGCCAGCAAGTTATGATTCACGCATGGTAGCTTTTTTCAATGGCAAAGTTTACACCACCGTTAATAAAAGAGTTTTTGTCAGTGATAATGGAAATATTTTTGCACCACTGTCAGTGGAGGTAGGTTTTTCATTTGAACCTATATTTATGACAACCGAAGGCGCTCATTTATTGATTGGATATAGAGATAACAATGTTTCATCTTTGATCAAGGCCATCGATAAAAATGGAAATGTTTTACCTGCTGGAGGAAATTGTGCCAACCGCGTACTTTATGGAATTGAAGATGAAAAAAGCAGGGTATGGTTTGCAGACATGTGGAGGTTGTTCAGATTTACGACTGCTGGTCTCAATGAAGGCTGCCAGATGGTAGAATTTGATTCGCCTTTGTCATTTGAGACGAGTCAGATTGAAGTAAAAAATGATAGAGTATTTTTTGCAAGTGGCGGTGCTTCCATTGATAATTACGCATTACTTTCCAATAGGAATGGAGTTTATGTTTTACAAAATGATGAATGGTTGAATTTAGCAGGGCCTTTTTTCAATACCATTGACCAAAATGATTTCCTCAATTTTCTTTCTGTTGCTCCCCATCCTACTGAGGACAAAATTTATGCCGCCAGTTTTTATAGTGGCATTATGATTTATGATTTTGAAAAAGAAAGTTTTGAATTCCTCAACAATACTAAGTTACCGATCACAAACAGGGTCGCATTTGTAAAGTTTGATAAAAACGGCAATTTATGGGCTACCGCTTATTTGTCGCCCAAACCAATATTTGCAGGTACACCAGATGGCAACTGGTATAGCTTTGTACCTCCCATTGCCAACAAAGCCATCGCCAAAATCGCTTTTGATGATCGAAACTACAAATGGTTTACCGTGATTGGTAATCCTGGTGGGGTCTTGGTTTTGGACGATGGAGAACGCATCAATGACCCATCTGATGATCGATATCGTTATTTTGATCAATCCAATTCTGTACTTGAAGGCGGCAGTATTTATAGCATCCAGGCAGATCAAGATGGTGAAATATGGGTTGGTACCAATGAGGGTCCTGTAGTTTTTGATTGTGACCCCTTTGATGAAAATTGTAAGGGTAATGTCATCAAAGTATTGCAAGATAGTATTGCAGCAATATTATTGAAAACTGAAGATATTTTATCTATTGAATTTGATGGTGGTAATCGGAAATGGTTTGGCACTAGAAATGGTATTTTTGTACAAAGTGCGGATGCTATAAATCAGGTTTTGCGATTTACAACTACAAATTCCCCATTGCTGGATAATACAGTTGTCTCTCTAAAATTTGACCAAAAATCTGGTGTCATGTATATTGGCACAGCTCAGGGAATTCAGGCATATCAAACGGAGACGGTTGGTGCAAAGGCGAGACACAGTGAGGAAGTCTATGCATTTCCAAACCCGGTAAGACCTGGCTACGAAGGAACTATTTCTGTGAGAGGTTTGGGCAGAGATGCCAATGTGAAAATCACAGATATCAATGGGAAACTGGTTTATGAAACTACAGCATTGGGAGGACAGGCAAATTGGGACGGCAGAGACTATACAGGGAGAAAAGCTGCTCCAGGTGTCTATTTGGTGTTTAGTGCTTCTAGAGTTGATTTTGAATCAGTCGATAGTTATGTCACTAAAATATTGATTGTCAATTAAATAAGTAATTTATTTTTGCACTTTTTTATTCAAGGTGATAAAATACATCGTTTATTTCAAAGACTTCAACCCTTACAAAAAGGCCGGTTGTTGCTTATTAATAAATACGGTTTTAAGTATCTTTAATCAATATCTATAACACAACAAATCATTTTATCTATAAATAGCGTTCTTTTCATTGAATCCGTTATTTTTGCGCAGCTATGAGTTTTTTATATCCGAGTTTTTTATGGGCTATTGCTGGTCTTTCGATACCAATCATCATACACTTGTTCTATTTCAGAAGGTTCAAGAAGGTTTACTTTTCCAATACTAAGTTTTTACAAGAGATCAAGGAGGAAACTTCTTCTAGAAGCAGGTTGAAAAATTTGCTTGTTTTATTGATGAGATGTTTGGCTTTGGCTGCATTGGTATTTGCATTCGCACAACCCTTTTTAAAGAAGGATGATAAGGTGCGAGTTGGTGAAAAGGCAGTCAGTATTTTTGTCGATAATTCATTTTCTATGAATGGTGAGCGTCAAAATATTCCTCTCCTAGACATCGCCAAAGATAGGGCTCGCGATATTGTCAACGCTTATACAGAAAGTGATAAATTCCAGATTTTAACTCAGGACTTTGATGGAAAATATCAACGAACACTTACTAAGGATGATGCCTTGACTACCATTGATCAAATAACACCGAGTCCGGCGGTTCATCAATTATCTCAGATCATCAATAGGCAAAAACAAGTACTGAAAGGAGATAACCAGATTTCTTATCTCATTTCTGATTTTCAAAAAAGTATAACCAATGTAGAAGGTTGGCAAGACACGACCATGGAGGTAAATCTCATTCCTGTGCAAGGTGTCAATACCAGAAATGTAGCGATTGATAGTGTTTGGTTTGTTTCACCTGTGCCGATGATCAATCAAAACAATGCCTTGGTTGTGAGATTGCACAATTATGGAGACGACGATATAGAAAGCGTCAAACTTTCTATTTTGAAAGATGATCAGGAACGACCCATTGGACTCATGGACGTCGCTGCTGGATCCTCTGCTACGGACACAATCAATCTCAGTATTACAACTACAGGAACACATCAAGCCGAGATCAAAATATTGGATTATCCTATTCAATTTGATGATAGTTATTTTATATCATTTGAAGTCGCGGAGAAAATAAATATCCTTTCTATAGATGAGGGTGGAGCCAACCGATATTTGGATGCATTGTTTAAAGGTATTTCTTACTTTCAAATAAATCACCAAAATCTTTCTCAAATCCAATATCAAGAATTTGATAATAATCAATTGATTATTTTGCATGATCTACGCAGTATTTCTTCAGGTTTGGCATCAGAACTTTTGCAATACATCAAAGCAGGAGGCAAAGTTTTGGTTTTTCCTGGAGCAAATGCCGACTTAAATTCTTACAATCAATTTTTGTCTATGAGTGGAGCAAATACCTTGGTTTCAGCACTCAATGACAACAAAGAAGTTGCCAATATCAATACTGGGGAATTTGTGTTTTCTGATGTGTTTGAAAACAATAACCGCAATTTAAAATTACCTACCGTCAATCTATCCTATTTGATCAGTGCGGTTTCTAGTGTACAACCTTTTGAGAGTATCATGTCTTTCAGAGATGGGAATGCTTTTATCAACAAATATCGCATTGAAGAAGGCATCCTATATTTGTGTGCAAGTCCACTGGACGAAACAAAAAGTGATTTGGTAAGACAAGCGGAGATTTTTGTGCCAATGACGTACAGAATGGCCATTTCTCGGACAAATCCAGAGCAAATTTCTTACAAGATCGGAAGTGATAAGTTTGTTGAAATGGAAAATAAAGCAGGTGCAGGAGGAGATGTCACTTACAAAATAACAGGTAAAAAAGAATTTATCCCAGGCCAACGCAACTTAGGAAAAAAAATGATCTTGGATGTGAGTAATCAAATTGTTGAGGGCGGATTATATGACGCTGTACTCAACGAGCAAAAAGCAAAGACGCTAGCCTTCAACTTTGATCGTGCAGAATCTGACCTTAGCTTTTATAGCAATTCTGAACTGGCAGATCAAATCAAAACAAACCCTGCAATGTCAGTGATCAGCCAAGAACAACAAGCTGGAATAAATGTAGCCATTTCGGAAAAGGACCAAGGTGTAGTTTTATGGCGATGGTTTTTGTGGGCTGCAATTGCATTTTTGCTCATAGAGGCTTTGCTTATTCGTTTTTTGAAAACTTAGAAAAACCAAAATTGCCAATTAGGATATAAACAACTGGAATATGAAATTGCTGATACAAAAAGCCAAAATTGTTGACAAAAATGCTCCGCACAACGGTGAAATTGTTGATATCTTTATCAGTAAGGGGAAAATAGAAAAGATTGCGAATGACATAGCTTTGCCAGGTGATGTCAAAATTATTTCTTCTCCAAATCTTCATGTTTCTGCTGGCTGGCTCGACATCGGTTGTCAAATTGGGGAGCCAGGTTTGGAATATAGAGAAACTTTGTCTTCAGCAATTGCCGCCGCAAGGGTAGGAGGATACACAGCCATTGCCCCTTTTCCGAATACAGTACCTGTATTGCAACACAAGGCTGCGCTAAATGTCTTGAAAGAAGCTGCTGAAGAATATAAAATAAACATATATCCAATTGCTGCAGCAACGACAGATTGCAAGGGTGAAAACATTACTGAAATGTATGACCTCCATAAAGGAGGAGCTTATGCATTTACAGATGGTTTGAAATCCATCACTCACAATGCAGTATTGCTCAATGCGCTCAATTACGTAAAATCATTTGATGGCTTGATCATTCACTTTTCTCAAGATGCCAATCTTGCCCATGGTGGTCAAATGCATGAGGGGAAAATAAGTACCTTTTTAGGTATGAAAGGTATTCCAACCATTGCAGAAACGATCATACTCAAAAGAGACCTGGCTTTGGTATCGTATGCAGATTCAAAATTGTGTGTTTACGGAGTTTCATCCGCAGAAGCAGTAAAGATTCTCAAAGAAGCAAAGAATCCAAAAGTGAGTGCCACGGTTCCGTATCTCAATTTGATCAATGATGATGCAGATTTAATGGACTTTGATAGTAATCTCAAAGTTTCACCTCCATTGAGATCAAAAAAGGATGCGCTTGAATTGTTGAAAGCATTGAAGGAAAATTCTATACAAGCCATTGTGAGTAATCATTATCCTTTGGATGAGGAAGCCAAAAAATTGGAGTTTCCATATGCGAAATTTGGGGCATCAGGATTGGAAACAGTTTTTGCATCGATCAATACCTTTTTACAAGATAAATTGGAGTTAGCACTTTTAATTGCTAAACTTACGGAAGGCCCTAGATCAATTCTTGGTATTCCTCAAGTGGAAATTGTAGAAGGGGCAAATGCAGAACTGACATTATTTGATCCTTCCATTGAGTGGAATTATAATAAGACAGTCTCTGCTTCGCAAAATAATCCCTATTTGGGACAATCATTTATGGGTAAAGTCTTGGGGACTGTTGTAGGAAATGCATTCCACAAAGTTTAGTATTTACTCATTGACTTTAAGATTCGGGATCTTAAATTTACGCTAATTTGACGCCATTTGCCACTGGTCCCTTAGGGCCTTTGCCAAGCTCAAAATAAACATGATCGTTTTCTTTGATTTCATCAATCATAGAATCGATGTGCACAAAAATACTTTCTCTACTCTCATTGTCGGTGATGAAACCGTAGCCCTTATCTGGGTTGAAATATTTTAAAATACCCTTTCTTACAAAATTGGGTAGATCTGATTTTTCTTGCTTAGGTGTACTGATGACAATGTCCTCGAGTTTGATATTTTCTCTTCTAGCAATCGGATCTGGAGGCGTAGAAGTGAGGTTGCCATCTGCATCCAAATACATAAATTCAACCGGTTTTGGTCCATCCAATTTACGTTGTTCTTGTTTCTCGATTTTGTCCTTTTTCTTTTTTTGTCTTTTTTTCTCTAATTCTTTTTTGTTGAATGTGTCTTGTGATCTTGCCATATTATTTTATAAATTGTATTTTAAATGATGAATGAAAGGAAAGAAAGGCCTTTGATTGGTGCATTTACTAAAAATTGCAACTCAAAAGCCAACCATTTGGTTCGAAAGTTTGCAAGATAAAGAAAAAACGTCAGATTTTAATTAATTTTTACTTTGGTAGAGGCTAGGTTTACTTCCCTTCACAAAGGTAAATCTTGTAAGCAGGTGCGCATCTTTCTTTCCCAAGCCAGCCCTTTTTTTTGATCAATTTAAAATCATAAAGTACATTTTTTTGGAAGTATTGCCACTTACTTCCGTTTTATTCGATTGAGATATTTATCATTGCATAAAATGAAATTTCATGTCAACCAAAATTACAGTATTAAGCAACGGCTCGTTGAGAATAGAAGGCGATTTCGAAATCGTTGATGTCACGGGGACCAATTACGAATTACAAGGAAGAACGGTTTTAAGTCTTTGTCGCTGTGGCCTTTCCGCAAACAAACCATTTTGTGATGGGTCACACAAAGGAGGTTTTGATCACGATGCAGTTGCATTTGCACTGCCACCCAAAAAGGTCTAAAATCGTCGAACACATTCAATCAATAGGTAAAAGGCAATTTCCATGTTGAAGATAACAACCAAAATAGGACTGCTTTTTTTATTATTTGCCACACATTTAAATGCTCAACTTTTTTTGAGTGAATATCATCAAATGTTGGCTGATAGTATGGGCAAGCCTTTTTTTTGGTTGGGTGATACCGATTGGGAAATGTTCCATCGGTTGAATAGGGAAGAGGCTGCAGACTTCATCCAATTGAGAAGTGAACAAGGATTTAATGTATTGATGATAGCGACATTGGCCGAGGAGCAAGGTATACGGTCACCAAATCGATATGGAGATTATCCGATCAACAATGAAGATCCTACACAATTCCTGATTACCCCTGGAGCAAATCCTGATAATGCTTACGAATATGATTATTGGGATCATGTAGATTACATCATTGATTTGGCAGCAAAACATCACATGTATATTGGACTTTTGCCGACTTGGGGTGACAAAGTTGCTCGTTTGTGGGGCAAAGGTCCAGTTATATTTGATGCCAATAATGCCAGAAAATATGGTGCCTTGCTTGCCCAGAGGTATGCAAATAGGCAAAACATTTTGTGGATTCTGGGCGGTGATCGATTACCAGTTTATGATGGAATTTATGATGGGGAAAAACAAAAAGGAAATGACATTGCACTTTGGCGGGCTATGGCAGAAGGTATTGAATCAGTGTTGGGTAATGATGCATTCATAACCTACCATCCGTCAGGTGGCAAAATAAGAACTTCTGATTTTTTTCATCAAGAATCGTGGTTGGATATGAATGCATTTCAATCAGGTCATGGGGCCAGAGAGAGTGATCCTTGGAATTGGGTAAGTGCTGATTTATCCATGAATCCAAAAAAGCCAACGCTTGACCTCGAACCATGTTATGAAGACCATCCAGTAAATCCTTGGGATGGTAAGTGGACGAGATCAGGTCGCGGTTATTTTGATGCTTATAATGTGAGAGCCAGAATTTACCGAACCGTTTTTGCGGGAGCTTGTGGAGTTAGTTATGGTCACCACCAGGTTTGGCAATTTCTAAATGAAGACCTATATCCTCCTATCAATGTTGGCGACACCATTATTGGTTGGCAGAAAGCCGCTAGATCAGCAGCAGCAAATGAAATGATCCATTTGAAAAATTTGATGTTATCTCGACCATACTTTTCAAGAAGGGCAGACCAAAGTATCATTGGCACAGCAATCGATTCTTCTTATAAAGAATTGATTGTGGCATTCAGAAATGAAGCAAGCAGTTTTGCAATGATCTATCTCCCCCACAATAAAGAAGTGAAAATAGATTTAAGCAAAATCAATGGCAAACTCAAATACATTTGGTGGTATGACCCTCGGACAGGCGCAACTACCTCAGAAAAACCCAGAAAGGGCAATAAAATAGAGACCTTTATACCGCCTTCGACAGGCAAGGATTGGGTTTTGGTAATTGATGATGCATTCAAAGGTTATGCCGCACCTGGTAAGTTTTGAAATAGATTTTTCAAATTAAATCGAAAAAACAGTCATTCCATTATGCATTTTAATCATAAATCATTGATTAACTTAGTCTTATGAAATTTTATTATTTGTTTTAAGTATAGTTAAAACAAATAGCTGAAGTTGCAAATGTTTTAAGTATAGTTAAAATAATTGCATAAAAAACAAAATATTTTAAGTATAGTTAAAACTTTTTTCATAGCAATATTAAACAAAAGAGATATTGGACCAATCAGCAATTTCATTGATATACAAATTAAGGTTAAAAAAGATCTTCCCATTTTTAACCCCATATTTCACAAGAATTGTATTTCAAAACATTACAACCTAATCTCAACAATGCCTTTATAAAATGCCAATTTGCTCACAAAACCAACATTTTTCTAAAACCCATCTCAAAACCATTACCTAGGTGTGAAGTAATTGGCTATTATTGTGTCTTAAACTTGAAAAAAAAGAATGCGCTTCAAAAAGTGCTTACTTACTCTTGAATGGTAAATTTTCTCACCAATTTTATAGATACTTTCTATTTCATTTTTAGAAAGTTCATGCCCCTGAAAACCTACAGATACGCAGTTTGTGGCGGAGGGAATTTGATATTTGATATACTTCTTTACTTTATATTTTACCATTTTATTTTCGCCAAACAAAATGTTGATTTATACTTTTTGGTGTTAAGTCCGCACATCGCCTCCTTGTTTTTTGTTTTTCCCATCACCTTTACTTCTGGTTTTTTGCTCAATAAATACATCACTTTTCAGGATTCTACGCTTGGAGCATCAGTTCAATTATTCAGGTATCTCATTGTGGGACTTGGAGCGATGTTGCTCAGTTACATTTGTTTGAAATTATTTGTTGATGTGCTTGGATTTTATCCTACACCTTCCAGAATGCTTACCATTTTGATTACAGTGATTTATAGTTATCTTTTACAGAGTAAATTCAGCTTCAAAGCCACAAACTGACTTTTTTTAACTTAAAGCTGATTAATAAAAGCATTGTTGTCTTGATGTATGCAATGGGAATGGCGTCTATATTTCCTCGCATTATTTATCTCCGACAATAGGCCATTTTATGATAAAAGCAGTTCCTATTTCCTTATTAGAATTTACGGTAATATTTCCACCCATCCGATCTACCAAGTGTGCTACGGTTGCCAATCCTACTCCAGTACCCACTTTATTAAAACGGTCTTTTTTGCCCAAAGTGATGAAAGGTTTGAATATGCGGTCAACGTCCTTAAGGATTATGCCGCTTCCATTATCAGTAACTTCCAGTATAAAGTCACGTTTGCTTTTTGTAATAGAAACGCTGATGATGACGATAGTTTTATCATTATATTTAATGCCGTTGGTAATGAGATTGAGTAGTATTTGATTTAAAGCAAATTCAGGTACAACGATCGAATCACAAGTACTTTGTTTGTAAATGGTTACATCATTGGTTTGCATCACCAGCATGTCAATATTCTGCCAGACTTGTTCAATTTGTAATTCCTCCCATAGTAGTTCCTTGTTTTTTGTACTGTTGTAATCAAGGAGACTATTAGCAAACTTGGTAAGACCAGCCAGGTTGTTGCTGATCAATTTTGTGATTTCCAATGCTTGGTTGTTGTCTGCAATGGTTTCTTCCAACATTTCTGTCAGAGAGGTAAGTGATTGCAAAGGAGACCGTATATCGTGAGAGATGATGTAGGCCAATTTTTCGAGTGCTTCGTTTTTTAATTCAATTTCACTCTTATTTTGTTCTAAGAGTGCATTGATTTTTCTCAATTCCATGAGTTTTATCACCTGATTGGACAGACTTTTTAGCGCTGCTTCCTGGGCGGAATTGAGTTTTCTGGGTTTCTGATCGAGAACACAAATAGTACCCACTGGAAAGCCATCTATAGTAGTCAACGGTACACCTGCATAGAAAACAACATTTGGCTGACCAATCACTAATGGATTCTTTTCAAATCGGACATCTTTTCTCAGGTCCTCTACTTCAAATAATTGATGAGGATCATCCATAGCATGAGCACAAATGGCAATTTCGCGCTTATTTTGAGCAACCTCTAGCCCCAATTTTGCTTTATACCATTGTCTGTCTCTATCCATCAAGGAAATAAAAGAGATAGGTGTTTCACAAATAATGGATGCAATTTTGGCAATATCGTCATACTCTGACTCATACAAAGAATCCAGAATATTGAAGTCATACAAAGCCTTGAGTCTTTGCTCTTCATAATCAGGTGAAGCGTTTAATACTGGCACTTTTTTGGAATTGCTCCTCAATGTACTGTTTTAAAACTCAAAAGTTTGAAAGACAAGCAATTATTTGAAATAATCTTATAAAATTTTGAAAGGATTTATGAAATTCAGATTACCTTTAAAAAAAAGTATTTAAGTCTGGATTTCAAAGGGCCACTTGGTTATTGTTTCGTCAATCGGAGATACTGCAGGCATTTGTTATTCAGGGACTTGAGTAAGGGTAATTATATATTTTTGAAAACTTTCAGGTTTTTAAATTGTTAAAAAATCAGCTTTTAATTCCTCTAATGCATGATATTAATGTTAATTATTTAACAGTTTTCAGAAAAAAATAGTAAATTCTCAATTATATATTTTTTAAATGATTTAAATAACTTAATTAAATAATTGAAAATCAATCCAATAACGTTTTAAATTTTTGGGTACGAGGTATTTTTTTTATTACTTTTTTGATTATAAATTGAAAAAAAAATAATAAATGTTACTTTTACACTTAACAAAACGTTAATGAAGTTCGTTAACTTTTTATTATTATTCAAATCAAATCATTTTTTATGTTAAAAGCTACACAACATTTAAAACCACCTTTCCTATTTAGGTGTAAATTAATAGGAGTCTTTCTAGCCTTTTTCTTGCCAATATCTGGCATTTTTGCACAAGTAAGCGGTACAGTAACAACTTCTGATGGAGATCCCATGATAGGTGTTACTGTATTGGTGAAAAATTCATCAAATGGTACCGTCACAGATATTGACGGAAAGTATTCAATTGGTAATGCTGCAGCAAGTGATGTGCTCATTTTTAGTTTCATTGGTTATACTACAGTAGAAGAAGCGATCGGTGGTCGTAGTTCTATCAACATTGTTTTGGCAGAAGACGCTGAAGCATTGGAAGAGGTAGTTGTAGTAGGTTATGGAACTCAAAAAAGAACTTCCATTACTGGTGCAGTTTCTTCCGTACAGTCAAAGGACATCAAAGCCTTACCTGTAGGAAGCGTTACTCAAGCTATTCAAGGAAGGGTTCCCGGAGTATCAATCACCAATGGTGGTAGTCCAGGTTCAGACCCAAGAGTGAGAATCAGAGGTATCGGTTCAATCAGTATTGGATCAGATCCATTGTACGTAGTTGACGGTGTGCCACAAGGAGCACTAAACAACATTGACCCTAAAGACATTGAGTCAATTGAAGTATTGAAAGATGCAGCATCTGCTGCAATTTATGGTTCAAGAGCTGCAAATGGTGTAGTATTGATCACTACCAAAACTGGTAAAGCAGGTAAAGTACAAATCAACTTTGACACTTATTATGGAACTCAAAGTGCATGGAAGACTTTGGACTTACTAAATAGTGAGCAATACAGACAATATGGTACTGCTTTACTTACAGCTTCTGGTCAACCTATCCCTGGCAGATTCAATAACATGGATGTGCCAATTTATGAAGGAGCAACAACCACTTTTGCACAAACTGACACTGATTGGCAAGATGTGATGTTTAATCCAGCTGGAATCACTGATAATCAATTATCACTTTCTGGTGGTAATGAGAGATCAAGATTTTATACATCAGTAGGTTACTTCAAACAAGATGGTATCATGCCATTTACAAATTTTGACAGAAAAAGCTTTAGAGTTAACTCTGATCACAAAATCAATAAGTATTTCTCTTTTGGACAAACTTTGATGGCTACTACAACAAAGCGTGTTCAAGAAAGAGCAGGTGGTGGACGTAGTTTATTGATGAACACTATGCGTATGACTCCATATTGGCCAGTAACTGACCCTACTAAGGTAGGTGGATACAGTACAACTGCTCAAGGTTTGGATGCAACTGACCCTGAAAACCCAATGAGAATTGCGGATCAAGAACAAAAAGATCAAATCGACAATGGTGTGAAATTAGTTGGTACACTTTTCACTGACATTAAATTCACTGATTACCTTACTTATAGATTTACTGCAGGTGGAGATTTTGCTTACAGTAGATTTAGTGGGTTCTTACCAATTTATAATGACGGAAACCGTTCACGTTTGGCAGCACAGTTAAATGACAACAGAGGTCAGTTTTTCTCTTCTGTTTTCACAAACTCACTTACATTCAATAAGACTTTCAACAAACACAGTGTAAATGTACTGGGTGTTGCTGAGCGTCAAAATGCAAGAAATATATCTGTAAATGCTGGTGGTCAAAGACCAGATAACAACATCAAGACATTAAATGGTACGTCTAACCCAACATCTAGCTCAAACTTAAGCGAGAATGTTTTGTTCTCATATGTAGGTAGATTAAACTATGCATATGCTGATAAATATTTATTGGGTGCTTCTGTGAGAAGGGATGGTTCTTCAAAATTTGCTCCGGGAAGAAAGTGGGGTACTTTCCCTGCGATCTCTTTAGGTTGGAGAGTTAGTGAAGAATCTTTCATGGAAGATGTAACTGCAATCAGCGAGTTGAAAATTAGAGGTAGTTATGGACAAAGCGGAAACAATGGTTTGGGTGATTACCAATGGCAGCCACTAGTTCAAGCTAACAATACACAATATCCTTTCAACAATACACCAACATTGGGTTCTTATTTTAACTCACTTGGAAATACAGCACTTAGCTGGGAGGTTACTACAATGACAAACATTGGTGTTGACTTGTCAGTTTTTGATAGCAAATTTGACCTAAGTGCAGAATTTTACGAAAGATATACTGACGGTCTATTGTTAAACGTTCCAGTTCCAATATCTATTGGTTATAGTGGTTCTCCACTTGCAAACGTTGGAGCGATGAGAAATAAAGGTTTTGAAACAGCATTGACTTACAATTTCAGAAAAGGTGACGATTTCAACTTCGCACTTACAGGTACATTTGACATCACAAGAAACAATGTAGAAAGTTTGGCAACACCAAATGCTACGATTGATGGTGGAGCAAATGCAGACTTTGGTGGATTTGCAATCACAAGAACTCAAGTTGGTCAACCTATCAACTCTTTCTTTGGCTGGCAAGTAGAAAGCATCTTCCAATCACAAGCAGAAATCGATGCATTGAATGCTAAAGCTGATGGAGGTTTCTACATCAATGCTAATACAAGACCTGGTGATATCAAATTCGCTGATTTAAATGGCGATGGTAAAATTACCGCTGATGACAGAACATTTCTTGGAAGCATCTTACCTAAGTTCTCTTATGGTTTGAACTGGGCTGGTAATTTCAAAAACTTTGACTTCACTATGTATTTACAAGGAGTACAAGGAAACAAAGTTTACAATGGTACAAAGGTAATTGGACAAGGTATGTTGCGTTTGTTTAATGCTACCACAGATGTATTAAACGCATGGACTCCTACCAATACAGATACAGACGTGCCAAGAGCAGTAAGTGGTGATCCAAATGGTAACGCTAGAACTTCTGATAGATTTTTGGAAGATGGCTCATACATGAGGATCAAAAACTTGAGTATTGGTTATACTTTCCCAGCTAGTTCTATGAAAAACTTGACAGGAAACGTTGTTGAAAGACTACGTGTGTATGTTTCATCACAAAACTTATTGACACTTACTAAGTATACTGGTTATGACCCAGAAATAGTAGGTGGTGTAGATTTTGGTACTTATCCACAAGCTAGAACAATATTATTTGGTTTAAATCTTGGCTTCTAAACTTTAAAAAAATGAAAAAAATATTATTATTAAGCACCGTTTTCCTTATGGTTTTTGCAGTAAGCTGCAACGAGGAAGATTTAAATAAACTAAATCCCAACGGGGTAACGTTTGACACTTATTTCAACAATGCTGCAGAACTAACCGCAGGTGTTAACTCTATTTACTCATTGGTACAAGGATTGAACTTGGGCGCTAGAGAGTATTTCTTTTTACATGACATGAGAGGTGACGATGTGGCTACTGGTGGTGGTCAGTTGGAGGCTCACAGAGCTCAGTTGCTCAATGGTGTACATGATCCAGGAAATGGTGTTTCTGTTGCCAACTGGACTGGTTGGTACCGTACGATACACAGAGCCAATGTGATCATTGCTAAAGGTCCAGATGTTCCAGCTACTGCTATTTCTGAAACTTTGAAAAACAGATTGATTGGCGAAGCTAGATTCATGAGAGCATGGGCTTATTATGAATTAGCTACCGTTTTTGGTGGTGGTCCTCTTTATACTTCTTTTGTGGAGTCAGTAGATGGCAGCGCTGGTAAATCATCAGCTGATGAAATGTATGCTGTTTCTATTGATGATCTTAAATTTGCAGAAGCAAACCTTCCTGCAACTTATGCAGCTGCTGATAGAGGTAGAGCAACCAAAGGAGCAGCCCAAACGCTTTTGGCTAGAGTTTATTTGCAAAAAGGTGATTATAACTCAGCTAAGACTGAATTGCAGAAAGTTGTAAGTTCAGGTACTTATTCATTAGCAGCTGATTACTCTTTAAATTCTGTTGAAGAAGGAGAATTTGGAGTTGAATCAATTTTTGAAATTGCATATTCACCTTCAAATGGTGCATTCAACTGGGGTGGTGACGGTGACGGAGCTGCTGTTCAAGAAGAAACTGTACGTTCACAAGAATATGCGCCTATTGCTTGGAGAAACTTGATTCCTTCAAATAAGTTATTGAATACATACGAACATGTTGATAAAGGTGATGCAAAAAGCGATCCTAGATTCCAACATACTTTCTACGTAGCAGGTGACAAATACAACAATGGTGCGCTTACCCTCACAGACGAGCAAGTACAAGGTCAAACATCTACAGTAAGAGGAGCAACTCAAAAAGTATCATGGAAGAAGTATACCATCATGTATAAGAGTGCAGCTGCAAATCAACAGTCTGGTATCAACCTTAGAGTGATGAGATATGCAGATGTATTGCTTATGTTGGCAGAATGCGAAAATGAACTCGGTAACTCTGCAGCTGCAATTGCATTGGTAAATCAAGTAAGAGCAAGGCCAGGTATAGAAATGCCACCAATTCCTACTGCTAATATACCTACAGGTACACAAGCTCAGTTGAGAGCAGCTATCCAACGAGAAAGACAAGTTGAGTTGGCAGGCGAGCAAGTGAGAAATATGGACATCCTTCGTTGGAGAAAGCATGGAAAATTGGCTAGCGAGCCAATTTCTTACTTCCAAGCTAACAAACACGAACTTGTGCCAATACCTCAAACAGAACTCGACAACAATCCAAATATGGATCAAGGAGATCAAAATCCGGGATATTAAAAACACATGGAGGCCTTCAAAAATTGAAGGCCTCTCTTTTTAATTTTACCTTAAGAGCTTCAATTTAAGAAAATCAGGATTTGTGATTAAGCAAATCCGCTTTAATTGGTTACGTTTGTGACTCACTTTTATTTATAAATGAAGTATTGATATTAACCAAAATAAACTCCACAACGGAAATCCGTATTTCTTTATGGAGCATTTGATCAAAAATGGCTTCCAAAATGTCAAGAATATTTTTAGCACTACTCATTTTGATGGCTTCTATATCAGGATGTAAAAAGTCAAGCCCCGTTTTATTTCAAAAAATCAAATCCAGTCATTCCAATATCCATTTTAAAAATCAGATAGAAGAGTGGGATGCTGTCAATGTATTTAATTTTACAAATTACTACAATGGTGGTGGGGTAGGTATAGGTGATTTCAATAACGATGGATTGAATGATATTTGCTTTACCTCCAATCAAAAGAATCCTGAATTATATATTAATAAAGGCAAATTTGTTTTTGAAAATGCCTCATCATCTTCTGGTTTAACCAATGAAGGGTGGATGACTGGTATTTCTATTGTAGACATAAACAATGATGGCTGGCCAGATATTTATTTATCAATGGCAGCGCATGTAGGGCTCAAAAACTCCAAAAATAAATTTTACATCAACCAAAAAACCAATCCGGTTTCATTCAAAGACCAAGCGGCCGATTATGGCTTGGATTACGCTGGATTTACAACGCAAACCGCTTTTTTTGACTATGATAAGGATGGAGATTTAGACGTATACATGCTCAATTCCGCTCCAGATGATGTCAATCCAAACACCATCAGACCGAGAGTTGATGATGGCTCATTTCCTTCTTCCGATAAATTGTTTGAAAATACTGGTCAAAATGCAAACGGCATTGCCATTTTCAAAGATGTTTCATTAGCCAAAGGAATTACTTTTGAAGGATTGGGCCTAGGCATTTCAATAGCTGATTTTAATAACGATGGTTATACTGACATTTATGCTTCCAATGATTTTTTGAGTAACGACATCTTGTACCTCAATGAATCAGGAAAAGGTTTTACCAATATCATTCAAACTGCAACAGGTCACACCAGTATGTTTGGCATGGGAATAGATGCCGCAGATCTCAATAATGATCAACGTGTAGATATCATGCAGCTTGACATGTTGCCCGAAGACAATTTGAGACAAAAAAAGATGATCGCGCGAGATGATTATCAAAAGAAGAGTACCAGCACTTCGGAAAGGTACAAGTATCATAAACAATATATGCGCAATTCTTTGCAACTCAACATGGGCGACCTAGAATCCAAACCCATATTTAGTGAACGAGGATTGATGTATGGGGTAGCCTGTACAGATTGGAGCTGGAGTGTTTTGCTTGCTGATTTCGATTTAGATGGACTGAAGGATGTTCACGTTAGTAATGGTTATAGAAAAAATGTGACTGACTTGGATTTTATCAATTATTATAAAAATCAAAACATCTTTGGGGACAAGTCAGCTCAAGAAAAATTTAGAAAAGAATTTGTAGATCAGATACCTGAAGTGAAGCTTAATAATTATGCCTTCAAAGCCCATAAAAACGAGCCTTTTGAAGACGTTTCTACCAAATGGGGCTTGAATGATCTTTCCTATTCAAATGGTGCGGCATATGGTGACTTGGATAATGACGGTGATCTTGATTTGGTCGTAAATAATATAGATGATGAAGCCTTTTTGTATGAAAATAAAATTGAAAATGGACATTTTTTGTCTGTCAAATTGAAAGGAAGCCCGCAGAACGCTCAAGCAATTGGAGCTAAGGTGGTCCTTTGGCAAAAGGGAATGTCACAAGTTTTAGAAAATTATCCCGTCAGAGGCTTTTTATCCAGTATGGGAAGAGAAATGATTTTTGGACTTGGCAATGACAGTATTATTGACAGCTTACAAATATTTTGGCCCGACCAAAGCGTGCAAAAAGTCACGGGTTTACAAGCCAATTCGATCGTAAACTTAGAATGGCAAAAAGGGGGAATGCCATTTATTTATGATCCAAAATCTCCTCAAAATCCATTATTTGTTTCAGCGGAAGGTGTATTTCAATTCAATCATAAAGAGTCAGATTATGTGGACTTTTTTGTAAGACCTACTTTACAAAAAATGCTGACTAGAAGAGGACCGGTCATTAAGTCTGGAAATTTCAATGGTGACACCCTCACGGACTTTGTAATTGGTGGCGCCTACCGAGGAAGTCCTACACAAATATTCATTCAAAAAACTGATGGCAAATTTGATTCTCTGACCATGATTGCTTCGCAACAAATCGAAGTAGGCGATCTACTCGTGTTTGATCATAATGGGGACGGTCTGGATGACATCATGTTGATTCCCGGAGTTGCAGATGTTGCAATCAAAAACAAAGAAGCTTATCAGCCCATGTTTTTTGAAAACTCAGCAAACCAGATTTTTACTTCCAAAGCCATTCTTCCAGACATCACCGTTTGCTCACAAAAGGCAATTTTATTTGACTTTGATGGCGACAAAGACATGGACATTTTGATCACCAATCACCACCAAGCTGGCCAGTTTCCTATGTTTGGAACTCATCGCTACCTGGTCAATGAAGGAGGTAAATATGTGGATGGAAAAACAAAATGGTTAGCTCAACTACAAAGCTACGGTTTGATTTCTGCGGTTGAGGAGGTTGATGTCGATCAGGATGGCAGTAAGGAATTGATCATTTTGGCGGAATGGCAAAAACCCATTTTGTTGGCTAAAGAAAATGGAGAATTTGTTGTCAGAGAGATGGGATTACCTGCTGGTTGGTGGAAAAGTTTGGAAGTAGTGGATATAGACAGTGATGGTGATCAAGATTTGGTATTGGGTAACGAAGGACTCAACAGCCTCTACAAAACCAATGAAATGAAACCAGCATATTTGATGGGAAAGGATTTCAATGGCGATGGAGTTTATGATCCCATTTACGCATTACACCTCAAAGATAAATTAGTTTCGGCGCATCCACTAGGCACCTTGACTGGGCAAATTGTACAATTCAAGAAAAGATTTATAAAGTTTGACGATTATGCCAAAGTTGGTTTTGATGAATTATTTACAGACAATGATTTGGCAAATGTGCAAAAATTGACCGCTACAGAATTGAGATCTATGGTGGCAATAAATGACGGTAAAGGTAATTTTAGTTTGAATGCACTTCCATTAGACGCACAAACGGCGCCGGCATCGAAAATTATTTCAGGAGATTTCAACAAGGACGGAAAGGTAGATTTGCTTGTTCTGGGCAACTTTTATCCCAATGAATCTCTAGTTGGTCCACAGGATGGATCCTTTGGACAATTATTGATTGGCGACGGTAAATCTGGATTCCAACCAATGGATAATGCAAAGATTGGCCTTTGGGTTTTGGGAGATGTAAGAGACGCTTTATTCTTGAAAAAGGAACAGCTCATCATTTGTACAGTTAACAATGGAAAGGCAGTTGGTTTGAAGTGCTTACAATAGACTACATTTACCACTTCAAGAATAGAAAAACTTAAAATAAAATCAGATCAAATGCCCACTTACGATTTACAAGACCCTACTGATGTAGATATACTACGCGCAAACTTCGACATCATTTCTCGCAGCGAATGGGATGAGTACATCACCCTTGCGGAAGAAAGAAACATAGGCTACAAAAACATCAATATCCTTAAAACTGCGGAGCGCAAAGCTGGCATCTCAAAATTCTTGAGCCCCAAAGTAATATTGTGGGTCATGAATTTGGTGGAAAGGCTGGACGCTGATGATGAGGAAGAATGATTTTTTTATGGGTTAATGATCAATGGTTAAAGACAAATGATTGATAATTAATGGTTAATGTTCATCTGTGCAATCTGAAGAAGTTTGTTTCCCGCTGATCTCGCAGATCTTCGCTAATCTTTATTGAGTTTCATTCTGCGTTCATCTGCGCAATCTGCGGGACACCTTTTCGATGAAGTTTGTTTCCCGCTGATCTCGCAAATCTTCGCTGATTTTTATTCATACGGGAGTTTGTTTCTCGCAAATCTTAATTGAGTTTTCATTCTGCCTTCATCTGCACATTCCGCGGGGTACCTTTTCCAGCTGATCTTCAGAAGCGGAACAAATGTTGGGGCAATGATCTGGGAAGCTTAACCATTTACCATTAATAATTAACCATTAACCATTATTTAAGCTCTTTTGCGATAATTCATCACTGCCAACCCATTCAATACCACCGCAAATATGGCCATGATGCCAAACTCAGGCAAAATATCAACCACACTACTTCCTTTGATAAATATAGATCTGATGACTTTTATAAAATGTGATGGCGGTAAAAGATCAGATAAAAATCTTGCCCAACCAGGCATACTTTCTACTGCCGTGTACAATCCACTGAGTAAAACAAAATTCATCATCAGGAAAAAGCTGAAAAGTGTGGCTTGTTGTTGAGTGTCCACAAAAGTGCTCAGCAAAAGTCCAATACCAAGTACCGCTAGCAAATACAAACCTGAGTATAAATAAATGGATAAATATCCACCCAATGAGACAATGCCAAAAACAACATAACTGATGATGAAACCAATCGTAATAGAAATCATACCCAATATCCAAAAGGGTGTCAACTTTCCAATGATGAATTGATATTTCTTTAAAGGTGTGACATTGATTTGCTCAATGGTTCCCTTTTCTTTTTCTGAGACAATGTTAAGTGTACTAATTAAAGCACCCACCATGGTCACCAGCAATGCCAATATACCTGGCACCATAAATAAATGATAATCATTGTGCGGATTGTACCGATTTTGGGCAAATGTCTGGATGTTTACAATCTCATTATGGCGGGGCATCACTAGTAATTCCTCTCGAATTTCAGCATTGAATTGTCCTATGATTTGATTGGCATAAAGATTACCCAAACCAGCTTTGACGCCATTGACCGCATCAGCCGAGATGCTGATGGTAGCTTTGTTTTCCTTGATGATATTTTTCTCAAAATCATGAGGAATGGTGATGATGAGGTCAGCATGTCCTTTTTCTATCGACTCCTGAGCTGTCCGATAATCAGTGCTTGCTTCGACCAATTGAAAATAGTTTCCCGCAACTAATTTTTGCACTAGACGCTGCGAATAACTACTATTGTCTTGATTCACAATGGCAAGGTCGATATTTTTGATCTCATAGTCAGCCGCAAAAGGGATGATGATTAGTTGTATAATGGGCATAACCATCATCATCCGCAGAATATTGGGATTTCTAAAAATCTGGCGAAACTCCTTCTTAATAACTATTCCAATCATGATAACCTGATTTTGAATTTTCTGACAGCAACCAAAGTGAAAAAAGCAGTCATTCCAACCAAAATCAAGGTGTGTTTCCAAATGTAGGAAAAGCCGAGTCCTTTGACCATAACAGATTTCAGTATTTCAAAATACCATTTTGTTGGAACTATGTTGCTGATGATTTGCATAGGCTTGGGCATGTTTTCAATTGGAAACATAAATCCGCTAAAAATCAGGCTCGGCATCATCAAACCAACGAGCGAAATAAACATAGCGACTTGTTGCTGATCTACACTGTTTGAAATCAAAAGTCCGAGAGACAAGGTGGTAAAAATAAAAAGAACACTCATCGCCAAGAGCAAGAAAATGTTTCCCCGAATGGGCATATCCAAAACGTACCTTGCCATGAGCAAAATGATGAGCACATCGATAAAACAAAGCAGCGCATAAGGTAGGGCTTTACTGAATATTACCATGATGGGTTTGACTGGTGAAACCAAAAGTAATTCCATAGACCCAAATTCTTTTTCCTTGACAATAGAAACTGAAGTCATCATTGTACCCAAAAGTGTCAAAATCAAAGCCATCACACCCGGCACAAAATTATAAGCACTGAGCAATTGAGGATTGTACAACATTCTGGTCTCCACTTGGATGGCATAGGGTAAATTGGTTTCTCCCAATAAACTCTTTTGATAATCTGCAATGATGCCTTGCGCATATCCGATCATCGTAGTTGCAGTATTTGGATCTGTTGCATCGCCAATCAATTGCACATTGGCTAACTTGTCATGCTGTAATTTATCGGCAAAATCGTTTTCAAAGACAATGACCATTTTGCCTTTATTTTGTTTGAAATAATTTTCAATTTCATTGGGATTGTGCATCATTTTATTGATGGTAAAATATTTGCTCTGGTCGATTTTTTCAATCAGTGAAAGCACCTCCTCATCTGGTTTAGGACATAAAATGGCAATATTGGAATTCTTTACTTCATTGCTCAAGGCAAAACCAAAAATAAACATCAACATCACTGGCATGGCGATGAGGATGAATAGACTCCTCTTGTCCCTCCAAACGTGTTGAAATTCCTTTAAAACAAATGCTAAAAATGTTTTCATCTTATTCTCCTCTTTTAGCTCCTCGCGCCAGTGTATAAAAAACTTCGTCCATATTTTTTGCGCCAAACTGCTCTTTCAATGCTCGAGGTGTATCCATAGCAGCTATTTTGCCATCTACCATGATGCTCACCCTGGAACAATATTCCGCCTCGTCCATATAGTGAGTAGTTACAAAAATGGTGACTCCATTTTCTGCAGCTTCATAAATCATTTCCCAAAATTGTCTTCTGGTAATCGGGTCAACTCCTCCAGTTGGTTCGTCCAAAAAGACCAACCGTGGTTTGTGGATCATAGCTACGCTAAATGACAATTTTTGTTTCCAACCCAAAGGCAAGGACGCTACAAGCTTTTTGGATTGATCCATCAATTGTAATCTTTCCAACAACTCCATTTGGGCAAGCTTTAAAACATCACCTCTCAGACCATAAATTCCTCCAAAAAAGGCAATATTTTCTTCCACCGTTAAATCATCGTACAAAGAAAATTTTTGACTCATGTAGCCAATGTTTTTCTTGATCATTTCTGATTGTTTAAAAACATCAAATCCGACTACCGATGCCGTCCCTGAAGAAGGCTTTAAAAGACCACTTAGCATCTTCATGGCGGTAGTTTTTCCAGCGCCATTAGCACCAAGAAAACCAAAAATTTCTCCAGGCATGGCCTCAAATGAGATTTTATCCACAGCCGTAAATGCCCCAAAAGACTTGGTCAAATTTTGTGTTTTGATGATGGCTTCCTTACTCATATTCCATTATTTTGTCCCATGAGATTCATAAAAATATCCTCAATATTTGGTACGATATCAAATACCTTGACGTCTTGAAAACCAGCTGATTTGCAACTTGATTCAAGCTCAATTGATGTCAAAAGAGCATCTTTGGGCGTGACATGTAAAGTATCTCCAAAGGGATAACATGAATGAACCGCCTTGTGAGTTTTAAAGAATTGAGATAATTGATGCATCTGTCTGGTTTCCACACCAAAAACCTTGTTTTTATAACTACCAATGATGTTGTCTAGCGTATCAATCGCTAAAATTTTACCCGTTTGCATCAAGGCAATGCGGTCACATCTGCTGGCTTCGTCCATGTACGGAGTGGAAACCAGAATGGTAATGTTGCGACTTTTTAGTCGATCAAGCATATCCCAAAACTCCTTTCTGCTGACTGGATCAACTCCTGTTGTAGGTTCATCTAAAAAAAGTATTTTGGGTTCGTGGATCAATGCGCAACACAAGGCCAACTTTTGTTTCATGCCTCCAGATAACTTTCCCGCAGGCCTATCTTTGAAAGGTTCAATCTGGACGTAAATATCCTTGATTAGATGCATGTTTTCTGCTACAGTTGTCCCAAAAACAGTAGCGAAAAAGTTTAAATTCTCCTCCACACTCAAGTCTTGATACAGCGAAAATTTTCCGGGCATATAGCCACTGATGCGCCTGATTTTATCAAAACCTAAAACAACATCATTTCCACAAACACTCGCCACGCCACTATCAGCGAGCAAAAGTGTCGTTAAAATCCTGAAAAGGGAGGTTTTACCGGCACCGTCTGGCCCAATGATGCCAAAGCGTTCTCCTTGTTTGACCTCAAAACTGACATTATCCAAGGCAAGCACATTGCCCTTGTCGTAAGTTTTGATGATATTTTTGACAATGAGGCTCATGTTATTTTTTATCAGAGGAGTTATTTTGAAAACTCACGTCGCCGTACATTCCCAATTTAAGATAACCGTCATTGGGCACCAAAACTTTGATGGCATATACCAAATTGCTTCTTTCATCCACGGTTTGGATGGTCTTTGGTGTGAATTCTGCCTTAGATGCTACCCAAATGATTGTGCCTTCAGTCGTTTTTGCGTTTTCATCAGAACCAGTTGTTACCCCTACTTTTTGGTTTACCTTTATTTGATTGAGCTGATTGCCAGTGACATAAGCCCGCAATATTAATTGGTCCAACTTTGCAATTTTATAAATGGGTTTACCAATGGTAGCGACTTCGTTCTCTTCCATGTATTTGGTCAATACCGTGCCATCAATTGGGTTGACAATGATGCTTTTTTGAATTTGATCATCCAATTGGGCAATGCGTTGTTCAAGTGGTTTTTGCTCACTGAGAATGGCCTTGTTTTGAATGGCAGAAGTACTTTGAGTAGATTTGATCTGCTGCCTGAGTGTGCCCAACATCGTTTCTGCTGCAGCAATTTGCTGATTGAGAATGCTTACCTGGCCGTTAATATCGTCTAGTTGTTTTGCTGGCACGGCATCTTTACTCACCAGTTGACTGATGCGATTTTGTTCTACTTGCAAAACTTTCATTTGAGCTTTTAACGTGGCGATATTTGCGTTTTGGTTTATGATTTGCTGCGAATATATACTCGCCTGTGGCGCTGGGCTTACCTTTTTGTCATACAATGCATCGATAGTGGCTTGTAACTGTCCTTTTTGCAATAGCAAATTATTGTCTTCGATACCACCCACAACGGCACCTTTTTTGATAACATCGCCTTCTGTTATTTTCAGACTGATGAGTTTCCCCATGGATTCGGCAGATACGATGACTTCATCTGCTTCAAATATTCCACTTGCATCAAACTTGTTATTGGATTGATCACAAGCTGCAAAAACTGAAATGATCAGAAATAGTAAATATGATTTTCTCATTGGTATAATGATTATAATGTTCCTAGAAATAATTGATATTGAATGATGGCTTGAGCGAGTTGCACTTCATGCAGTGCGAGTGAATTTTTAGAAAGGGTTACCTGTTCTAATTCTTCTAAATACTCTCTTTGGGTGATAATGCCATTGGTAAATTGGTCTTCAATGACGACCAACATTTCAGTCTTCATTTTTATGATTTCTGTGTCAGTTACAATGGCTGATTGGAGTCTAAAAATTTCATTTTCTTGGGAAGTCAGCTTTACATTTTGCGCGGTGGTAAACTGTTCAATTTGTTCATTGATTCGTAAATTTTGAATATCATTGAGCCTCAATTCATTGCTCATGCCTTTGGTGTAAAAGTGCTCTATAGGTATTTTGAGGTTGAGACCAAGAATGCCATAAGTATCAAAATCGCGAGCTAGAAAATTCAAACCAGGCCTTCCATAACCCAATGTACCAACCAATGCGAGTTTGGGGGCGTATTTGCTTTTGATGAGATTGGTCGAGTTTGAAAGCAGGGCCTGTTGTGCTTGCAGAAGTTTTAATTCTGTTCTGGAGAGATTGGTTGAAGGTGAAAAATCATCCATGCTAATGATCTCAAAGTTCACTTCCTCGGTGAGACTCAATCCAGTAAGTAAATTGATTCCGGAAATGATTCCATTTTTTTTGAATTTTAAATCAAATAATTGTTGGTCCAATTCCATAATTTTCGTCTGCAATTGTTGCAAGGCCAATTTAGTCGTAGTACCCAATTGTAGAAGATCTTCAAACCGCTCGATCTTCAAAGTCACTTGTCGTTTTAATGCCTCAATGTTTTCTTTTTGCCGGTCTATCAATGCAGCACTATAATATAATTGCGCAATGGCTTCTTTCAACTGTGTGTTTTCATGTTCTACTTTTGCTAATTCCACTTTGCTATTTGCCGAATTGAATTTTTTGAGCGCTGTAGTTGAACCGCCATCGTAAATATTTTGCTGAAGATCCAAAGTGACTTTGTATTGATCCTTGAAAGGTGGTAGGATTTCAATTCCAGGAATAGGCACCTTAAAACTAGTGACATCAGTTTGATAACTAGCTGCTCCATTGATTGATAACTTGGGCAAGTAATTAGCATTGGCATTTTTTTGGTTGATTGCTAAAGCTTGATTGATGAGTTGGCTTTGATTCGCGGAAGTGCCTTGACTAATTGCTTTTTCAAACAGCTCTTCTAACTTGACAGGATGTTGGGCTCTCAATAAAGCGATACCAAAAAGGTTTATAGCTAGGAAGAAAAATAATTTTTGACCGTTCATTTTAACCAGTTAGTTAATGATGGAATAATTTTTTTTATGGTTTCAAAATGGCTCTTACCGCTTTTTTGACAAAAGGACCTCTATTGAGCAAAACTTGTTGATAGAAATCCATATCTAGTTTGAAGACATGCATAGCAATGGGCTTGGCTAAAAAAGGCATGATACACAAACCAACAACTGAGGTGAGAATTTGTAAACTTTCAACAGCAATGATGTTGCCTTTTTCAGACTCAGATTGGAGCACAATTCTCATTTTTTGCGCACCTTCCGTATTTAGTTTTTGTATAAGTTCTGGATGATGGGTGATGGTATTGATCAACATTGACGGCATTTCAGGATTTTGAATCAGCATTTCCATATAAGAATCTATGACCTTATCTATTTTTTCGAAAAAATCCATTTCTTGGTCTGCAAGAATAGAAAGGGTAGAAAAGAACTTATTGTACTTCTCAAGGAAGATTTTACTAAACAGCTTTTCTTTTGATCTAAAGTAATAATGGAGTAAAGCTTTATTCATTCCTGCTTCATCAGCAATAACTTGCATTCTTGCACCCGCATAGCCATCACGTTCGAATACTTTGGTGGCTGCTTGTAGGATTTTCTCCTCGGTGTCTAATGTAAGTTCTTTGTTAACCATTTAATTTAACCATTTGGTAAATATTTTACAAATGTATCATTGTTCAAGTATATTTGCAACTATATGCGTATAAAATGTTTATTAGGAATGTATGTTTTATGATGAAAAGATACCAAAATTTGATTTTTTAAGTAGCGAGTATACTTTATAAATTAAGTATTCAAACTTCATTCTAAGTACTCATTTAAACTACGTAGATTTAACATAAATTCCAATAAAATAAAGAATGGAAGAAGCATATATTACAGTTTTCTATGACGGGGTTTGTAAGTTCTGTGATAAGACTGTGCAATTCCTACTACGTAGAAATAAAAATGGTGTTTTTAGATTTGCAACGTTGCAAGATGCAAGATCTTTGAATATCCTTCCTCCATCTTTAGAGCAAGTTGATTCGATCATCATTTTAGTTTCAGGTAAGTATATGGTGAAAAGCCAAGCAGTCATCAAACTGGCATCATTTTTGGGCTTTCCATATCGTCTGATATCCCACTTTGGGTGGATACCAACTCCGATTAGTGATTTTTTATATGATCAAGTTGCTAAGGTAAGGTATAAGCTTTTTGGCAAGTACGAGAGTTGTGTTATACCTGATTCGCATCAGATGCAACATTTTGTCTCAAAACAAGAACTTTATCTAAATAGTAATAAGTACACTAATTCTTGTTTTAAAAAGGACTGATTCAGATGCATGCTTTTTGTGTCTCCTAATCTCCTAGAAATCAATTAACATTAAAAAAAATATTAATATATAAAAAATCTTCAAATGAGAATATTCTACCATGTATATTCGATTTGTTAAGAGAAATTTAAATATTTTATAATAAAAATGCGATTAATATTTGGTGCATCCAAAACAATCCGATATTTTTGACGCGAAATAAAGCAGAATCCACCAGTTAGTCTCGACTAATTTCTCTTTAATTCTAGTCCCCTGAGCATACACTTTTTAATTATTCATTTTAATCAAATTTCATCCCAAAATGAAAGTAAAAGTAGTTTGCTCTTTAGCAATAGTATTATTCTCTTTGATGTCAAACAGGCTAAATGCTGCGTTGACAAATGGTAGTGCTGCCACCGATTTTTCTGTAACGGATATCAATGGTAATTCGTTCGATCTATCTGATATGTTGGCACAAGGAAAACATGTCATCGTGAATTTCGGTGCTGCTTGGTCCCCGTCAAGCTGGAAGTATGCCATGTCAGAAACCTTAAACGATGTTTATGCATTATATGGCAAACAAGGAATGAATAACCTTGTAGTATTATATATTGAGTCTGATGTAAATACATCCACCGCTTGTATCAAAGGCAGCGAAGAATGCAATTCTTCTTCAATGGGTGATTGGACACAAAAGCTCAATCATCCTATCATCAACATTTCTCAGGAGGAAGCTGAATTGCTAAACCTTTACCAAGTTGATAAATATCCTACTATTTATGGCATCAGCACGGATTGGAAAGTTACCAACCTAGGCCAAGCAAATCATGCAACGATCATGCAATGGATGATGGGCGAAGAAAACTTGCAAGCAAGCAATCACAAAAGAACGTTGAAAGCTTCAAATGAAGAAATTGCCATTCAATATGTATTGGGTCAGAAGTCATCTGAATTTTCAAAAATAGCTGCCAAAGAGCAAGTATCTATCTGTAAAGTGGAGCAAGTTGCTTTAGAAGGAGTTGTTGCTAGCCAATACAATGAGAGTTCTTCTGCAATGTTGAATTTTCTGAATGAGACATATAGTAATGTTGTAGCAGAAATGCACATCAAAAAGCAATTTACGGATCAGCACAACGACCTTGCATATTTGCACCAAACTCGTTCGCGCTTTAAATAAAGATTTACAAAATATTCATGATTTATCCAGGTAGGTCATTGTAATATTTCAAGATATTAAGCCACACTTTTCCCCCTGTGAAGTTACAATCCATAGAACATGTCTGATCTATATCAGTGTAAATGACAGCGCTTATTTGTAAAAGTAGGCGCTGCTTTTATTTTGTGCAACTGTGCAATCGCGGAATTGCTGAACTGCGGAATTGCTGAATTGCTGAATCGCTGAATCGCGAAACTGCTGAGAAAAAGAGAATGGAGGGCGAAAAGGCTTCAGCCTGTTCAATTGTGGCAATGCGGAGATAACAAAAACGCAGCGCAAACCTCAATTGCGAAATTGCTGAACTGCTGAATTGCGAAAATGCTGAGTTAAGGAGAATGGAGGGCGAATTGGCTTTAGCCCGTTCAATTGTGGCAATGCTGAGATAACGAAATGCCGCGCAAACTTCCTTCAGCAAGTACGACCGCGGAACTGCGAAATTGCGGAATCGCGGAATTGCTGAACTGCTGAACTGCGAAATTGCTGAATTGCGGAACTGCTGAGATAAAGAGAATGGAGGGTGAATAGGCTTTAGCCTGTTCAATTGTGCAATGTTGAGATAACGAAAACGCCGCGCAAAGCTCCTTCAGCAAGTTCGACCGCGGAACTGCGAAATTGCGGAACTGCTGAGATAAAGAGAATGGAGGGCAAATAGGCTTCAGCCCGTTCAATTGTGGCAATGCTGAGATAAACGCATAAACAAATAAACGCATAAACAAATAAACCAATAACATGTCTCGCCCAAGGCTTACAGCAAAAAGAAAACTGAAAGCTGAAAACTGATCGCTGAATGCGTAATCACAAGGCATTATATATTAAAATCGAACTTTTTTGCTAGCTTCACATTTTATTTCTACATCATTTTTTGTAATATGGATTACGGAACACTGCAAGTCAAAGCCAATGCCTATAAAACTGTTTTAAGTAATACAGTCAATTATAGAACCGAATGGAATAGAATGATCAAACCGATGATCCACACTACGCTCAATGAGATATTAAAAGCGTGCGAACTTAAGGGTGAAGTAAAAAACCAGGACAATATTGAAAATTTAGAAGCGGTCATTCTGGATCTTGGTAAGTCGAGTAGTGGTATCAGTGAAAACCTAGAAGGTTCTGATGTGAAAAGAACCATGGTGAAAAGCAATGGAGCCATCATTTATCAACAACTATTCAATGGTAAAATTATGGTCATGTTGATGAGCCCCTATATTGAGGGTTATGGCGAACCAAAACCGCCCAAAACTCTTGAAATTCTAAGACCCGACGAATTGAATAAACCATTCATCCTCCGTCATTTTGAATTATTTCTCAAGGATATTACAGAATGGGAAGATTTTGACGATGATCAACCCACCACCAAATCTAATATCGGATTCAATCCCATTGGTTTCCATACAGAAGAACTTAATCAAGCAGATTCTATTCTAGAAAAATAATCAAATAATGTCTGTAAAGCAGGTTTTTTTGTTAAATGCAGCGATCGAAGGAATTGGTGGAATGGTTTTTTTCCTAAGACCTGAATGGCTGTTGAACAACGGCCAAGCCACCCTAGAATCCATCATGCTGAGCAAACTCATTGCTTTTGCTGCAATAATTTTTGGCATCTTGAGTTTTCAAATATTCAAACACTTTCAATACAGCCAGTTAATAAAAATGGCAACACTCATTTTTATGGGCTACCACGTTATAACTGCATTGAATATGTACCGTTTTTATACCGCTGAATTAACAGCCAATCCAGGTGCCTTCATCATTCACCTACTTTTGGGCATTACATTCGGAGCAATATTCCTCAAGGAAAGAGAAAAATTTATCAATTAAATAAATCATATAAATGCAATTTTTAAATATTGATTTTATAAAACCTTTTCAAAAAATAGCCTATATTTTATTACTGGCCTTTACCATGATGCTTTCCTGTAAAACATCTAAAGAAATGCCAACAGTCTCTAAAGATGAGGAAGAGGATGTAGAAAAAGTTGTTTTTGATACCATGGTTGTTGATGGCAATAGTCCAGAATTTCAAGAAGAGGACGAAGAGCCAACACCTGCCATTTATAATCCTGCAGCAACGCAAGTATTTGATTTGATCCATACAAAATTGGCGGTTTCATTTGACTGGCAAAAAGAGCAATTGATTGGTCTGGCCGAATTGACTTTGACGCCGTATTTCTACCCTCAAAACACTTTGCGATTGGATGCAAAAAGCTTTGAAATTAAATCGGTGAAAATAAAGTCTACAACATCGCCCCTAGAGTTTGAATATGATGGTAAAGAGTTGAATATACAACTAGGCAAAACATATAAAAAGGGAGAAGAACTTATTGTGGTCATCGATTATATTGCCAAGCCCAATGAAGGTGAGATCGGTGGAAGTGCAGCAATTACTTCAGACAAGGGTTTGTATTTTATCAATGCAGATAAATCAGATCCTGATAAACCGCAACAAATTTGGACCCAAGGTGAAACGGAAAGCAGTAGTAGGTGGTTTCCAACCATTGATAAACCCAATGAAAGATGTACTCAAGAATTGGCTATAACGGTGGATGATAAATTTTCCACCTTGTCAAATGGTACTATGGTGACCTCTGTTAAAAGTGCTGATGGCAAACGCACTGACACTTGGAAAATGACAAAACCTCATGCACCATATCTTTTTATGATGGCCATTGGAGAATACGCTTGGGTCAAAGACCAATGGAAGGATGTTCCACTTTACTATGTGGTAGAACCAAAGTACAAAGATCATGCTAAATTGATTTTCAACCATACTCCGGAGATGTTGGAATTTTTCTCCAACAAGCTCAATTATCCATATCCGTGGGAAAAGTTTGCTCAAGTGACTGCCAGAGATTATGTATCAGGTGCGATGGAAAATACAACGGCTGTTGTTTTTGGAGAATTTGTACAAAAGACTGATCGTGAATTGATTGATGATGACAATGATGCAATCGTGGCCCACGAAATGTTCCACCATTGGTTTGGTGATTTGGTAACTTGTGAAAGTTGGGCCAATCTTACACTCAATGAAGGTTTTGCAAATTATGCAGAATACCTATGGTTTGAAAATAAATATGGACTAGAACGTGCAGATTTACATAGACTCAATGAGATGCAAGGATATCTTGCAAATGCAGCACAAGGCGCACACCCACTGATCCACTATGGTTATGGTAATAGAGAAGATATGTTTGATGCACACAGCTACAACAAAGGTGGGTTGGTATTACATATGTTGAGGTCTTATGTTGGAGATGATGCTTTCTTCGCTTCCTTAAACCATTATTTAAAAAAGAATGAATACACAGCAGTTGAAGTTGATGAATTGAGAATGGCTTTTGAAGAAGTCACCGGAGAAGACTTCAATTGGTTTTTTGATCAGTGGTATTTGACAGAAGGGCATCCGGAAATCAATGTATCTTATGAATACGATGCAAATAAAAAGCAACTCATAGCCTATGTTTCACAACAACAATATCCCAACTATAAAATTCCATTTGAAATGGCGATATATGATGCAAATGGTAAGGCTAGCTTCCATAAAGTTTGGGCAAAAAATCAATTCGATACCCTCATCGTGAGTGATGTTTTAGAAAAACCAAGTAGTGTGATATTAGATGGTAAAGATGATATTTTGGCAGTCATCACTGAAGATAAGTCCATCGATTATAATTGGGGACAGTTGATGTTTTCGCCAAATGCCGCTCAGCGATACGCAGCAATCAATGAATTATCTTTGATGGATAGCGTGGATTATGATAGACTGACTGAAATTGGATTATTGGATAATAATTATTTGGTTCAGGTAGCCGCTTTGGAAAATATGAGTGATGCGACCAAATATGTTTCTAAATTAAAGAATTTAGCCGTAAAAGGAAATCATACTGAGTTAAGAGCATTGGCATTGCAAAAAATGATGGAAACTGATGAGGATCTGAAACCATTATTGCTGGAGATTTTGGACACAGAAAAATCCATTCCAGGGTTGGCAAATGCACTAGCAATTATGGCAGAAGTTGATGATTCTCTAGCCTTAACATATGCTAAGAAGTTTGAATCTTTGGATTCAGAAATGATTTTGGGAGGTTTGGGAGCCGTTTATTCCAAATCAAAAGATCCAATGATGGGCAAGTGGTTTATGGATAAAATCAATTCCTCTACCATTTATAATACTTATCAATTATTCGGTCCATTTGTACAATACTTAATGCAATTAAAACCTGCTGAAGTAAAACCCTATACAGACCAATTATTTTTGGTTGGTACTAACATGGAGAAAAATAACTTTTTGAGATTTATGGCTGTCTCCACATTGGCTGTCATGAAATCTCAGATGGCAGGTAATCCAGATCCAGGTGCTGCACCATTGATGGAAGAGTTGGATGGATATGTGAAAAAAGCGAAAGCGCAGGAAACTGATCCGCTTTTGCTTTCCAGATATGCAGAATTTTAGAATTGAATTTTTCCAGTAGTGAAGTTATTAAATGTCCAACTCCTGTTAGAGAAATAAAAGACGTTTATCAGCAATATGGAGTGAAATTGATTGTCAAAGAAGACTATCAAACGCATCCGATAATTTCAGGAAATAAGTGGCGTAAACTCAATGGGAATTTACAACATATGCAATCCCAGGGATATGAAGGTATTATATCATTTGGTGGAGCACATTCCAATCATTTGTATGCACTTGCCGGCCTCAGACAGTTATTTGATATTCCCGTAATTGTACTGGTGCGCGGTGATGGTTTCGATCCTGAAAATGAAACATTGGCGTTTGCTAAAACCAGTGGAGTTAAATTATATTTTATTGACCGTGCAGCTTATCGTGAAAAGGAAAGGGGAGAAATTGCAAACAAAATAATTAGCGAATTTCCAAATTATTTAGTCATTCCTGAAGGTGGCAGTAATCAGTTTGCATTGTCAGGGATTCAAGAATTATATTCAGAGATAAAAGTACAAATTCCTGATTACAGCCATTTAGTATTGTCCATGGGAACAGGTGGTACAGCAGGAGGATTGCTGTCTTGTATGAAGAAGGATCGTGCCCAAATGGTTGTGTATCCTGCTTTGAAAGGTGACTGGATGCAAGCAGAAATAATCAATTACGTCAAATTATTCAATAAAAATGTAGTACAAATTCCAAATAAATTAACTGTGCGTTCCGCATTTCATTTTGGAGGATATGGTAAAATACCTACTGATTTATTGTTGTTTATAGATGAAGTAAAAAACAAATATGATTTACCACTGGATCCTATCTATACGGGGAAGGCTTTTTTTGGTTTAATGGAAGATATAAAAAATAAGTTTTATAAGCCAGGCGACATTGTGGTTTTCATTCATACAGGAGGACTGCGAGAATAAAAAATGATTGCCCGAATTGAGCAATCATTTTTTATTTGACAAATTTATTTACAGCGAGATAGGTGTGTAATAGTTGGTTCCGCTAATATTAATCGGCATCAGCTGAATGGTCTGTAATAAAGCATTCTGCTGTAGGGTAGAAGCTTCGAAAGCTCCACTTCCATCATCACCTAGTACACAGACAAAAGAATAAGCCATGAAACCCCATGTACCACAATTGAGTGTAGAATAAATTTGCTCCAATCTTTTCAATTCCACACCTGCACCTTCTGATTCAAGAAATGAATACAAAGCACCATGTGGCAAATATGCAGAACCCAAATTTTGAGTACTCAAAATTAATAAATATTGGGTATTGCCCAAATACGGTGATAATTGCGTTGGTACATTAGCATTATCTTTTGTAGTGAAATTTGCAACAACCTTTAGTGAAACTCTATCAATTACTACAAACCAATAAGTGTTTGTTAAGGTAGAATCACCTAAAGAAAGTCGTAATGTTGAAGCATTTGGCCCGATGGCAATCAAATTGGTCCAATTGGCGTAGTAATTGAGTGCTTGAACCGTTAAAGGCAGATTTGGTAAACTCATAATTTAAAATTTAGGTAGTTAATTATTTATTTAATTGTAAAAATATTTTCTGTTCGTCAATGGCGAAAGTGTTAAAGAATTAAAGTTCAGGAATGCGTTTTTCTACGCGATTGAAGTCAACGCTAATTTAAATGTAAATTATTAAAAACCAGATTATTTAATAAAAATTATTTATTAAATAATTGGTGCATTGAAAAATTATGTTTTTAATAATTCTAGAAATAATTTAAAATTTCGGGTAGTATAAAAATGGAGAGACGCAAGGCCTTGCGTCTGTACAAAGTAAAAAGTTCATAAAGTTTGAAAGTTCATAAACAAATAAACGCATAAACAAATAAACATCCCGTAACCATTGTCATTTTTGAATCTTCATCAACCATTTAGACAAGAACACAGGCCATGCCTCAGCAGCATCATTACCCTTTCTGAGACCATAACCATGCCCACCAAACGGTAAATAATGCAATTCGACAGGAACTTTAGCGTCTCTCAGTGCACCAGCCATAACCAGGGCACTGTTTCCATAGGGATCATCTGCAGTTTCAAAAAGAAACATCGGTGGAGTTTGATCCGAGACTTTTAATTCAGGCGTTAAAGAGCGGTTTGGACCTTCGTCTAAGTAAGCAGGATAAATAAGGGCTGTGAATGCCGGCTTACAAGAGAGTTTATCTGCATCATCAATTGCTTCATAGATTTGTTCTCCATACAAAGTAGACAAACGCGCACTCAAGCTAGCTCCAGCAGAAAAGCCCATGATGCCAATCTTTTCAGCATCAATGCCCCATTTTTGAGCACCGCTTTTTACAATCCTCATCGCCCTTTGTGCATCTTGCAAAGCCCCAAGCCTTTTTTGTGGCACCCGATAATGTAGAACAAAAGCAGTATATCCAAGATCTTTCAACCAAGATGCAATTTCATAGCCTTCCTTGTCTATTGCCAAAATCCCATAACCACCACCAGGACAAACAATGACTCCAATGCCATTGGATTTACTTTTTTCTGGTTGATAAACATCCATTATAGGATCAGTGACTCTTGCAATTCTCTTTACATCACCCTTATTATCCTCACTGACGACATCAATTGCTTTGGGTTCTGTTTCACCTGGAACGGTACCAGGCCATAAATGAATTTGTTGCATGGATTGAGATTGTAGATTGGCGCTAAAAAGAAAGCAAAATAGAATAAAATAAAAAACCTTTGATTGTGTGGCTCTTTTCATTGAAAATGTATTAATTGAACTAAGGTACAATTTCCAATAATTTTTGAAAGATTTTAAAAGACACTTTCGATATTTTCAATTGTCATGATCATTTTTCACGTATCGATCATTCAAATTGACCGCTCAATAAGTGAACGACGCCTCCTTAGCCATTAGCATTTAAATTTACCGTTCCCTAGTGGGATTTAAATTTTAACCTTAAAACACAAAAAACATGCTAAAGAGAAATTTCATTACTTTTTTCCTTTCGTTGATCACTTTATTTGCCTTAAAAAGCCAAAATGTTGGAGTAAATACGGTGGATCCAGATGCACCTTTTCACGTTCATAGTTCTGGACAAGTGCATACCCCAGGTGGGTTGATTTTAGCTGGCAATAGATCTGAAGGACATCTAGAGGTTGACTTCAATAAATTGCAAAGTTTATTTGGAAAAACTCCAGTTCCTCTTGATCTTTTGATTCAACCAGATGGCGGAAATGTGGGAATAGGACTTTCTTTGCCCACCAGTAAGTTGCATATCAGCGGAGGTAACGATCAATATTTGACTGTCCAGACCACTAGTGCGGGTACTAGCAAAGCAGGCATAAACTTGTTGAGATCAACTGAATTTTCTGCAACAGATTGGAGAATTATCAATGATGGCGGAGTATTTAAAATTATGGATGAAACCAACAATTTTGCCACAGAAGGGGAAGAGAATTTAAGGATTACTAATTCAGGAAATGTGGGTATTGGAGAAACAAGTCCTCAGTCAAAGTTGCATGTAACAGGCGATGGATTTTTATCTGGAACTAGTGGGGGTAATTTTTTCAAAATTGGTTCGAATACGGGTAGTTATCTGGCTTTTGATAATAATGAGATCGGTGCCCGAACATCAGCAGATTTGCCATCCACTTTATTTTTACAGTTTTGGGGTGGAAATTTGGCGCTTTGCAACGAAGCAGATGGCAGGGTAGGCATTGGTACTTCCAGCCCGTCAGCAAAGTTGCACATTGTCGATGGGCCTGATGTAAGTCTTTCCGGAGGGGGAGAATTGGTTTTGGGCAATATTTCCACAGCAAATCTTGGACTAGATGGCAACGAGATTCAGGCGCGAAATAATGGAGTTGCTGCTACTTTGAACTTTCAAATTTCTGGGGGAGACGTCTTGATGGTTCCAAATGAAAATGGGCAAGTAGGTATTGGCATCAATTCTGCAGCAAATTTGCCTTCGAGCGATTATTTGTTGGCTGTGGATGGAAAGGCAATATTCGAAGAGGTAAGGGTAGAAATAAGTGGTGCGTGGCCTGATTATGTGTTTAAAGAAGATTATGCATTAATGCCTTTGGAAGATTTGAAAAAAGCTATCAAAAAAGCTGGTCATTTGCCTGGAATTCCTGCCGCCCAAATTGTCGAAAGTTCAGGTTTTGATGTGGGTGATTTACAGAGACGAATGTTGGAAAAAATTGAGGAATTGACTTTGTATATGATACAAGCTAATGAGGCAATTTCCACTTTGAAAAAAGAAAATGAAGAATTAAGATTGATGATGGAGCAAATGAAATAGCTATTTCATTCAATTCAATTAATTCACTTTCAAAATCATCAAAATGAAATTTTATAAATTAATTTTTTGGATTTGGTTGGGCACATCCAATGTGTTATTTGCCCAAATAAAGATACAACAAATTGTTTCCCACGAAGGGCATTTAGAAACTGATCATGGTGGACCTACAGTCTGTCTCGGCACTGCTGAGAGGATCGCAGTGCAGGAAAGAATCAATAAAGCAGTCAGAGATATGAAAAATGACGGCCTTTTGGAACGTGTTTTTCCTCAACACCAACGTGCCATGCCACCTTTACTTCAATGGCCATTACGTCAGAGTGATAAATATAATGATCCGGGCTATTATGCTATTTCAAATTACGCGGATCTGGATCCTACCCCTGTTAATGTTTTGGATTACAACGGCCTTAATCAAACTTATGATGGTCATAATGGCATTGACATCAGGGTATGGCCATATTGGTGGAAAAAAATGGATGACAGTCATGTAGAGGTGGTTGCTGCTGCTGATGGAATTATTATTTTTAAACAAGATGGATTTAACGATCAAAGCTGTGCATTCAATGGCAATAGTTGGAATGCGGTTTTCCTGCTACATGCTGATGGATCTATCACATGGTATGGGCATTTGAAACAAAATTCGACCACTGTAAAAGACTCTGGTGATGTTGTTACTGTTGGTGAATATTTGGGTGTTGTGGGAAGTAGTGGAAACTCTACCAATCCCCATTTGCACTTGGAATGTTATGATGATCTTGGAAATCGTATTGAGCCATTTGCAGGAACTTCAAACCCTACAATTACAAATAGTTGGTGGGCCAATCAATTACCCTATTATGACACAGGCGTGAATAAAATAGCTACCCATTTTGCCGCGCCAGTGACACCTCCTTGCCCTGGAATTGAAAGTCCTAACGAAAAAGATTATTTCAATCCAGGTGATTCTATATTTTTTACAGCTTCCATAAGACATTCGCTCACTGCAGATTCTGCAAGAGTGCAGGCAATACAACCAAATGGAGTGGTTTCTACAGTTTTAAATGCTGCATATCAAAGGACAGGAGGCTTTTTTACAAGGAGTGCACAACCGATATGGAATAGACAATTGCCAAACAATGCTATGGTAGGTAAATGGACGTATAGAGTTACTTACTACTCTCAAACGTATGGAACCAGCATAACCAATCACACATTTTGGGTAGCTCAACCATGTACACCAAATCTAGCATTAGGTGGTATTCATAGTGTGAACAATTATTTTCAAGCAAGTAATTCCATAACGTCGAATGCAGAAATTAATCTGGGCGTCCATGTGGTTTATGATGCTGAAAATTACACAATTTTGGGTGGTGGGTTTATTGCTCCAACTGGGTCAAAATTGGAAATAAAAACTACTGGGTGTAATTAGTGAGAGTATATGTATGAAAATGATGATTGGCAGATTGGAATTCAGAATTTAAAAAACTGAAATGATTCCATTTTAATTTATAAAATATAATTGCTGTAAATTATTTGTATTAATGTAGATCAAACGGAAAGGTCATCGAACTATACCGCCAGGTAAGCCGTTTGTTTTATAAGGTGAGTGGATTGGTTTAATCTTGAATTAAACAGTTTATTTCCTTATAATTTGCAGAATATCAATTAATTATAAAATAATACAATGAAAAACATTTCAGATATTGAAGACAAAAAATTCATCCATATAGAAAATACAGAGTGGGTAAAAAAACTTGATTTTTACGAAGACAAAATTAATTTTTTCCAAGGCGAATTATTTGAAGTGATGAAATCAAATCCAGAGGATGAGAAAACAAATAGTCATGTCGAGAATTACCGGATGCTTTTTATAGAAAAAACCAATCAGATCAAGGATTTAAGAACTCGCATAGCAGAAAGTGAACATCATTTTGTCAGTGCTCCAGAAGATAAAACTTTGGTTCCTGCGCACCACAAACTTAGAGCCCATATGCACGATTGGGAAGATAACTTCGAAGTGTTAAAAATTAATTTTATGAAATTTGCTGCGGATTTTGCAACTCCGTTGGGTTAGCAAAATGAGCAATTTGTTATTTTTATTCTACTTAAGCACAAAAGATACCTGGCTTCTTTATTTAGGAATTAAGTAAAGTTTACCTTTTAATTATGCCAATTTTGGTTGAAATAAAAAGGATAAATGAACGTAAGTAGTTATATATGATATAAGATATGATTGCTATCACTCCGCCAATGATGATTGGTAAAACACCGCCAAAAGTATAGACCAAGCCAATTATGAAACCAAGAAGATATTCTGATAAGTATATTGGGAAAAATAAAGCAATCAATGGGATGGATTGAAATAGTAAACTTGATATTTTAGTATTTCCGGTAGAAAATGACACAGCTAAAGTAATGGCATACAGGAGCGAAAAGAAAAAAGGTAAGAGGAAGAGATTTTTATTTTGATCCTCATTGTTCAACCTTTTTTTCATCCTCATCAACAAAAAATAGGAAAACAAAGGAAGTGTTATGACTCCCCACCAATTTGATATTTCAGGTAAGTTTTCGTTGGCTAGTAAATGATGGCTTGGTACCCCACCATGGAAATAATCCCACATCAAAATGCTCAGAATAAACACCGTTATTCCACCAACAAGGAGGTAGATTGTATTATTAAATGATCTTTCGTTCAAAATTCTTTTTCTGTAGGACGCATGATAATGGGTTTTGGTTGCAAAGTATTTTGGATTATCGATTAAAAGATAAGGAATCTACAGAAAAGCTATTTTTTTGCTAAAAAAATGGTCGAAGTATCATTCAATGGTTAGGAAGTAATTTTAGATACTTCTCTGGATGAAAGATGAAAGATGAAAAACGAAAGTTCAATAAATGCCATCAATCTAACCCTAGCTAGAAAAATATTTTATTTTTTTCTAGCTAGCATTACCCCCGAACATTGAAATAATAAAATCGCACAAAAAGAATACTTTTTTTCTAAATGAAAAGCAATAATGAAGAAATGGAAAGGGCAGTATTTGAGACTTAAAATAGTCTTTAACTCTGTTTTCTGATACCTAGGAAGGAAATAAAATCCGTCTTTTTCTTTCGTCTTTTTTCTTCCGAACCATTATCACTTCAAAGGGATAATTTTTGATCAAAATCTGATATTTAATAAAGCACAATTTGACTTCGTTTTATGAATGTGCATCCAGCCATAATTTTATTTGCTCTTTATTTTTATTTATGGTTTCTTTAGCCTGCTCTAACTCTCCAGGCTGTTGTCGACTTCGTGCGGGTGGTGTTTCCATTACTTCTTGCAATTTGAGTATGCTCGGTTTAAATTTCGGCGCGCTGTCTTTAAATTGTTCATCCAAAACAAGGAGCACAACTTCTATATCTAAAGGACCTCCTTTGTATGGGTTTACAATGCCTTCATGTGTTTCGGCAATTAATTTATCGAAACTTTTTATGATGGGTTCAATGAAAAGTTCTGGATTTTGGACTTTGTTTTCAACTAAAAAATTATATGCATTCATACAGGTAAAAGGATTCCCCTTCTCCAAAACCTTTATCAATTCAGCTTCCAGGTTTTTAGTGGTTTTTATTTTAGTAATAGCTGCATTACGCACAGCTTCTTCATTACTTTTGCTGGTATAATATAATAAACTACTTACATCAGGGTACTTTTTCATTCTATCCATTGCATCTTTAAAATCCAATTCACTTTTATCAAATGCTCTAAAGGATCTAAAATAATTTGATATAATTTTTGGTTTCATTACCAATGAAAATCCAATTAAAGAAGCCATTACCAATGGGATTTTAAACAAATTTGGGGTAAATGAATGAGCCCATTCGTTTTTAATAAATAGATAATAAGGTACTAGCATTAATAGGGGTAACCAAATGGCACCATAAGATAACATGTAAGACAGAAATCGGGCAAATCCAGATAACTGATAATATCTATGGAATTCTGTGTGATGAAGCAAAAAAAATGAAACTCCTATCATAATACCAAGCCAAACAATAGCTACTGTAATATTTCGCTTAAGTAACGAATCCGAAATCCAATTAAAACCTCCCTGCATTGTAATATTTACGGTCAATAATAAACTAGTTAAGATGAATGCAACTGTAACGAATAATATGGACATGGCGGCACCATATGCTGCATCACTGCCACCTGAATGGTGGGGTTGAAGTACAGTAATTATTACCAAGATATAAGCAATGAGCGTTAGTCCATATAAAAAATAGCCAAGCATGATGTTTCTTTTATAAATTTAATTGCAATAAATTATTTTTGAGATTTTTAAGTCCATCCCTTTATGTTTTTCTAATACAACAATCCTTCATTAATTATTGGTTTTAAATGAAAAATCAAAATCAGTTGGAATTAATATATTTAAAAAATTTTAATCACTTTAATTCTTTAAATCCCTTGAATTTTTTATTTACAGTTTGTCCTGTTCCCGAATTCCCGTAATTACTTTTTGAACACCAATCTCCAACTTCGTCAGCCATTGATATTTGGTCAATATAGATAATGCTATTTTCACTTTAGATATGATCATAATTTTTATCTTTTCGTCCCATAAAAAAAGGTAATCCACTTATCTTCTATTTCGAAGTAGGCACCTGAAGAGCCTGCCTGGTCCCTCAAAGCAGATTCCGCAACAAATTTTATGATCTCATCTCTTTCCTCAAGACTGTAACCTGTTTCTTTTATCCAATGCTCTTTGGGGGGTATATTTATATAAGAAATACAGTTGCCTCCACCCATTTCAGAATAAAATCTTAAGGTTTTATCTCCATCAATGAAAATTACAGTGCCTGAACGTCCCTCATCCTCGTATTTAACTTTTCTGCTAAATTTTCGATCGAGATCATTCAAAACTTTTCCCCTCATTATCAAGTCTTGATCCGGTATAATATTGCCAAATCCATCGCGGTAAATGATAGGCGGTTTATCATAATCGGGCTTTATTTCAGGTAGGATCTCTGGTATTTCAGGAATTACACCTTCTTCATACTTTTTTATGTTTATGACGTGCTGTATACTGTCGTTTCCAGAAATTATTATGGACAAATCACCCGGGGGAAATGGAAGTGTGTCCAAAATGATTTTAATGCTTCCACTAATAATCTCACTGATTTCTTTTCGCCAGATTGTTTCCCCAGATAATAGATCCTTTACCTCCATGTCAACATACCCTCTCCAATCATTCGGCAGCCAAATGATTAGTTGTTGGCAGTCAGAATAATGTACCAATTTGATGCCAGACTCTTCCATCAAATTAATTTCTTTTTTTAATTCTTTGTTTGTAGGGAAAATATTTTCCAAACTTGTCAATTCAACTACACCAAAATAACTTGATTCCATACTTTTCGAATTATGAATAAGATCTACGATATGTTTTTTGACTTGAATATACTCTTTTTTAAACGTGCAAACATCTTTGGGGTTATGATGCCTTTAAGCAGTTAAAATAATAGCAGAACTATCAAAACACATTTCCAGCAACACAAAATTGATTTTATAATTTTGGATTTTATAATTTTTTAATGCTAATTAAAAAATATGATGATATCTGCTGTGAACTTAAAAGAATGTAGATCAGGCCTGATTACGGCAATAAGGGAGTTGCTAGATTGTTTTTGAAAGAGTATGGAGTTGTGATTCCTCAAAATCCACTTTTAATTATTGCTAGCAATAATATTATTTTCCTTCATACGGCTTAAAGGAAATGTCTAATTGTTGGACTTTTGGAGTTGATTCTGGAGTTAAAGTGAAAAACACATCTACCACACCATTTTCAGTTTTTATTTTATAAGTTCCCCTTAGCTGATTTTCTGCTATTAAACTTTCTACATGATTAATTTTTCCGGCCTTGGCGAAAACATCTTTTGTTTCTTTCATGCGGCGTTCACGGGATTTATCGAGGTAAAAGTTTTCTGCCAGAATTTTTGTTCCCAAATCTTCATTCCAGTCTTGAATCAATTCCATAATCTGTTTTGATTTTTCCATTAAAATGCCAGATATGGGAAGCTCTCTGGTCTTTAAATCCAAAGTATTGAAAATCAAGTCTACGATCTTGGCTCGGGGATAAGCACTGGTATAGGTAAGGTTACAGAAGGCCATGATTCCAATCCCGTATTCCGGATAAAAACGATAGTCACTTCCAAAACCTGGAAGGGCACCGCCATGACCAACTTGGATCAAACCCAGGCAATTTGTGGAGGTTCCCAAACCAAAGCCATAACCGCCCATGGATGGACAGGGATTACCGTTGATATCTTTGCCATTGGCATTTAAAGTTGGGAATTGGGGCGTTTGCATTTCCCTCAGGGAACTTCTCTTTATCGGTCCACTATCTTTATCATTTCTGGGCGGCCATGCTGAAAGATGAAAACTTACATATTTGCTAAAATCTTCTATTGAGGTGATCAATCCTCCCATGGCACCAAAAGAACCATCGTGCAACATAGGTTCCAATTTCCACTGTTCATCTTCCCATCGGTAACCCAATACCAACTGCTCTTTGGGGACAACATCATATTCCCAATAGGTATGATTCATGCCTAAAGGTTTCAATATGTTGGTGTCGATGTATTTCTGAAATGGCATTCCGGAAACTTTTGAAACGATATGGCCTAAGATGGCATAACCGGTGTTGCTGTATTCAAATTGATAAGATGATGCATTTGAGAAGGAAATTCCATCTTTTATGAGTTTGGTTAGCATTTGATCTGGTTGGTGTAACTGGCGATCTCCCCAGGGGTTGTCTTCTGGGAATCCAGCAGTCATGGTTAGCAGATTTGCAATGTCAATGATTGGCGCATCTTTTGTGAGGTATTTTAGTTTCACCATTTCCGGCAGGTATTTGCTGGCTGGATCGCTCAGAGCTAGTTTTCCTTCATCCCGCAATTTCATAATGGCCAACGCTGTAAAACTTTTGGTCATGGATGCTATTCGAAAGGATGATTTCGTGGTTGCTGCTTGATTTTTTTCAAGGTTCATAAGTCCAGTTGCAGAGGAAATAATTAATTCACCGTCCACCACAATTCCATAGGCTATTCCGGGGATATTACTTGCCTTTGCGTGTGCTTCAATCATCTGCTGAATCTCAGTCTCCATACTTTTAATCTTTGCTATTCGGTCATCAATTGTAAAAACTGGTGCTTTATAGGATTCAGAAAAAGCGTGGCTGGAATTATTGCTTTTGGTTTTTAAAGGTATCTCCTGGGCAGAAAGCATCAGGGTTATGCTGATGATCAATATAGTGAGCAATTGGTTTTTCATTTTCTTTGATTTTGGTTGAAAGTGTTGTGAATGTATTGAAATTTAGCCATTTTGTTGGCCTTGAGGTGAGATTTAAATTTCAAAGCCAATGTCACATAAATTAGATTTGAGACATTTACATGGATTGTTCCTATGGAACTTCAACTTTTTTTTCCTTGGTTCATGGATTGAAATCCAAGGTTAATAAATTGGTCGAGCCTATGGCTCTGGGAGGTCAGTGTTCAGAGGACAACAAATCAATTGTTCGAAAATCGTAAATATATGAACAGTCGATTTCCAAAGTATTGTTCTTGATGCAAAATAGAAGCCTTTAATTTTCGTGAAAGCAAGGGGCAGTGTATTCAACCATTAAGCCAGGGTTTCATACCAGGTTATTAAAAACAAGTTGAAAGGAGTGCGATTAGCATGGTACATATTTTAATTGAATGAATTTACCTCGTATGTGGTGCCTCCAAACTATATTTGACGCAAATTAACAGACCAACCTTGGATACGATAAAAATTATAACTGCTGAAAAAGAAGCTGAATTTGATGCAGGCAAAATCATGGTCAAAGAATACGTTGAATGGTTGGGCGTAGACCTTTCATTCCAAAATTTTGATCATGAATTTTCGTCATTTTCAACGGTTTTTAATGAACCAGAAGGAGCCCTGCTCTTAGCAAAAGTAGGTGATGCTTATGCTGGGGTTTTGGGAATAAAAAAATTTGATGCTACATGTTGTGAACTCAAAAGAATGTGGATAAGGCCTGATTACCGCAATAAGGGAGTTGCTAGGTTGTTATTGAAGGAGTCTCTGGATGTTTCAAAAGCGCTGGGATATAAACTCATTCGATTAGACACTTCTACAACCTTAATGGCAGCTGCCATCAGAATGTATCTGGAAGCTGGTTTTTATGAAATCGCACCTTATCGGTTCAATCCTTATCCCGATGTAAAATTTTATGAATATCAAATAGTTTGATGAATGGCAGAACCGCTCAAGTATATGTATAATGAAGCTTTTTTAGAGAGCTTTACGACCAAATTTCTCAAAACTTATCCTGCTTTCAATAAGGATGGATATCTCAAATCAGTACTTGTGGCGCCATGGGAAGATCTTGAGCTGAAAGACAGGATGAGACATTTGTCCAGAACGCTTCAAACATATCTTACTGGAAATTATGAAACAGATATTATAACGATTACAGATTTTGTTGAGGACCTTAAGTCGGAAAGTAGCGGTATGTCCTTTTTGTACATGTTCATTCCAGATTATATAGAACAATTTGGGATTGATTATTTTGATTTATCCATGGATGCAATGGAAAAAGTCACTTCATTTACTTCGTGCGAATTTGCCATACGACCATTTTTAATCAAATATCCTGAAGCGTCAATGCAAAAAATGTTGGAATGGACAAAACATGAAGAAGAAGGTGTACGCCGATTTGCTTCAGAAGGTAGTCGACCCAAACTTCCCTGGGCGATGGCTGTTCCGCATCTCAAGCAAAATCCAACTCCCATTCTTACAATATTAGAAAATCTCAAAGATGATGCCTCTGAATTTGTAAGACGGAGTGTTGCCAATAACTTGAATGACATTTCCAAAGATCACCCAGAGCTTTTTTTAAAATTGGTTGCTCAATGGAAAGGCAAGAATACTAATAGGGATAAGCTTTTAAAACATGCAAGCAGGACTTTGCTAAAGAAGGGTGAGCCCATTATTCTGGAGCTATTTGGGTATAAAAACGCTCAGCATATAGCTGTGAATCACTTCAGCATCCAGGACGCCTTAGTGAAAATCAACCAGAAACTTACTTTCTCTTTTGATTTCACCAATCACAATGACCACTCAACACTCATCAGGTTGGAGTATGCTATTTATTATTTGTTGAAAAATGGCACCCATGCTAAGAAAGTCTTTAAAATCAGTGAAAAGGAATATGAGGCTAGGGCCAATGTGCAAATCTTACGGAATCATCCATTTAAAGTGATAACAACCAGGACTTTTTATCCGGGTGAGCATTTTGTGAGTCTGATCATCAACGGTATTGAACAAGATCAAAAGAGCTTTTACGTTGTGGTCTGATTAGGATTTAAAAGGATTTGTATTTGGGTTTTGCCTGCAGTCCCAAAATTTTAAAATTTCCAAAGTGTTATCTTTGTATCTGTATGCCAAATAAAAATTATTTAAAATAAGTCTCATTTTGACATCTTTCAAATTTGTCTCAATGCCAATATAGTTTGCACTTAAAATAAGTTTTATAGCATTATCAGTTTCTTTAATAATCCGTTTCGGATAATTATCAGACTTATTTCTTTTTTCCCAATAATCTAAGACACTATCAAACTCTCTTATGGCATCTTTAGACCATTTTATTGTAATCATTTTTGAAAATTCTTCCTCCACTCTTCATGGGTCACAAAATCACCTTTAGAAATTTGATCAAGAGAGATGTTTATGTCCTCAATTTGTGATTTTGTAAGTTGATAATGGCCATTGGAGTCAACGTTATTCATCAAGTCAAGAATTCCATTTAAAAAATCTTCATCGTTTATATCATCTAATCTTTCTCTTATTTGATCTTTTATCGCTGTCATCTAATTATATTTTTTCAGTAACAATAAACTTTCGTTAATTTTCTCCTACACAAATATAACATAAATTGAACTTGACAAAGGGAACTATTTATATCAAACGGAAATGAATTTAACCATTTTCTTGTTGCAAATTTAATCGATACCTTTATCATGCAATTTTGTCTGAGCTTAGGCTATGCCAAAAGTTCTCTATTCGATCTCGATGAAATTTTCTACACAAGAATTCTGGTCAGTCCAATTTTCGATTGGTATAGCATCTCTAAAATTCAAAAAATAAACCCACACATTTCATTTTTTAAAATACCTTTATGTTCTAAAATAAGGAAGAGCCCACTAGTCCATTCAAGCCAAACTTCCTAGCTGATATATTTTTTGAATGGAAGACATCAATTGTCTCTTGAACACGAAGCTTTCAAATTGCTTCAATTATTACTTCATTCAAAAATTGAATACCATGTCAAAAGGAAAAGACACAAAAAAAACAGTAAAAAAGGAAGCTGAACACAACCTTAAAGAAAAAAGAGCGATCAAAGCCGCAAAGAAAAGTGCAAAATCTAGGGAGTCCTAGATAGCTTTTTTGAATTAAGACATTTAAGTTTTCTAAATTATTCATTGTCCGTCCCTTGCTTGAAACAAACAAGTTTAAGCACGGGATTGTCAATTAATTATTTTGGAATTTGATCGTGTTTCTTCAAATAAGAAAGACATAGCCGTATGTTTTCATGAGGTATTTCTTCATTCACAGCCTCAAATAATGGAGATGTTTTTACATACTCTTCAATCTTGTTTGCGGCAGTAAGTACCTTCTTTATCTCATCATCTGTGATGTAATGAAAAATATCAACCTTTTCTCCCTTTTCGTATAAATATCCGATATGTGAGTAAACGGTACTTTTTGATATATTCCGCTGGACTGCAATTTCTTCTGGTGTTTTACCACTATCCAAAAGCATTTTTGTTTCAAGGTAAGTTTTGCCTTTCTTCAATGCATTGGTTTCATCTGTGACAACAGCATTTTGCAAAACCTCCATGATTTCAAAACTATACTTATCAAACTTTACATCACCAATTCCACTGATGGCTCTCAATTCTTCTACAAACAAGGGCTTCTGTGTGGCAATTTCTTTGAGGGTATTGTCATTAAAGATGATATAAGGCGGCACTCCTTCTGAACGAGATTTTTCCAATCGCCATTCTTTTAATTTATCAAATAGCTCATTTTCAAACTCTTGCTTTTTGTCTACTTTAACCGGCAATGCTTCCTTCTGAATCTTTTGACTGAGGTCCACCAATTTGACCAAAGTTTTTCCTAAGATGACGTCGTTGGAAAGTGGGGTGGTGCGGAGCATGGATTGATGTACAAAGTCTATCCTGATATAGCCCTTATGAATCAACTGTACAATAAAATCTCGCCATTGGTACTCAGAGTAGTTTCTACCAACTCCAAAAGTTTTTATCTGATCATAACCTGCCTCCAAAACTTCCTTTTTTTGGCTACCTCTTAAAACATCAACCAACATCTGGAGTGACATTTGTTCTTTGGTACGCAACATAGCTGAAATGGCCATCTGAGCTAAGGTGGTTCCATCAAAGGATTTTGGTGGTGACAGGCAATTGTCACAGTGCCCGCAATTGGAGTCGCGATATTCTCCAAAATAATTTAAGATCACATTGGTACGACATTCGAGCGAATTTGCAAAGTCGAGCATCCTGTCTAGCTTTTCATACTGGACCCGCTTAAATTCTTCGTTGGCTTCGCTTTTTCCGACAAATTCAGACAAAACATTGTAATCATTATAACTGAAAAATAACAAACTTTTACTTGGCAAACCATCTCGCCCAGCTCTACCAATTTCTTGATAAAAACCTTCTATGTTTTTTGGCAGGTTGTAATGGATGACCCATCGGATGTTACTCTTATCGATGCCCATCCCAAAAGCTATCGTCGCACAAATGATTTCAATGTTGTCATTGATGAATTTTTGTTGGATATTTTTCCGATCGTCTGGATTCATACCAGCGTGATAATAGGCAGCTTTTATTCCTTTTTTGTTAAGGCTATCCGCAACTTGTTCGGTACTTTTTTTACTGAGACAATAGATGATGCCAGATCCTGGATTTTGTTTGATAAACCTCAATATTTGTCCAATCCTGTCTAATCCCTGTGCAACTCGCATGGTGATGTTGGTTCGCTCAAAAGATGAAATAAAGAGTTTTGATCTTTGTAATTTCAACTGAACGGCAATGTCTTCCTGAGTTGCTGAGTCGGCTGTTGCTGTAAGCGCCAAAAAAGGAACATCTGGATTTGCAGCTCTGAAAACGCCTATTTGCACATAGTCGGGTCTGAAATCATTTCCCCAAATAGATACACAATGAGATTCATCTACAGCAACCATTGCAAGTTTGACCGTTTTGATAAACGAACGGAAAACATCAGTATTGAGCCTTTCAGGAGACACATAAAGCAGCGAAAGTTTCCCATCATAAGCGTTTCTGTAAAGTTCCTTGACTTCACTTTCTGAAGTGTGGCTATTGTATGCTGCTACAGAAACACCATTGGCTACTAAAGCACTTACTTGATCTTGCATCAAAGCTATCAAAGGGGAAATAACCAATGTGAGGCCTTCCATGATGATACCGGGTATTTGATAACAAAGTGATTTTCCACCACCCGTTGGCATAATGACCAAGCCATCATTCCCAGAAACCACGTGTTTGATGACCTCTAATTGCCCTGGTCTGAATGTATCATATCCAAAATATTTTTGCAAGGCCACGGTTGCCTTTCTTTCAATAACCTCCTCGGTCATTTTATGTTTGAGATCTTCCATTATCTGCAAAGCTACCATTTTTGAAACTAGTTTAGAAGTTGAATGTAAATTTTTATATATGTTACATGCAAGATTATCTGCTTATTAAAACAGCTCATCAAAGCATATTCCTATCTGAAAAGCTGTAATATTGATTATTTGAAATAATGAGATGGTCAATAAATTTGCAATCAAAGTAGGGACACAAGTGTTTTAATTTCTCAGTAAGAATTATGTCTGCGGGGCTCGGTTCCATCGTACCTGAAGGATGGTTGTGGACGCAAGCCATGGAAAACCCTTTATGATCACAAATAAGTCTTCCTATTTCTTTTACATCAACTGGTACGAAGTTTGTCACCCCACTGCTGATTCTTTTTTTAAGAATTGGTCTCAATTTGGAATCCATAATGACGATCCAAAATTCTTCGTGTTCCAATTGGAATAGATCTTTTCTGAAATATAAAAAGATGTCATTGCTGTCTTTTATTTTATTTTCAAGATTAGGTTCTGACTGTCCTATCCTTCCAGCAAATTCTATAGCTGCTTTTATGGTGATGGCTTTTGCTTGGCCAATGCCAGACACACTACACATTTGATTAATCGAACATTTCGCAAGGACATCCAACTTATTGTGAGCCATAGCAAGTAATTCTTTTGCCAGATCAAATGCCGTTTTTGTGGGTGTGCCATAACCGATGAAAATGGTGAGTAATTCTGCATCTGTCAAGGCTCTTGGCCCGAGCGAGAGTAACTTTTCTCTTGGTTTATCTTCAGGAGCCCATTTGCTAATGGTGAGTCTTCCATTGGAATGTGGATTGTATGGAGTGATTTCTGTAAATGAATGCATGATGATTTAATTTAAGAGGTAATTAGAAGGTAATTTGAAAAGTTAGGTTGAAGGACGAAAAAGGGAGCCAGGTCGAAGGGCTCCCTTTTCATGGATTTGTAAAAAGTCTTGGAAGTAGAATATGAATAAGGAAAACATATTTACTTAAGACCAAGCTCCTTTAGACCAAAACCAAGATCAAAAAGGCTCTCCTGCTTTTTTCTTTTTATTATCGGTTTCTTCCTTGGAATCTTTTGTTTTGTCCATCATTAAAAACTCATTGACCAGAACTTCTGCGATCCTTTGTTCCTTTCCAGTTTTGTCTTCGTATGTACGATACTGGAGACTACCTTTCACGGCCACGGTTGCTCCTTTAGAAAGTATTTTTGACATCATTTCTGCTTGTATGCCCCAAGCTACCAAGTTGTGCCACTGCGTTTGTTTTTGCATTTCACCTTTATTATTTTTGAAAGAGCTGGTAGTTGCTAGCGACACATTTGCTTTTTTACTGCCACTGTCAAAAGTGAAAAGGTTTACATTCTGACCTAAGTTTCCGATCAAGTCTACGTTGTTATTCATTGTTTTCATGATATAATAAATTGTGCCACGTGGGCGGTTAATAAATTAATTAATTGAATTGTTGTTTTAATTGATGTTGCAAATTTCGGAAAGAGTAACCTCCTTCAATTTGTCTTATGAACTTTTTAAATAAGAAGAAAATGACTTAAAATGGCACTGCTTCTTTTTTCACTTTTTTGTCAGTTACTTCCTTGCTGTCTTTGGTTTTGTCCATCATCAAAAACTCATTGACCAGGACTTCTGCGATCCTTTGCTCCTTTCCGGTTTTGTCTTCGTAAGTACGATATTGGAGACTACCTTTCACGGCAACCGTTGCACCTTTAGAAAGTATTTTTGACATCATTTCTGCTTGTATGCCCCACGCTACCAAATTGTGCCACTGCGTTTGCTTTTGCATTTCGCCTTTATTGTTTTTGAAAGAGCTGGTAGTTGCCAGCGACACATTTGCTTTTTTACTGCCACTGTCAAAAGTGAAAAGGTTTACATTCTGACCTAAGTTTCCAATCAAGTCTACGTTGTTATTCATTGTTTTCATGTTATAATAAGTTGTGCCACATGGGCGGTTAGTAATTAATAAATTGAATTGTTGTTTTTGTTTGTATCGATCGATGATGCAAATATGGGGGAGGGTGGCCCCTTCGATTTGTATAAAATACGTTTAGTTACGTTTATATCCGTTTATAAACGTTTAATAACGGATAATGATAATTAAATAATTGATAATCAATAAGATATGAAAAATAAAAAAATTCAAAAAAATACACTTACTGAATTGCGGATTGGTTTTTTAATTAATTATCAGCAATTAGTAACCAGAAAGTAGCGAGCCACGAGCCACGAACGATGAGCTTTCAGTGATAAAGGATCAGTTTTTTTTGAAAGCCAATTTTATAGTTTAGGGATTAACAAACTTCAGACTACGGGACATATCGCGTCAACGTATAATATGGGATCTAACACCTCACGAATGCTGATGGCTGACAGCTCAAAGCTGATAACCGATAGCTCTTAAACTCTTTTAACTGCTACAATAATTCCAGTTGCCCAATCTTGCTTTGTCACAAACAAATCAGATCTAGTGTCAAGGTAATCGACAAATTTGATTGCTTTTTGGTGGTGACCATCTGGCCAATTTTCTTGTGGTATCATGTCATCCACGATATAAAATCCTCCAGGTGAGATCATATCCAAGACTTCATCCAACATCAAATACTTTCCGTGCCAGGTGTCTGCAAAAATAAAATCAAACTTAGCTCCCTTGTTGGCCAAAACCCAGTCTTCCCCATCGGTTTCAACTAAGGTCAAGCGTTGATCCTCATCTAAATAATTTGAAGCAATTTGTAAAAGCACTGGATCATTGTCTATGGAGATCAAGGTTGAATTGGAATCCATTCCATCCAAAATCCAGGCGGTAGATAAACCTGTACCAGTACCCAATTCCAGAAATTTTGCATTGGGTTTTGCCGCAGCCAGAGTTCTGAGTAGTGAACAGGTCAAGATGTCTGAAGGCATGGTGAAACCATTTTCTTTTGTTGCATTGTCAATTTGAAAGTAGGAAGATGGTGCAGTCTGTCGGATATCTTGTAGCATGTTTGCTTAATTTGATGAATAGGTAAATTTACTCGTCAAGTTTGAATTAATAACCTTCTTTGTGAGGAAAGAGAAAGTTTACTGCTTTCAAAAAACGGTGGTTGTACAACTTTCAAAATTCAAAAAAAAGTAATTTTCCATTACTGATTCAAAACAAAAATCCACACTAATATTGAATATTAAACCTCAACTCCAAAGCACTTTTGCCACAATAATTCTTTGTGTTTCGATACATCCATTATCCATTGCGAGTTTTATTCAAAATAGTTCGAAAGAAAAAAGACGGAAGACAAGAGACGAGAGTTTATATCCATCCATTGGTAATTATAGGAATTTGTTCCAATCAATATACTTACAGGTGTTAAAACCTTAGGTGCGTAAGTCTAGCATTTCAAACAGAATAAGGATTGTTGTCCTATTTTGAACTTTCTTCTTAAGTCTTTCTTCTCTAGTCCAGGTGAGTATTATTTTAAATTACTTCCGAACCATTATTTAAAATAACTTACTTTTATTGGAGTAAAACAATCGTTATGGCATTTGAATTAAAAAAGCAACTTTACCCGAGTTGTTATCTGGTTCTGTTTTCTACTAATCTCATTGCAGGATTCGCCCTACAAAAACTTCAGACAAATTATCTGACAACACCCTTGGGTTTGGATGAAGCTAAACCACAATTTTCATGGCAAATGCAGGCTAATGACGCAGCCAAAGATTACAAACAGGTGGCTTACCAAATCCAACTTACTGACGAAAATCAACAATCAATTTGGAATACGCAAAAGATTGCTTCAGATCTTTCACATGGTATTCAGTATAACGGTCCAGATCTACAACCAACAACCAGATATACCTGGAAGCTCACCGTTTGGGATAATCATAATCAGGAAGTAAGCACAACTTCATGGTTTGAAACCGGCCTTTTGAATCCTTCAATCGAGGCTTGGTCTGGGGCCAAATGGATAGGTGGTGGTAACGAAGATTTGGTCTTTTATGCACATTATTTGTCTGTTTTTAAATTGCAATTTGGCATTCAACTAGATAAAAAAACAAATTCCACCAAAGCCTCCTTTGTATTTGGTGCCAACGATAGCCGATTGCAAAATCAATATTTGAATTTAATGGCTGTGCAATCTGGTAAAAATCAAAGTTATGTTGCCATAGAATTGGATATTTCAGGTCTTGATTCAGGACAAAATGGCACGGCTAAACTGAACATCTACCGGGTGGGTTATACAAAATTTGATCGCGATGATGTCCCAATGAAATCCCTGGATATTCCTTTGAGTTTGATAAACCAGACAAATAAATACGACGGGCACATCATTTTGGTGGATTGCAATTTTGGTCTTTTTAATTTTTTTATTGACGTCATGGACGCTGCACACAAAGTGGTGGATCCTGATGTTCCAGTTGCCAGATTTGGTGCTTCAGGTACAAATCTAAATCCGGTGGGAAGTGGAAACAACTTCATAAGTTTTCCAATGGTTTGTGATATTGGCATGAAGACTGGGCAAAATCAAACTGCCTTTTTGTATGATGTAAAAGTGCGTCATTTACGCGAACCAAGTAACGTGCTTTTCAACGAAAATTTAAATGAAACTCCTTACAATGGGATTTTTAAGTCAGCCAATTTAACTATTGAAAATGGAAAGTATAAAGTTTTGCCAAACACTTTGCTTACAGCAGATCCAAGCAGAAATGCAATGCCAATGTTGAGAATGCGATTTTCATCGAATGCCAAAAAAATCAAAAAAGCAAGGCTTTACGCCACAGCCCGGGGTATCTACGAACTTTATCTCAATGGCAAAAGAGTGAGTGAGGAGTTTTTTAACCCAGGTTTGACGCAGTACAACAAGAGCCACAGTTATCAGACTTTTGACATTACAAACAGCTTAAAAAGTGGAAGTTCCAATGTTATTGGGGCCATGCTGGGCGAAGGTTGGTGGAGTGGAAACATCACCTATGGTGGTGAAAATTGGAATTATTTTGGAGACAGACAATCGCTTTTGACCAAAATGGTCATCACTTATCAAGACGGTAGCGAGCAAATCATTGTATCTGATGACAAAAACTGGAAATTGTTTACCGATGGACCAATCAGATGTGGGTCATTTTTTCAGGGGGAAGTATATGATGCAACTAAAGAAGCAGCCATCAAATATTGGACACTTACTAGTTTTGATGATAAAAAGTGGAAAAGTGCAGTAGAGGTACCCTTATCTGGAACAACTTACAATAATAAGACTGAATTGAACTTTGATGAATGTCAATTGATTGGAGAATTAGGCGACAAAATCTCTAAAATCAAAACATTGACCGCTCAAAAGGTAATGGAAGTGAGGCCCAAGGTTTTCGTTTATGACATGGGACAAAATATGGTTGGTATTCCACAGATATCCATTAAGAATGGTAAAAAGGGCCAAGTCATAAATTTGAGATTTGCCGAAGTTACTTATCCTGATATGAATGAATACAAGGGTAATGAAGGTATGATCATGTTGGAAAATATCAGGGCTGCGCTCGCTCAAGATGTGTATATCTTGAAGGGTGGTGATGAAATTATTCAACCAAGATTTACTTTTCATGGATATCGGTATCTGGAAATAACGGGTATAGATCAAGCCATTCCAAAAGAAGATGTGAAAGGATTGGTTATTAGTTCTGTGAAACAATTGGCTTCAAAATACGAAACAAGTAATCCGCTATTGAATCGCTTTTGGGAAAACATCACTTGGTCTCTTTATGGTAATTTTATTTCTATTCCTACGGACTGTCCACAACGCAATGAAAGAATGGGCTGGAGTGGTGACATCATGGTTTTTGCCAAAAGCGCAACTTATCTCACAGATGCTAACCCATTTTTGAAAAAACATCTGTTGGCCATGAGGGACGTTCAACCTGCAAATGGCCGATTTACAGATGTCGCACCGGTTGGAGGTGGTTTTGGTGGGACACTGTGGGGAAGTGCAGGAATCGTAGTTGCATGGGAAACTTATCGACAATATGGAGATAAACGAGTTCTGTCAGACCATTATGAGGCTATGAAAAAATACATTGCTTTTTTGGAAACCAAGGTGATGCCCGAAAATCAAATTTTGAATGAAGGTCCGCTGGGTGATTGGTTGAGTCCTGAAGGAAATAAAAATGATAATACTTTTTTTTGGATGTCTTATTTTGCCTACGACTTGGAAATAATGTCGAAAGTTGCTGGTGAATTGGGGAGAAATGATGATGCCAAAAGATTTGATAAAAGAAGTGAGGAAGTAAAAGCAGTTTTCAATCAAGTTTATGTTGATAAAATCAACCACAAGACAGTAAAGTCAGGACTGGTAACCGGTTTTATGGGTGCCCCGAATGAGGCAGATGGGAGAGGTGTTTCTGATAAAGGTCAATTGATGAATACGCAAGCTTCTTATGCTGTACCATTGGCTTTGGATATGTTTAATGCTGAAAATAAGCCGTTTGCTGTCAACAATTTGGAAGCAACTATTAAAAAGCCAGGTACAGATGATGGTGGAGTAGAGCGACCTGAACTTTCTCTGATGACGGGTTTTATTGGTACGGCCTCCATTTCAGAAGCTTTATCAGCAAATGGAAAAGAGGAACTTGCTTACAAATTATTGCTCAACGAAAAATATCCTTCCTGGTTGTATTCTGTGGTAAATGGGGCAACCACCATCTGGGAAAGGCTCAATTCGTATACAAAGGAAGATGGTTTTGGTGGCAACAACAGTATGAATTCATTCAATCACTATTCTTTTGGTGCTGTTGCAGCTTGGATGTACAATTATTCACTCGGTATTCAGAGGCATCCCGAAATAAATGGTTTTAAAGAGTTTGTTTTGAATCCAACTCCAGATCCTACTAAGCAATTGAAATTTGCAAAAGGATATTATGATTCTTTATACGGTAGAATTGCCAGTGAATGGGAGTGGAAAGATGGTGAGAAATGGGTCTACAAGTGTACAGTCCCAGCAAATACAAAAGCTTCATTATACTTACCTGCGAATAAGGTAATGAAGGAATCTGGGAAAGCTATAGAACTAGAAAAAGTTGATGGACAAAATGGCTGGATAAGCTTGGATTCTGGAAGTTATATTTTTGAAATTGGTCAATGAAAAAAGATTTTCCTTCACTTTGTCTGAATGAAAGAAGAAACAAAAGGCGAATGTCTATAAGGAAAGAAAAATATCATAAATATAGGTTTGCTTTCATATTTCAACAATTTTAAAAATATTTAGTAAGAATAGTGGTTAACCCCCATTTTCCAATTTAATTAAGGCATTTACTTGACTTTCTTATACAATAGCGTATATATTTGGATAATTATAACACCAAAAAAAACTCATTATGAAACAACTTCAAACAACTTCAAACAACTTATTTTTCTAATTTTTATACTCGTTGTTCCGTTATTTTCATACTCGCAAATAAACAAAGTGAATGAGAACACATTGGAATCAAAACTAAAGGACAGAATTAAACTTTTTACTAAGTACCCTTGGATTTCAGATTATCAAATAATTACAATAACAGATGATCTAGATGAAATTAACAAAAGTTTTGATTTTTTTCTACCCACTCGACCACAAAATAAAACTGTAACAAAGACAGAACTTGATGTAAAATGTGCTATTAAACATTTTAAAGGTAAATTTAATAGTGAAGAAGATGGTAATGTTATTGAACTTATGAACTCCGGGTTTGGCGTATTTGGGTATGCAACAATTGAAGATGAATTTTATTCTGTGGAGGCATTGGACAACAATTATAGTATCATATTAAAGCATGATAAAAGTAAGATGCCCCCAGAAATTTGTCCAGACTCAGCATCACATCGCATTGTGAAGGACAAGATTGGGTCCCAAAGGTCAGGACCTAATACACAAAATTGTAGAGTAAAGGTACTTATATTATATACACAAGCAGCAGTTGAAGAAAGTTCAAATATATCGAGCATTGCGTCCACTGCAATGAGTCAAACAAACACAGCATTTGCTAATAGTGGTATCTTAGGTAAAGTTTATAATACTATTCCTATTTTATTGAATGAAAGTGCTCTTGCAACTCCACTTGTAACAAATCCTCAATTGAATGCCGATAATTTGTCGAATGATCCACACATCCAGAATTTGAGAACATTATACAAATCAGACATAATTGTACTACTACATGATTTTAGCACAAATGCAGCATTTGGAGGCGTAGCAACAGAAGATAATGGTTTTGCAAATACCAATTACCCCGTGGCTGTTGTCCACGTAGAAAATGCAAGCAACTCAAGGTTTACTTTTGCACATGAGGTAGGTCATTTATTAAATGCTAGGCATGGTAATGATGATACTGCACTTCCTGGCAGAGGACATCAGTTTGCTACCTCAGGTAATTTTAGAACAACACTTGTTGATAATCGAGAAGAAGGCTCTCATAGGATATTAAATTTTTCAAACCCTGCCGTTAATTTCAATGGCGTCCCAACAGGTTTGGTAGATAGAGATAATAGCTTTAATGTGAATACAAACTTTTGCACCTTAGCAGACTGGATAAATAGCTATGACTTGACCTTGTCTGGTGCAACATCATCATCACCTGGGCAATATATGTCAGTATATGCGAACGTGAGTGTAAACAGATACCCATGTACATTAAATTGGTATGCTGATGCCATTCCTTATGCAACAAACCTAGTAAAATCGGAAACAATCTCTTCAACTGGATCAAGTGGAGGAGGAAATTATTCTTTCTATTTTCCAAGTATTCCAAATGGTTCGTTCTATTATATTACGGGCAAATTAATTCCAGCAAGCCCATTTTCACCTATTAGCAGTACCATTTCAATAATGAATAATACCTATTACAGGGTAATTCTTACTGATAATCAAAATAAAGCTAATGAAGCCATGTTATTGTTTCCAAACCCGGCATATGGGGACGATTACATTAACATAAAAATGCCTTTGTCTAGTGAAAAGAATGGGACTTTATTGCTTTATTCGATGTCTGGAGAATTGATTTTATCTTTAAAATATGAAGATCATATTTGTACCATAGATTCATCAAAACTATTAAAAGGCAATTACTTCATATTTGATCAGAAAACAAATACGAAGTGCCAATTAGAAAAATTTTAAATATGATGCCTAAAATAAAATTTTTCTGCTTGTTGATTTTCTGTTTAGGATGTGAAAAAGACTATGAAGGAACAACAAACTGGCGTTACAGACAAACAGAAATTGAGATAGATGGAGTAATGACCGATGCGCAGATATACACAGTGAGTCACAAACCTAGTAAGTCGACGGAAATTGGAATGGAGTTTTTCATTGGTAATCGGGAATATAAAGTTTATTACTTTTTCTTTGATAATTTGGTAAAAATCAATGAGCAAATAAAGGTGCCAGGGTTTGATGGTTCTCAATTTCCTAAACAAATTGATCAAAAAAAGGACTTTTACGTTTTTGCTTCCCAAATTTTTGACAAAGAAGGAATTGCTTACGGTGGATATAATTTGGATTCAATTGGCAATACTAGTTACATTGAATTTGAGAAATTTGGCAAAAGGGAAGTGAAGTTTACGACGGATTTATATTTTCATAAAACATATGAGTTTGATCCCACATTAGGTACTCCGACACCAGGAATTGATAAATTTCATTTGAAATCGGTATCGATTATAGAGTCGTCAAGGCAGATGGTCGATTAATATTTGAAAATTAGCAATGTTGACTTTTTTAGCAATCCCTATTTACTAAAAACTTCAATCAAAATATCTGAACCATTAATATCGATGATGTAATCCTTCACATCTCCAGGTCGCTGTCTTGCGAATAAAATGGAATTGTCAATGCTTGGGTTGAGATTCCTTTTCCTTAGAAATGCTCCCCAGTTTTTGCGGTCTGCTTCTGTAAGCGTATTGCTTCGACTTTTAGCCATCATTTCTATCATGAACGGATCGCGACTGTTGCTGGTCCACCGTGTAGCTTCTTGTCGCACTTCAATTTTGTACTTCCCTTTTACAGGCCCTTGATTGGCAGGCATAGAGAATCTGCCCAATTCTCCTGTGCCAGTATTGGTGATGTAAATGATGACGGGTGGATCGTTGGCGTTTTCAACCGATGTCAAAACAATCATACCTCTGAGCAGCGGACTTCCGTCAAGTTTCACCGTTCCAGAAAGTGCCATTCTAGGTTTTGCTGAAAGGAATCCATTGGTATGCATCCAATTCCACATCATGTGTGTCCACTCGCCAAGGATTGGATCTCCAACCGCAAACCCACTTCCGTGTACCCCATTTTGGAAAAAGTGTGCTTCTACAGGTACTTTGTTTTTCAACATATCACCATACAAAGCATTCATACCATAAACACTGCCCACATCTTCGGTGGTACTGTACATGAAAGTGGGTGGAATAGCCTTGATTTGGGCTGGTGAAAGGTCCTTTGGGAAACCAGAAGAACCATAGGCCAAGACATTGAAGTTGGGCAATGCAGAGTATTTACCCAGTGCATCTGTTGCATTTGGGTCACCCAAATTTGCTTGGAAAGCCAAATCAGCCGCCAGACTAGCCCCTGCTGAAAAACCTACAGCACCGACTCTATTTGGATCAATATGATACTCGGACCCATGTGCTCTGATGTATTGCATGGCTCTCTGCCCATCCAAAATCCAGTCTTTTTGTTCATAAAGTGGCCTGAGTCGATAACGAAGTAAAAATGCTGTTATCCCTCTTTCTTTAAGCCATTGACAGACTAAAACACCTTCATGATCAACAGCTCTGATGGTAAATCCACCCCCGGGAATCACCAACATTGCTGTTCCATTTTGGATTGATGTTTCGGGTATGAATGGAATGATTGCTGGTTTATCTTCATCTGAATTTCCAGTCGCACCAGGTGCTCCTTCGGGCCAAAGTAAGATGGTTGGTGAGAGCGACGATTGACCGATCAAATAAAATGTAAAAGTAAAAAATGCAGCTGTTAACCAATATTTCATGAACCCAATTATTTAGAAATGAATTTATAAAATTAGTTTGAAATCAATGCGATTTGGCCACACTTTTACAATTGATCTTAATTGCCAGGGGTTTTCCAAGTCATTTAGGAATAGCGATAGTTTATAAATTACTTCAATACCACTCTTATTTCAACCTTACCTTTTCTTTAAGTTTTTCAACAGCTTGCAATATCCTACGTTGTCTGGTTTCTTCTTTTTTCGCTTCTGAAATCCAGGCTATGTATTCCTTTTTATGTGAGGGAGCCAATTGCTCAAAAAATGAATTGGCAGTGGCATTCGTGTATAAAACTTCTTGAAAATCTTCCGGAATGATTATTTCTGTCGGTGTCGTGTCTGCTTCAAGTTTAACTTCAATTTGGTCACCCAATGTTACTTTAAGTTTGTCTCTTATTTCTTTGTTTAAAATCATAAAGTGTAAACCATTGCCATGCGGCATTAAGGTAGTTTTGAAGCTTATTGAATTGATTGTAGCTTTGACTTTTATCCGCGATTTTTGGTTGAAAATTTTTTCACAATCCAAAGGTACAGTTGCATAGGTCCAGGTACCAACGCCTTCAAATCGATCGACTTTTGCTGTAAATTGCATCATCAATTAATTACTTTTTTTGAATACCAATGATATGAAAAATTTTATACAAAATATTTAACGTTTATTGGTCGAGTAGCTATTCGCCCCTACATTGAAACCTAATCTTAACTTTATGAACTTTCAAACTTTATGAACTTTACAAACTCTGTTAATAATTCAACATCTGGATCAAAACATTTTCCAATCTTGATTTTCCCAAATAATTTTCCTCCAACTTTGCGTGAAATGGAATAGGTGTTTCCAGACTTCCTACTCTCATAACCGGAGCATCCAGGTATTGAAATAAATGTTCTCCAATGTATGCCGCGATTTCACCTCCCAGACCTCCAAATAAATTATCCTCGTGTAACACAATGACCCTTCCTGTTTTTTGTACAGTTGCGTCTATTGCCGGATAATCCAATGGATTAAGCGTCCGAAGATCTAAAATATCAGCAGAAATATTCAAGGATTTCACAACTTCAACGGCCCAATGTACGGGAGCGCCAAAAGTAATGATTGAAACTTGATCACCTTCATTTACGAGCTTGGCTTTCCCGATTTCAACTTCGTAATAGGACATCGGAATTTCACCCGTCACACCTCTGTAAAGCGCTTTATGTTCCAAAAATATAATCGGATTTGGATCTGAAATGGCCGCACAAAGTAAGCCTTTGGCATCATAAGGACTCGATGGATAAACCACTTTGAGTCCCGGTATATGGGCAAACCATGCTTCATTTGTCTGCGAATGAAAAGGTCCTGCCGCAACTCCTGCACCCGCCGGTAAACGGACAACCATGTCACAATTTTCGCCCCAGCGATAATGTAATTTTGCTGCATTGTTGACGATTTGGTTGAAAGCGCAGGTGACAAAATCGCCAAATTGCATTTCTACGACGGATTTATAACCACACAAACTCAAGCCTGCCGCGATTCCTACAATAGCTGATTCACACAATGGCGTATTACGTACTCGTTCTTTGCCATATTTTTTTACAAAACCTTCTGTTATTTTGAATGCGCCTCCATATTCTGCAATGTCCTGACCCATCAAAATGAGCTGATCATAGCGCGTCATGCTGTTATCCAGAGCAGACGAAATGGCATCGATGTATCTTTTATTTTCTCGACTTGATTCAGAAAAACTCAGATCTTGACTGTGAGGAGCGTAGACATCATTCAATTCCTCGTCTTTGTCGGCAACAGGCTCTGAATCTGCTTCCGTTTCTGCCCATGCTTTATTGATCAAGGCAGTTACAGATGATTTGATTTCTGCAATGGAATCCTGATTGAGCAGGCCATTTTCGAGCAATTGATTTTCAAATGATGAAACAGGATCCTTGTCTTTCCACTCTTCAAATAGCTCTTGAGGGACATATTTGGTTCCGGAAGCTTCTTCATGACCACGCATCCTGAAAGTCATACATTCCACCAAAAAAGGGCGAGGATTTCTCCGTATGTCATTGGCTATGTTGGAAATGGTTTCGAAAACTTTTACCACATCATTGCCATCTATTTGAATGGAATCCATGCCATAACCTATTCCTTTATCGACAAGATTTTCGGATGCATATTGTTCGTTGACAGGTGTTGAAAGGGCGTATTGATTGTTTTCAATCACAAATATGACGGGTAATTTCCAAACGGCAGCAGTATTGAGTGCTTCGTGAAATTCTCCCTGGCTGGTGCCGCCTTCTCCGGTAAAAGCCAATGAAATCCACTCTTCTTTTGCCAATTTCCTTGCAAGTGCAACTCCGGCAGCCATTGATAATTGTGGACCAAGATGACTGATCATGCCGATGATGCCATATTCCTTAATACCAAAATGGAATGATCGGTCCCTACCTTTTGTGAATCCATTTTTTTTGCCTTGCCATTGCATGAACAGTCGATCCAAAGGCACATTTCTACAGGTGAAAACTCCCAGATTACGATGCAGTGTAAAGATGTAGTCTTCAGGATTGAGCGCTGCTGCACAGCCTACAGATATGGCTTCCTGACCAATTCCCGAAAACCATTTAGGGATCTTGCCCTGACGCAAAAGCAGGAGCATTTTTTCTTCGATCATCCTGGGCATGATGAGTTGTCTGTACAAATAAAGCAAGGTTTCTTTGTCGAGTCCCTCTTTATTTTTTATGGTGCCTGCAGTCAATTCCATATTTTTTGACTTAGTGTGATTTATGTCTGTACAAATATAACGTATAGTATTGGAAATGGGAGATCGGAAATCGGAAACTTGCAGTCGGGTTTTAATTGAAATATCGTTATTTTGCTTCGAGCCACGAGCCACGGGCCGCGAGCTTTCAGTTGTCAACTATCAGCGGTCAGCTTTTAAAGAATTATGGAATTGAATTTTTTTTTCGTGAATTCGTGGCAACTTTTTTATGGAGACCGGAAACCGGAAATTGGAATCGTAAAGATTGAAAACCGGATATGGGAGCACAGGAGCCGGGGAATTGCAATCGTAAAAACGCAGTCGGGTTTTAATTGAAATGTCGTTATTTTGACGCAAGCAACGAGCCACGGGCCATAAGCTTTCAGTTGTCAGCTATCAGCGGTCAGCTTTTTTAAAATTAGTGGAATTAATTTTTTTCGTGAATTCGTGGCAACTTTTTTATGGAAACCGGAAACCGGAAATCGATTTTATGGAATTGGTGAAATTAAATTTTTCGTGAATTCGTGGCAACTTTTTATGGAAAACGGAGACTGGAGGACCGGAAACCGGAAATTGAAAAAGGGAGACCAATTTCCAGAGATAGAATAAAAAGATCAATAAACCTTTTTATTTTATTAACACAACCTAAATAACCTTACCTTTTCTTTAACGCAACTTGAGGAAGCTAAAGCATAATTACTAGCGTTTTTTGGTGGTTAATGATGCATCATCCTATTTATTATTTATTGTAACTATTAAGCTATATCCAATTTTGATCAAAAATGATCCATTTTAAGTGATACTTCGTCTATTTTTTCAGTAAGAGTCCCGACACTGCTGTAGGGACTATTACTTCAAAAATGAGCCTCGTCTGACTCAAAATGTCTTCAATTTTTGATTCAAAAGCGAATAGCTAAATAGTTACATTCATTTTCAAAAATACACTATGAACAAAACACTTATTACCGCAATGTTTTTCTGTTTTACAATTAGTTTTGCCATTGGGCAGGAATTCAAATTCAAAAAGGAAATTGAATTTTCACCAATTGGAAATTTTACCACCATTAGAAATATTAATTTTTTTAATTTGGGCGGAACTGTTACCTTCAGGAGGTATGTGAATCCTAAGTTGGCTTTATATGGAGAGTTTGGTGCAGGTTTTGCAAAGGCCAGTGGAGAAGGTAGTAACTTCTCATTCAAGTCTTACACCTTTGGTATAGGGCTAAATTATTTTTTCAAAGAGAACCAAAAAGGGTTTTATGCGAATCTTGGGTACAGCAATGGACGAACAAATTTTTCTAATTATTTCTACAATGATGACACTTGGTACGGCAAAGTAGGCCTAGGTTATCGAATTAATTTATCTGAGCGATTATACCTAAATCTTGAGCAAAATTTGAAATTTAATTTTGGTAAAAAATCTGCTTTTTTGGACCCAAGAATTGGTATTGGAATTAGATTTTAATTTTGATAATTGACTAAAATTAAAAAGGGCAAGCTGCTATTTATATGGTAGTTTGCCTATTCTTTTGCAACTAAAAATCATTTCTTTTGCAATGGTTATTATAAAGGATGAAATTAAATTTAACAAAAAAAAATAGTGTATTATTTTTGTAGTTTATACTTTTATTCTAAAAGCAAATCTAGATTATTTCCAGTTAAAAAAGGGGTGTTTTTTGTTATTTTATCAATATCCCAGTTCCACCATTGCAAGGCTAAAAGTTGAGCAATTTTTTCATCTGAAAATCTTTTTTTAATTTCCAAAGCGGGATTGCCGCCAACAATGGCATAGGGCTCCACATCTTTTACAACAGTTGCATTGGTTGCAATAATTGCACCATCACCAATAGTTACGCCTGCCATTATGGTTGCATTGTACCCGATCCAAACATCATTTCCAACATTGATATCTCCTTTTTGTGGATACTCCTTTCCTTCCATTGCATTTTCCCAACCATTTCCAAAAATGGCGAAGGGGTAGGTTGTCAAGGCATTTGTCAAGTGGTTTGCTCCATTCATAATGAAGGTCACATCAGAAGCTATCATGCAAAATTTACCTATGATCAGTTTATCGCCCACAAAATCGAAGTGATATCTTACATTTTTTTCAAAATTTTCAACGTTTTCAAAATCATCGTAATACGTATAATCACCGACTATTATGTTTGGGTTTTTTATAACGTTTTTTAAAAAGCATAACCTACTATAATGCGCTAATGGGTAAATGGTGTTTTTATCAGGTCCTGTCATTACTGGTATATTTTGAAGACTTTTTGATGAATTACACAATCAATTGAAAAGAAAAATAAAGTAAAGAAATCTATAAATTATAATGGAATTTAACAAATGAGAAATCTTATTTCTTGAGGATTACATTAGTGTAATGGATTCCAACCGAAGCTTGAATAATTCTTCATTTTTATTGCCAATCAAAAAAGCAATTTCCTCTATTTTATCATGAGCAAAATTGGGAATGTCTAGTCTCCTTCCCCTAAATTTTGGATACATATCTTCCAAGTTAATAGATATATTTTGCCAATCTCCAGTGGTTGAAAAATTTGCAATATAGGAATGTGAGTTAGAGATAGAATTTTTAATCCTCAATTGATAATTTTTCCTATCTCCTTGCAGACTTACAACTATTTTCGTGAAATTGGACACAGAAATGGGTTTGGGTTGGTATCGCACTGACGAAAATCCACCATTATTTTCCAATGATATTTCGCCGCTGAAAACACCGAAACCCTCTTCATCCAATTCCATCTTACCCCTTGACCTACCGCCCATAACTACATCGTCCACGATTCGCCATTGATGTATGTCTATACTTGAATTGAAATTGAAAATAATGTGATTAGGTGTTTTTGATTTTTGCATCTTATTTATTGAATGAGTATACATATATAATTAAGCATTGGCTTTAGAATTTGTTCATTAATATTTTTTCAAATCATACTTTTTCTGGTTAATGTATATACTTTTTATTTTTAGTCAAAAAATTCATTTCTATGAATTCGAATTCATTCGCCTGAATAGATGGTGTAATGATTTGATAATACCGGCCTTCTAAAGCCACCTTCTTACCTTTTTGCAATAGTGAATATATTCCTCCTGAAAGTCTTTTTTCAATCTTGGTTCTTCAAAAAATATGATGAATATATTGAAAATCGTGAAAATGATCAATATATAAATCAACAGCGGAATTGATTGAGTAAAAATAACCTCTCCAAGTAAAATCATAATCACTCCAACATACATTGGATTTCGGGAGTATTGATATAGACCTTTGTGAACTAATTTTTTGGTAGGGTCAGCAGGTGATAAAGTACCCCTGCCAACGATAGCGAAATCAACGATACAAATGGTTAAAATTATGAATCCTATTAAAAACAGGGTGGCTCCAAAAATGTGATTAATTTTGAGAGGAGTGTTAAAAATCTCACCTGTATAAGCTCTTGTTATTAGGACAGGAATTAAGCCTGCTACTATGCCTGGATTTATGAGCGCAAAGAATAAACCACGAATAAATAGTGAAGTCATTTTATTTTGTATTTAAATTTTTTACAAATCTAAATGGCCACATAATGATATCCTTTATCAAATGATAAATAATTATTTAGTTGCCCTTATTCTACTGAGCGATACCTGGGTTATCCCTAAATAATTCGCCAGGTCTCCAAGACTTATCCGCTGCATCAAATCAGAATTTTCTGATACAAAATTGTTGTATCTAGCAATCGAACGTTCAGACATGAGTTCAGTAAACCGTTTAATCATATTTGTTGTGGCAAGAGATAATATATATGTGTTTAACTTTGAAATTGAATGATGTTTTGCACTGAGGTTATCTAAATCCTGCTTGGAAATATAATCAACAACGACAGGTTCCAGGGTCAAAAGCATATGTGCAGTGGGTTTTTGTAGTATAAAACTCTCAAGTGATGTAAATAATGTGTGCTCACTAAAAAATCGAAATATCACTTCTTTTCCTTCATCATTTATAAAATAAAATTTAATTATGCCTTTCTTGAGGTAATAGATGTTCTTGCAAATACGCTGTTTAGAGATAATAAGCTCCCCTTTTTTAAATTCAGCAGTTTTTATTTTAAGGTCAAAATCTGCCTGAGCATGTGTATCCAAATCGATGATGCCGCTGACATAATGAGTGAACTCCTTCATTTGAAAATGCTTACTTTTTTAAAAAATTATAATTCCTAAAAATTTGGATCAATTATAATTGAATAGCCTTAATTTCATTTCGAAAATTGAATTTATATTATTAAAATATTCTTTTTAATTTCTGTTAGTTAATTTTGCTTCATAGCTTCCCTATATCCTCATTCCATAACGCAGGATTTTTTTCTATAAATGCTTCCATCATTTGAATGCACTCAGGGTCATTTACAACAACAACTTCAACTCCATGGTCGCTCAGTAATTGCTCTGATCCCTTGAAAGTTTGATTTTCTCCAATCACCACTTTTGGAATTCCATAAAGCAAAATCGCTCCGGTACACATTGGGCATGGCGAAAGTGTTGTGTAAATAACTGACTCTCTGTATACTGAAGCTGGCAACCTTCCTGCATTTTCTATTGCGTCCATTTCCCCATGAAGCACCACACTTTTTTGTTGAACTCTTTTATTATGGCCTTTGCCAATTACTTGTCCTTTATGGACTAAAACAGAGCCTATGGGAATACCACCTTCTGCAAGGCCCAATTTGGCTTCATTGATTGCGGCTTCGAGGAATTTGTCCATTTTTATATTGCTTTTAAATTTTGCTAAATATAATTATTCCAAAGAATATTGACATTTCAGGTCAAATCTAATTAGGTTTGATAATTATAAAATTTGTGAAACAGAAATTCAATGTATGAAATTTAGTGGATATGTTGGACAGTACACTTAAATGATTCAAACTAGTGAGCCATTAAAATGATTAAAAAATGCCTTCATTAAAATTATATAGCTTCCTGATTTTTTTCCTATGCTGCTGCAAATCAGACACCAAAAAGGATATTGGAATACCTTTAATCCAAAAAGAAATATCTCCTGAAGAATTGGGTGACCTTTTTGCCTATTACCATTCATCACCCACCACCTTGCAAGAACAGGATGAAAATGCGCTGATCGAATACATCTCTGACAAAGGCTATCCCGTTGTAAGAACACAAAATGGAGTTTTTATTTACAAAACCCAAGAGGGCAGAGGCAGCTTGATTCAAAAAGGACAAGCACTCAAAGCACATTACATTGGAAAGTTTCTGGATGGAAGGACATTTCAATCTTCATATGATGCTGGTCGACCGTTGTCTTTCCGTCAAGGTCAAATGGTGGCGGGTTGGAACGAAGCTTTACTCCAAATGTATGTTGGAGAAAAAGCCGTTTTGTTTATTCCTTCGCATTTGGCCTATGGTGAAAATGGGATTAAAAATGTTATCCCGGCCAATGCTAATCTGGTATTTGAAGTTGAAATTGTGGAGTAATTTTTTAAACATAAAGATCAACAATCAAGCTTCTATTTCAAAACCCCTTCCAATTGATGCAATTTGCCATCAATATCTTTTGGAATGTCCAAATCCAATATCTTACAAATCAATGGATAAACGTGAATGTTTTTTATTGAAGGCACCACCAATCCTTTTTTGAATGAAGGGCCATTTGCATAAAATATACCGTGCATTTCTTTGAAGTTGGGATCATAACCGTGTACTCCTGATTCGGAAAGGGAATTTTTGATCTTTGTGTCAATGCTGGATTGTTTACTGAAGTAATAACCAAAATCAGGAATGACTTGGATATCGCCCCAATCTTTATTTTTGGGTTTGTATTCAAATCCAGGGGTATTGGCCGTTTTATAAACCGTGAAGTGATTTTGTTTGGATGTGAGTAATTGAAAAATGGAATCCATATTGGATTCATTTTTTACATGGATATTGACCATTGAACCATTATCAATGGCCGTATAAAAGAGTTCATTTTCTATGGGATCAATGGGTATTAAATTTTCAGTTTTTACAGTTGCCATGCCATGATCAGAAACAATGATGATGTCAATTGGTAATCCCGTTGCCGCCACTCCTTTAAAAAAATCACCTAAATTTTGGTCTAATGCAAATAGTGCTTTTTTAATTTCTGCCTCATTATTTGGACCGAATTTATGTCCAATATCATCCATGTCAGAGAAGTACATGGTAATCATGTGCGGTCTATTTTTGGGTGGTAAGGAGAACCATTCCAATGACTGCTTGACCCGAATTTCATTTTTGACGCTGCCATCGTATTTTTCAAAGTAGGTAGGCCTCTTACCCTGAACGTTGGCCTCTGAACCCACAAAAAAATAACTGGCGGAGACCATCTTGTGATTGTCAGCCAACACCCAAAGTGGTGTTCCTCCATAAAAACTGCCATCTTCCACCATCACGCGATTTCCAATGGTGTAGATCACGTTTTTCTTGTAACTATAAAAAGCATTCCCGATTATTCCATGTTTATCTGGATATAAGCCAGTCGCAATGGTATAATGGTTTGGAAAAGTCTTGGAAGGGAATGATGGCGTCAAAGACTCCGCCTGCACGCCGTTTTTTATGAAATTACTCAAGTGAGGAGGTTGATATTTTTCTACATAATCCCAGCGAAAACCATCCAAAGAAATCAATACGACATATGGTTTTTTCAGCGATGCTTTGGAGTTGGTGGTTGTTGTTTCACCAATTGTGTTACTCCCTGTTTTGCAGGATGGTAGGGTAAGGGAAGTTATGATGAAAAGAAGCCCGTATATAAAATTTCGTTTTGTCATGTTGGTGTTTTTTAAAGAGGAGAGAGGGCGATTAATACTTCTTTGCTTTTGTGAGGGGAGTTTAAATTATGAATATAGGAGATTTGTTGAAATTAATTGGTTCTTTGTTGCGAATTTGATTTAAAAGTAACGACAAATTGGGCGGCACTTTCTTATGATTCTGCAACTTTCCTGATGACTTCATTTCTCTTTATTAGAAAGTCTGTCATGTATTTTTTTAAGAATAGTACATCCGCAATTTTTCCTAAAAACCCCAATGGTGATTGATAGAAAAAGATATCGGTCATCATCGTCATTTCACCGTCTCCTACAAATAAATGTTTATGTTTGAATGATTTGAAAATTCCATTGACCATCTCATCCGTGAAACTATTTGGATCATCGTATTGTGTAATCTTTGTAGTAAGTATTTGATAAACTCCAAGATGTTTTGCCCTCCATGTCACAGTATCGTTTAATTGCATCAAACCGGAAGTAACTCCAGCAATAGCTTCCTCATTGGTGTGTTTGGTAGAAAGTTTGTGTAGGTCAACACTTCGAGATAGGTCAAAGACTTGAGAGATTGGTGCTTTGATGTGGGTGGTGAGGTTGATAGTGGGCATTTATTATTTTAAACAGATGAATGGTATTTCTGTTGTCTGCAATGTTTTTATCAAATAAATAATTGCGCTTATCAATAAAATTATTCTCGATTGCAAGTCAATGTCCATTCCATATGGATCGTAGGTGAAATGATGATGACCGGAGCATTTGGATCTGGATTCACTACAGGATCCCCTGGATTACCAGCGCAATCAATAATGGGTGGTGGTGGATCTGTTATGGCGATCCAATTTCCATTCAGCTGGCCATTAAAGTCACTCACATTTGCACCCGGTGGAATTAAGATTTGTGGCACGTCATCTGGTAAACCCATTTCATTCGTCCTTCCCTCAACCCGTAATAAAATACTGAATGCATTGGTATTCCGAAGGGCGGTCACCTCTACATTTTGTGATGTTATTTGACCAATGTCGTAGGTGAAACTAGGGTATCCCGACGCTCCATCTAGACAGGTGCAACACCACACCAATGAATCTTGAAAGACGCGTGTATTGTCTTCTGACATCACCCAAATTTGTTGTGATTTGATACATTGATGGGTCCTGTTTGCTTGTGCTTCTTCAGACCAACCACTTCTATTTACATTAACTATGATGGTAAAACCTCGAGAGAATCCTGCTGGGACAGAGATAATTTGGGAGCCAGTAGCAGCATTACTACTAATGGTCGAGGATCCTGGAAGAGTTGAGGTAATATCCAGAGATATTTCTCCAATTCCTGATCTGCATGTGGGACAACTTTTTGTATTGAGCGGAGTAATGTTCCAGGTTACTGTGATTGTTTCATCTTGACAACTAAATCTAGGCCCTATATTCACTTCGACGCCTTCGCATTGATTGGTCAATAAAGTTCCGGAGCGGTTTAGGAAACAGCCTATGGTAAATAGGCCAAACAGCAATAAAATGCTTGGTTTTAAAGTATTCATTGTTTTGGAGTTAGATTCAGAATGAAAAATAATGATTATTTCGCTGATATGCAATAGGTTATGAAAATTGGGTATTGGTCTTGAATACTTAAGGTTGATTGGTTTTGACTCAATAAAGATGGTTCTCCAATTGGCAAACTCTTTTGCAACAATCTGTTGAATCCAAATTTTTTAACAGACCAATAAAATCAAAATAAATAGATACTATTCTAACGAGTACTTATGCTGACACAGCCTTTAACCCAATAATAGAACCAATCAAAGTGGTTATAAATAATAATCTCAAAAATGTTGCAGGTTCTTTAAATACAAGAATTCCAACCAAAACGGTTCCAACAGCGCCAATGCCAGTCCAAACTGCATAGGCTGTTCCCAGAGGTAAAGTTTGAGTTGCTTTCACCAAAAGTAAAATGCTGCTGCTCAGACTGATAACAAAGCCAGTGTACCAAAAATATGATTCGTTGCCTGTAGCTTCTCTTGCCTTTCCCAATGAAAAAGCAAATACAATTTCTAGTAATCCAGCAACAATCAAGATGATCCAATTCATTCCCTTTATTTTAGGCCACAAAGGTCAGTAATGGAATGGAGATAAAATTTTACAAATGTTAAAAAATGAAGGAAATCGGAAGTCGGAAATCGGATAGCGGAGAAAATTGTGAGTTAGAAATTTGAAGTACGTATTTGCATCGAGCCACGAGCTTCGAGCTTCGAGCTTTTCTGAAAAGGACCTGTTCTTGCTTCTGCAAGGAATCATTATTGATGGCTAGTTCTCTGTGCTTAAATGGATCGTGCCCACGGCACTCATTAATTTTTATATTTTTTCTCCCCTGGATTGAAATCCTGGGTTAACACATTGGCCGAGGCGCTGCCTCTTTTTTGGGATTGAAATCGGAAAGCAGAAGACTGGAAATCGGAAATCGGAGGACGGAAATCGTGAAGTTTCATGATTTTGGTTGACAACTTTTATTCCATATTCCGTTTGATGTGCAGTTCGTGAAATGGAGTTATTTTTCGTGAATTCGTGGCAACTTTTTATGGAAACCGGAAACAGGAGGACCGGAAACCGGAAATTGAAGTAAGTTTTTGCTTCGAGCTTCGAGCTTCGAGCTTTTTAAAATGTATGGATTTCTGCCAATCCCTGTTTCTGCAAAGGACCTGTTCTTGCTTCTTGAAGGGATCATATTGTTGGTGGCTAATTCTCCGTGCTTAAATGGACCGTGCCCAGGTACTGTAATTACTTCTACACCCCAACTTTCGTATTCATGCGATAAAGGAGCTGGCACTTCCACACTTTAAATAGGTCGTACCTACGGCACGAGGTCTTCTCTGTATTTGATGGGTTAACAATAGGAAGTCCCTAACGGGACAATAATACGAGACAGAACTGCTATTGCACAATTCAGTTTTCGTATTCAAGAAATTAAACCCATAAACACATAAACGCATAAACAAATAAACCCTCACAAAAATCTACTTTATCTCTGCCCTAACCCGACTCAAACTCACTTGAGTGATGCCCAAATAGGAAGCGATGTGGCCCAATTGCACGCGTTGAATCAATTCTGGATTTTCATTAAGCAGCTCCTTGTAGCGTTCTGAAGCGGTGCGGAATTGTCTTGAAATGAGGCGTTCTTCTGTTTTGATGAGTTCTTGCTCGGCATATTTGCGGCCCCAGTTGGCAATGTGGATGTCTTTGTCAAAAAGTTCTCGCAGCTTTTCGGTTTTTAGTTCGTATAAATCACAATTTTCCAATAACTCAATGTCTTCATACCCTTTTTGATTTGAAACATAACTTTTCATGGAAATGGCGGTATCGCCCTCTTTTCCAAACCAAAATGTAATTTCATTGTCTTCCAAACTTGAATAAGCCCTGACGATGCCTTTTTTGATGAAATAAATACTATTCACAATTTTATCAGCCCTCAACAAAATGTGACCTTTTGGGTAAGTCACTTCCTGGATTAAGTTTTTGATCATCGATTTGGATGAGTCGGGAATGGGATAAATATTGTCTAATATCTGGTCTATGTTCATTTAAAATTCTTATAAGGAGAGACGCAAGGCCTTGCGTCTGTACAAAATTTGTAAATTTAATGAATAGATGTGGCGAAAAGCCTTTATATCTTAAATTAGTAAGTAAAAGGATTGTAAAATCATAATGAATGTTAAATTCATAAACAAAGGTAGGTACTTAGAATTTTACACCTTCCCATGAAAAATTGTAAAATACAGATACACGTAAGGCCTTGCTTCTGTAAAGATATAAAACAAAATCTGCTCGGCACTGTTAGGATCAATGCTGGGGAGGGTAAGACTTCATCAAAAAGTGATATAGACTTTGGTTTTCAAATTAACATACTGCTTTCAATCTAGATATTAATGCTACATTTGACCATGGATACCAATGAAATCATTCGTTTGTTAAAACTTAAAGATGAAAGAGCATTGTCTTATCTTTATAAATTCTACTCAGGACCTTTGAATGGTATACTAGTCCGTACTCTCAACTGTGAAAAACTCGCAGAAGATGCGCTCCAGGTAACGTTTTTAAAAATTTGGGATAAGATTGAATTGTATTATGAAAGTAAATCCCAGTTATTTACTTGGATGAGTAGAATTGCCAGAAATTCAGCCCTGGATCTTAAGAAATTAAAGCATTATGAAATTACCACTAAGACTTGTACTTTGGACCTCAACTTACATAACAATCACAAGGATGTAATGAGTCTAGCTTGTATTGATGTAAATTTTTTAACGGACAAACTGGGTGAAAAAAACAAGTTGGTACTTCAATATATTTATTTATACGGCTATTCACAAAGTGAAACAGCAGAAAAATTAGGCATACCCCTTGGGACTGTAAAGACCAGGGCAAGGAATGCTATTTTGGAACTAAGGACAATATTAAGGAACGAAAAAGCGCTTTTTAACGGTTCATTTACTTCCATCATCCTTTTAATTACGGTTTTATGTCAATAGATCAAATAATATCATCTGGTTTGTTGGAGCTATATGTGATGGGTGATCTATCACCAGCTGAACTATCGATCGTAGAAAAAGCGATGGAGGATGACGAGTCCGTGAGAAACGAAGTTTTAAAAATCGAGAAGACTTTGGAAGCTTATGCTTTTAAGTATGCGGTGCCCGTTGCTCCTTCTGCTCAAGCAATGTTATTAGCCACCGTAAACTTTACTGATCGATTAAAGAATGGTGAAGTCCCTGGCAACCCTCCCACTCTCAATTCACAATCAAAAATTGCTGACTTTTCGCAATGGTTAGAAAGGGCAGATATGCAAGAGCCAGAAGAGTACGATTCAATGTACGGAAGAATCATCAATTCGGATGAGGTCCAGACGACCATGATCATTTGGCTCAAAGAAGGTGCTCCCGACGAGACTCACATAGACGAATTCGAGAAATTTCTGATCGTAGAAGGCAGCTGTGACATTACAATAGGTGACAATGTTCATTCCCTGAAAAGTGGAGATTTCTTGTCTATTCCTTTATTCGTCAATCACAATGTGGTGGTTACTTCTGAAGTTAGCTGCAAAATTATTTTGCAGAGGACGGCGGCGTAGAGAATTGTGGTTCTAATTCTTTTTTATTTTCTGAGGTGACTGCCGAAATCACCTAAATTGATGAGTATATTTATCTTTCCTTATCCAAGATCAAGAGAAGAGATGTAATATAGTTTTTTATCCTTTCAGCATCAGATTTTTTGACACAAGATAATCCTACATACTTTTTTACCGCGCTGTATCCAAAATCTTCAATCAGTTGACCAAAAGATGAATTTAAAAAAGAAGATGATAAAGGCGTTGCTTTTTCCATAGACAGGTCAACGACTTCTTGATTTTTAATACTTTCTGAAAGTACTACATATAGTTGATAGCCACCAGCATTCGTTATGGTAGAACCAACAATATCCATTATTTTAATTAGCCTCTTCATTTGTATTATTAACAGAATAATAGCAAATTTGTTACAATTCCATATCAAAAGCAAGTTCTTCGCTATCTTTTTCTTCAAAAGTAGTAGTGTCTAGCACAATTTCTAGTATAGTACCATTAAAACAACCACGTATATTATAATCAGCATATTTTCCATTGATGTATGTGAAACATCCCTTATTTGCAATTACTCTAAGTAATCCATTACTCGATTCAACAATGACCTTGATTGTATCTAACCCAAATCCCTTATTTCGAGTATTACTTTTTGAACTAAACCCAAGTTCAAATGCTTTTGAAATAGCAATATGATCAGGAAGAGCATTTCCAGAAGCGTCTAACAAAAAATCATTAACAGTTTTCGAAATGCCTTTCCCAAAATCACAAACTGCAATTTTTAGCTTATTTTTGTTAGGGTAATATTGGGTTATACAATATCCAAATATTTTTGATTTGGAATGATCAAGAATGTTGTTAAATGTTTCAGCTAAAGTGTGGTACAATGGCTCAACGCTAAAACTTTTTAAATGGTTTTGCTCATAATAATTTTGTACTTGGACAATGTATTGAGTGATCATTGTAGGGTTTATTTTCCATAAGGGCATATTACTTGCCTTTGAATTTTGCAAAAATGAACCTCTATCTTTTAAGTTCCAGAATAAAAAAAAATTAATGCCAGTTAAGTATTCTAGCAATTCCAAATTTTCGCCTTCAACAAATTCTATTGGTATTTCCAATAATATGAATTCCTCTATTAAACAAGCCAATGACACAACATGGAATGGTTCTAAAAAACTACAATTTTTTAAATTGATAATTATTTTATCTGGTAAAGATTCTTCTGGGTTTAATCTACATTCTTGAATAAAATTAAGCCATAAAATTTTGTTTAAATCACTCTTTATTAGTATTTCCATTTGTAAATTTCTCTCTTTACTTATTCAATTCATTTGCAAACATAGCCGCCTGTTTCAAAACCGTCTCAGTTGCCAACATTTGCATATCTGGCGGATAACCATATTTACGCAATAATCTTTTTACTGCTACTTTCAATTTTGCTTTTACACTTTCTTTTATGGTCCAATCTATGGAAGCATTTTGGCGAACAGTTTCTGTGAGTACCACTGCAAGTTCTCTAAGTTTATCTTGCTGCATCAATTCTTTGGCACTATTGTTATCTGATACAGCGGTATAAAAAGCATATTCATAGTCTGTCAAGCCCATATTTTTGGCCTCTGAATCCATTTTTACGATTTCCTTACTTAATTTGATAAGCTCATCCATGACCTCAACTGCAGTAAGTATTTTGTTTTGATATTTTTGGATGGAGCTTTCCAACATAAGTAGCAAGGATTTGCTTTGAACCAAATTCTTTTTTGCCCGCGATTTTATTTCATCATTTAAGAGTTTTTTCAAAACTTCCAGAGCGAGGTTTTTATGCTCCATCCCTTTTAATTCCATTAAAAACTCTTCAGATAAAATGGAGATGTCTGGTTTTTTAATGCCTGCTGCGTCAAATACATCAATTACTTGTTCTGAAACTAAGGCTTTGTCAATGACTTGACGAATAGTTGTTTCAATTTCTTCATTCGTTTTTCCAGATGCAGAACTGCTAAACTTTGCCAACCTGGCCTTTACCGCTTGGAAAAACGAAACTTCATCTTTTGCATCCATGGCTTGGTCATGGGGTATGGCAATGGCAAATGCTTTCGACAAAGCGGTTACTTCGTCGATGTATCGTTTTTTTCCATCCTTCAAACCTAAAATATGTTCTTCTGCTGCTAGAATCATGGATAGCTTTTTTGATGTGTCTGCATCAAAATAGGTTTCATATTCGAAGTTGTGATACATTTGAGAAACAACTTGTAATTTCTCTAACATCAATTCTACAGCTTGTTCTTGCAAGATGGTAGGATCTCCCTTTCCACCTGCATCAGCATAAAATGACAAGGCTTTTTTCAAGTCTGCTGCAATTCCCAAATAGTCCACAATCAATCCACCAGGTTTGTCTTTATAAACCCTATTTACTCTTGCAATGGCTTGCATTAAATTATGACCCTTCATAGGTTTGTCAATGTAAAGGGTGTGCATACTTGGGGCATCAAATCCAGTTAGCCACATATCCCGTACAATGACCAATTTTAATTCATCATCGGGATCTTTCATTCTTTCAGCCAAGGTTCTCCTTTGATCTTTGGTGGTATGGTGTTTCGATATTTTCGGCCCATCTGCTGATGATGAGGTCATTACAACTTTGATGACACCTTTATCCAAATCTTTTGAGTGCCATTCTGGTTTTAAATCGATGATTGCCTGATATAAATCTGCTGCAATTCTTCGACTCATGGCAACAATCATTCCTTTGCCTTCGGAAACCTCTTGCCTTTGACTAAAATGCGCTACAATATCGTTTGCAATAATCTTAACTCGATTTTCGCTGCCCACCAGGGCTTCGAGTTGTGTCCACTTCGCTTTTGCCTTTTGTGTATTTGTTAAATCTTCTTGATCCAATTCATCATCCAAATCTTTAACCAGTTGTTTACCTTCTTCACTGAGATTGACTTTCGCTAATCGACTTTCATAATAAATGCGGACGGTGGCGCCATCTTCGACTGCTTGCGCGATATCGTAAATGTCAACGTAATTTCCGAAAACAGCTGGTGTATTAACATCAGTGTTTTCTATCGGAGTTCCTGTAAAACCCAAATAGGTTGCGTATGGCAAGGCATCTCGCATGTATTTCGCAAAACCATAGACAATTTTCTTCCCTATTACATTTCCTTTTCCGTCTTTCGCATCAATGGTTTTGGCTTTAAAACCATATTGGGTCCTGTGTGCTTCATCAGCAATAACTACAATGTTTTTTCTGTCGGAAAGCATTTCATATACGTTGCCTTCTTCGGGTTGAAATTTTTGAATAGTGGTAAAAACTACTCCACCCGATGCAACTTTCAACAAATCTTTGATTTGGTTTCTGTCATCTGCTTGTACAGGTTCCTGTCTCAAAAGTTGCTTGGATGCGGCAAAGGTGTCAAATAATTGATCATCTAAATCATTGCGATCTGTAATAACTAGTATGGTCGGATTGTCTAATGCAAGCACTATTTTACCAGTATAAAAAACCATGGATAATGACTTTCCACTACCTTGAGTGTGCCAAACTACTCCCGCTTTACGATCACCAACAGGCTGTTTGTAGGCTTGTGCGAGACCATAGGTTTCCATGTGATCTGCTGCCAAACTATAACCCTGAGCGCTTAACTCTTGATACCCACTGGCTCGTAGCGTAGATTCCACGGCTTTGTTCACTGCATAATATTGATGATAAGCTGCCAATTTTTTAACTGTAGTAATGGTAGTAATACCTGTTTCAGAATCAACTTTCTTAAGTTTTTCAAATACAATAAAGTGTCTGATCATGTCAATCAGCGTTTCTTTATTCAGTGTACCTTTTATCAGAGTTTCCAATTGACTCACTAAATGTGAAGCTTCGACTTTACCATCTGCCGATTTCCACGACATAAAACGGCTTAATCCCGAGGAAATTGATCCAGCTTTTGCTTCCAGCCCATCTGAAATAATCACAAAACCGTTATAAGTAAAAAGACTTGAAATGGTAGCTTTGTAAGTTTCTATTTGTTTGAATGCAGAATTGAGGGTCGTATTTTCGTCAACAGCATTTTTCAATTCAATAACAACCAATGGAATGCCATTGACAAAAAGTATAACATCTGGGCGTTTATTGTATCCATTTTCTATGATGGTGAATTGATTGGCAACTACAAATTCATTGTTGAGAGGGTTATTGAAATCCACCAACCAAACTCTATCGCCTCGATCATCACCATCTACTCTTTTGGAGACTGGAATGCCTTCTGTCAACAATCGGTGAAAGGTTTCATTATTTGCAAGCAATTCTGGAGAAGCTATACGTTGAATTTCTTTAATGGCCTCTGCCTGTGCATAATCAGGAACGTCAAAGTTGATTCTTTTTACTGCATTTTGCAGCCTATTTAATAACAATACCTGTGCGTAATTTTCTCTTTTATCTGTTGAGTTTGTTGCCGCATGGTCATCTGGTGCAACATCAGGGCCATAGACATGTTCATAACCTAATTTTTGTAAGATTTCAAGAGAGAGCAATTCAATATGATTTTCAGTCAAGTGGGCCATTTTCTATAAACTTGCTTGATATACTTTTTCAATTAAATTTTTAAAAATGATAATTTCATTTTTTCGACTTTTTTTAAGCTCATGAATCAAAGGTAAATAGTCCATTTTACAAAGACGCATTTTTTGTATTCCTAGAGCATATAGAAACTCCAAAATTGCTTCACCTTGATATTCATCAAAATGCTGGATAAATGTTCTCAAAAGCATGAGCATATCACTGGAAAGTTTAGGGCTGTATGAATAGTTAAGCTCCTCTGCCTTAGCCGATCTGAGAATGGATGCCTGTATAATTCCATCATTGAATCGATTAAATACAAAAGGGTCAATCAAATTTTTTACAAAACTTGATTGAAATAGTCCATCTATTTGATTATTCCTCATGTTATTTAGTACACAGGCAATGGTGAAATACACATCTGACTGGGCAACATTTTTGTAATAATCATTATTATTAAAAAAAGCAGAATTCTTTCTAATTTCTAGTTCTTCCTTCTTTATGCTTGGAAAGAATATTTTATTACTGCCTCCCTTTTGTTGAACGTTTGAAAAGGAATTTAATGTGTTAATTCTATCAGTAATGAATGTAGAAGTTTTGTCAAGGCTTGCTTGAATTTTTTGCAAATGAGATAATTCAATCTCCCAAGGAGTTTCTAAATTGGAATTATCGCAATTAATGGTTTCTATTTCAATAAACGAAGCATTGGTGGGACCATAAAGGCCATATTGAATGTTTGACTTTAGCTCTTTATTTTTCAATTGGTTATTTATTCTATTGATTCCAATAAAATAGACAAGCCTTATTTCTTCATAATTTCTAAAGAATCTATTAAGATATAATAAATTTTTTCCATTAGTAACACAAGAAGCAACAATTAATATTGCTGCAGACTCTAATTCTGGAATATCACCTTCCATTAATTCAGATTGGTTTTTAACTACAATTGTTTTATTGGATAAACTTAGTAAGATGTACTCTGCTAATTTTTTTGACCCATCATCATTTAAGTGAATAATATATTTTGTTGCAGCAGGTACATGCTGTTTTATATATGCATCCAATTTTTTCTTATGCTTTTCATAGGAATTTATATTCTCAATAATCATAGCATAATCTATATAGAGGTTATATTTTTTTCGATTAATGGAAATATCTATATAAGAAACTTTTAATGCGGTACCAATATCATTTTTATAACTAAATAATTCCACAAAATTTTTCAGTGATGTAGAGATGTGTTTTTCAGCAACTATATTTCTTGCATTTACAACCGGCTCGTCTAGACTAAAAGAATCTCCCAAAATTTGGATTGGAGTTGAGTTATTGTCACAATACTTGCATCGCTTCAAAGGAGGTTTAAAAGTATCATACGTTTCTATACCATAATTCAAAGTATCATTCTTTTTTAGATCACAAACAACTCGCTCAAGTGAAAGGGTTGAATGTTTAGCTATTGGCAAGTAGAATAATATACAAATTGCATTCGACTTAATTTCAGGATGTATATTTTGTAAATAATTGACAAGGCCTCCAGAAGTAGAAGCAGATATTAAAAAAATCGAGTCATCATAGAATACTTCTTTCTTATCGTACAATCCCTTATATGATTGAAATGATTCAATATTAATTTCTTTATTTTCGCCAAACTTATTGAGATAATTTTTTATTGAGTAACCAATTACCGAAATTGAAAGTGTATCACAATAAACGTTATCAAATTTTACAGTTTTAAAAATGTGTAAAGTATTTAGAGATATAAAATCAATTTCACTTTTACGGACTAAAACATTTGCTGTACGTAAAAACTTGGTTGAATGTGTGCCTGATGGAAACACAAAATGGTGAGATATTCCATTGCTTTCAACTAGTCCTCCATTTTTAATAAAAATATTTGCTAAGCCTTGATTAAGTATATCTTTTAGATTCTCCTTCAGAAACTTTTTATTTCCAGCGATTTTGAAGCCTATCTGATTATATGATATAAAAAAAATATTATTTTGTAGAAATACCTCTTCAACTTTAGGGATTGATTTTAGAATTTTTTCAATATTTTGATTTATCTGATCTTTTACGTTTACGGCATTCCTACAATGAATAAATACCAAAGCATTAGTCTGATGAAAAGATCTATAAAAATCAAGTAGTTCTCTACTTAAAGCATCAAAATCGAAAAAAGTGTTGGGATTGAAAACAATTGTAGAGTCTTTGCATCCCCTGTCTTCAAAATTTGCATTATATATGTAAAATTTACCCATTCCAATTTACTTGTTTAAAAGGATAGAGAATGTTTATATAGGAACCTTGAATCTTATCGTTTTTGGCTGAACTGAAATTTTTGTTATTCCAATCTTCTAAAATCAAATTGTTTATACTTTCATTTTCGATGGGACAATAGTTGTCTTTAATCATGTCTCTATATATACAATATTTATCTGTACGTATCCTTAAGAATCCTTTATTATTTAATATTTGGAGTATTCTGTCAAGCCCTAATCCTTTTTTAGATTTTAAATTGGATGTTGATGATGTTTGGTGTTTTGCTAAGCACATTTTAATTACTTCTATATCGCTCAGTTGTTCTTTTGGGAAGTATTTATCTATATATCCTACGCCTGAATCATAAATAAGTATCTCTAAATAATAGATTTGTTTTAGATTATTTAAGCTAGTACTAGATAGTTTTGGATTATTAAAAAACGGTTTTAAAGGTGTTCCATCGTATTCCTCCAATAATTTATCGTGGTTGTTTCTATGAAATCGTAAATATACCCCTCTAATACTTGAAGTGAATGCAACTGAATATTCATCCGTATTTCCCCATTCATCAGTATTTTTTGCAAGCTCGTATATGATTGCTCCAATATCATTTTTGACTTCTGCTATTTCTGAAATATTATTTTGGTTAAAAGTAAGAACATATTCGTCTAAGATTTTATTGAAATTTTTAACAATTTGACTTTCATCATCATTAAATCCATGTGCATTTTCAAATATTCTAATATACCCAGGTAAATGGTCTACCATTGTAAGAAAAAACTTATTTCCTTTCATCCTAGTTAATGAATTCATTTTCAAAAAGAAATTATTCTGCCTTTCTCGCAATAAGCCCTTAATATCATTTTCATGCTTGTCAACAAAGGAAGTTGTGTTCCATAAAAGTGATACTATCGGGTAAAAATATTCATGGTCATACAACTCTACAAGCTCTTCTTGGTCTGCATCAACTATTACTTTATTGATAACATGTCTGCTGTGTATAGTGATAATAAACCCTAATAAATCTGCTAATAATCCGAAGGAGTACTTGTTTATTCCATTTGGAAGAATTAAAGTGATATATTTCAATTCATTTTTGTTGAAATATATTTTTTGTAGTTCACTTATCTTACTTGGAGTAATACTCTTTAGAATTTTAATCTCTGTCATTGCCATATTTTAGTCAATAAAATAAATCACATTTCTACTCTTGTCACACCACTCATCAACTTTGGCAACAATGTATCTCGCAATGTTGTGAGGGTGCGAATTTGGGTTTGGTTTGAATCGATTTTCTTTTGAAATCCTTCAACTATTATATCAAATTTATTAACTTTTTGAATTGGTGGGATTTGAATTTCAATTGATTTCAAAAGAGTTTGAGTCAAAAGTGGATGACTTGACCCTTCTGCCATAGAGTTTAAATCCAAAGATTTAAGCATATAGAATAAAAAGTGTGTCGAATTATTTAATTTTGATTTAACTAATAATGCATTATCAGAGACCCAAATTTCCTTGTTTTCAAAATATAAACTACCACAATAAGCCCCAACACGACCAATTATAATTGACTTGCCAGAGTAATTTGATTTATTTGTATAACCTAAAACTCCGTTTCCACCATATATAGGAATCGCTCCAACCTCAACTGGTCTGGATTTACCATTAAAGAATTCAGCAAAAAAAGATAATGTGTCTGTTTTCCATTCCTCCTTCACCTCCTCCACAAACCACTGCCTAAACAACGTCTCCGCCATTTTTTCCAAAGTAGCGTTTTGGCGATGCAGCAGATCTATTTTGTCGTCTAAGCTGCTTAGGACGGAGGCGATGGCGATTTGTTCGGGGAGAGGGGGAAGTTTAAAAAAATATTCTCGGATACCTTTAATGGGTACATTGGGTATAGTAGTGCCAGTTGATATTCCTTCTATAAAAGTTTGAAAGTTTCCTCCCAGAAATGTGTAATAAATAAACTTTACATTAACTTGATTATTGAAATTGATATAGCACGCACTTTTTCCAAGAATACATTTTTCATTTTTGTAGTAAGCAAGATTGCCTATTGTACCATTAATACCTAGTAATAATGTGCTTTCATTCAAGGTTTTTGAATGTTTTTGAAACTCTTCTTTATTTACTCTTTTGGTATCCTCCTTGATTAAAATCTTACCATTAACTAAATTATTTCCATTTATGAAAAAATAATCACCGTTATCATCATAATTAGGTGTACCGTGCAGTCCATCACCAATTTTCGTTGTAATATCGGTCAATGAAACTTCTATCCACTCATTCATATTTCAAAACCGTTTATATAAATGCGAAATGTGGCTTTAGATTCTCCAATATTAACAAAAACTCCTAGAGTATAATTATAATCTCCGTTTGGAGAGGTAAGGCCAACTAGTTTACGTAAATCCTTTTCATTCAATTTATTCCAATATCCCTTAAATTCAACAGCAAGTTTATTATTTATATGGTTTCCCCTTTCATGCAAAATTAAATCTGGTCTGATACCGTCTTCAAATTCCTCCAACATTTTTGATTGTCCTATACTTTTATTGTACTCAGCATCTAAATCCAGGACTTTATATTCAGTGTGTTTTAATCTTTCAAATAGATGAAGTCCAACTCTAAATGCAAATGCTTGTTCCAAACCTATTAATGATTGAGTTTCAAACTTTAGTAATAAACGGTTTTCATTATAAACATCATTTATAGCATCTTTAAGTATGTTTAGCAGAAATGTTTGTTCTTCATCCATTTATTTTTATTTTTAAAAGATTAGCGGCTATGACCTTATTTAAATTCTCCTCTTCCTTCAACTGACTTTCCAATTCAGCCCTCAACCTTGTAAATCTTTCTACAAAGTCAAAATCATCTTCATCATCAGGAAGCCCAACATATCTACCAGGCGTAAGTACATAATCCAACTCTGCGACTTTGCAGATGGGTACAGCTGCACAAAAGCCTGCAATGTCCTCATACTTGCCGTTTAGTTTTCTCCAATTATGGTAAGTATTTGTAATTTGATCAATGTCTTCTGAAGAAAGTTCTCGGGTTCTGCGGTTGATCAAATGCCCCAAGTTTCGGGCATCTATGAATAAAATTTCATTGCTTCTATCTCTGAAGCCCCCACCTCCTCCAACAGGGGAAGAACTACGGTTGCGGCTCATGAACCATAAAGCCGCAGGAATTTGAGTATTTAAAAACAATTTGGCTGGCAGGTTCACTATGCAATCTATCAATCCGTTTTCTACCAATGCTTTTCTGATGTCACCCTCGCCAGATGTTTTGGAAGTCAAAGCACCCTTTGCCAATACCACTCCGGCTTGTCCGTTGGGCGCTAAGTGATAAATGAAATGTTGCATCCAGGCAAAATTGGCATTGCCTGTGGGCGGTGTACCATATTGCCACCGTCCATCTGTCCGCATCAAATCTCCGCTCCAATCACTCACGTTAAATGGTGGATTGGCTATGATGTAGTCGGCTTTTAAGTCTTTGTGAGCATCATTGAGAAAAGAACCTTCATTGTTCCACTGAACTTGAGAGCTATCGATGCCCCTGATGGCCAAGTTCATTTTGGCCAAACGCCAAGTGGTTTGATTACTTTCCTGACCATAAATAGAAATGTCATTTACTCTCCCAGCGTGGCTATCGACAAATTTGAGGCTCTGCACAAACATACCACCTGATCCACAACAAGGGTCAAAAACACGACCTTTGTAGGGTTCCAACATCTCCACCAATAATTCCACGACGCTCCTTGGGGTATAGAATTGACCCCCTTTTTTGCCTTCTGCCAATGCAAACTCACCCAAGAAATACTCAAAAACGTGGCCTAAGACATCGGCACTTCTAGCCTTGGCATCACCCAAAGCAATGTTGCCAACCAAATCTATCAATTCGCCCAAACTGGTTGGGTCCAAGTTTTGTCGAGCAAATACTTTTGGCAAAACCCCTTTCAACGACGCATTTTCTTTTTCGATGGCGTCCATTGCATCATCTACAAACTTTCCGATTTCAGGCTGTTTGGCCTTTGACTGCAAATAAATCCATCGGGCATCTTGTGGTACAAAAAAGACATTTTCAGCTTTGTATTCGTCTTTGTCTTCGGCATCCGCCCCATTTTCCTCGTCCGCTTTTAATTTGGTATAAAGCTCTTCAAAAGCATCAGAAATGTATTTTAGGAAGATCAAACCCAAAACGATGTGTTTATATTCTGCCGCGTCTATGTTTTTGCGCAGTTTGTCTGCCGTTTTCCAGAGTTGTTTTTCAAGAGGTTCTTCAGTAATTGCTTTTTGTTTAGCCATATTTTTTCATTGGTAATGAGACTTATTTTTGGTGCTAAGTTAAAAGTTTTAAATTAAACTTTGCATCCGTATTGTATATTTGGGTAGGTTTGATAATCAGAGCGGTGGAAGATCATAGTTGTATAATAGAGCTTAGACTGAAAGTTTTTGGTAAGCAAATTGGGAAATGCATTGAGTTATTCCTCTTTAAATTGTTCGTCCAAAATTTCTTTCAAAAAAATTGCTGAAAGATTAATCAATGCTTCTGGTGTTCCTTTTCCATCTGCTTTAATGAAGACTCCTATTCGATGCTCCAATTCTAAATGATACGAGTTTGGAAGAATTTGACCTGTAAAACAATTATATGCATATGATAACACATTTTTAGTATGGTTAACAAGGTCACTCCATCTATCTAAATAAAACTTTCGTAATAAATTTCTTCTGTTTTCATTTGAAATAAGTTTTACTTTCAATTTTGAATGGGATGAAGATAAATCAATAATTTCAGCACGAGTAGAAATATTGGCTATTGAAGCTGGTGGACCAACGGTTTCAAAACAATTTGAAGAAAAAATAATCAGTAATCGATTTAATAGGAACACATATGGTTCTGTCGTGTAATCAACTAATATTGCGTTCTCACTTGGGGCCCCTTCAGTTTGATTAAGGCTGAAAATTGCGAATTGAAAGCAAGATATAGAACTCATTGTATCATTTGCAACGTTAATCATATCGGTAATTGATGCTTGACTTAAAACGAGAAGCAAATAAGAACGAATTAATTCTTCATACCCTGAATCTAAACTCCAATCATTATATTTAGCAGCAGATGTTCTCCATATATTAATCAAAATAAAAACATAGCTTATTAAATATTCTTCTTTATTTGTTTGATAAAGGCCATCATTAGAAAAATTATCTGAATCTAGAAGTTTAGTGTAAATTTTATTAATAAAATACATTTCTATTGGACTAAAAGATTTTTCACATGATCTGCACACAATATTTCTATTTATAAATGGATTTGTGCTTGTTGCTTCAATTTCTTTATCTGATTGTTGATGGCCAAGAATATTTTCTCTATCTTCAGGCAGCACACTATTACCGAAATATTCAAAACCAAGTTTTTTGTAAGACATTTCCACAATTGCCTCGAAATCGCCCCTTTTTGATTTACCTTCAATATATATAGCAGACCTGATCAAAGCGTCGGTGAATATATGAGAGCCTACATTCTCCAAATCATTCACTAAACAAAGTTTACATTTAGAGTTATTGTTTATATTTAACACGTATGGTTATTGTTTTTATTTTGAAATTTGGATAGAAAAGATTGAATTTAAAAGTTTTTACCGCAATTACATACTTCAATATAATTAGGTTTATAATAATTTATAAAATGAGCTACTGCCTCAATAGTTTTATCGTATTTAAATTTAATAGCCTTATCTATTAGCTTATGATATATTAATGGGGAGGAGTCATTTTTTGTGTGAATAATATCATCTCTAAATTCTTTTAGGTTTAATATAAGCTCATTATTTATGGTAGATTTTGTGAAATAACTTTTTCCGGTGATTTCAGGAAGGATTTTTTTAATTTTTGTTGAGAAATCTATATGTTTTTGAATTTGCAGCCAGTCATACAACTCAGTCTTTGAGCTTTGTTTATTTTTATACACATAATCGTTTGGTATTTGACTATTTAAAAAAGCTTCAATTGAAGTAAATAGCATAATTATGAATATAGAGGAAAATCCATAAAATGAAAACAGATCATTCATTCCTGGCTCTTTTAATGTACCATTTAAATCAGATTTGTTAATCAAATTATTTAAATTCTCATCTATAGTTTTTAAAGTTATTTGGGCATTATGAAAGTATATTAATGTTGGATCTGGGATGGGAAATATTAGATTTTTTCCTTTGAGGTTATATAAAAAACCACCATATACAAATCCGGTTTCGGTCGAAATGTAAGCTAAAGAACCTTTTTTTTGTTTAGTTTTATTACTAGCAATTCCATTTGTAACATCTATCAATGTACACTTATCGAGTATAGGCTTTAATTCTTCTTTTGTTCCTTGGATCAAAAATTTCTTTTTAATATGTTTCATTTTATTATTAATTGTACCTATATGAATTAATTATTCAAAACCAATGGGATTTTTGTAATTGGAACAAATTTGCACACCTCTCATTAAGCCTTTTCCAAATATACTCACTCTTGACTTTATTTTACACTTTTTAGGTAAAAAATCTACTATACAGCCTTCTCTCAAAAAATATTCAAAAAAAATCCTCACCCCACATAGGGGTAAACCTCCCCTTCCTTTTTATATGATTAAAACACGGATCAATGGGCAATGGCTGCGCCGCAATGGGCAATTGGCTTCGCCAACAATAGGCATAAGCAATTGGTCTACGACCGCAATAGGCAATTGGCCACGCCAGCAATCCCTTGCAATAAGCAGGGACATGTGGGCAAAAGGCAATACGAAAAGAGCAAAATAAAAGGAACAAGGAGCAAAACACAATTAGTCAAAAAAATAAAAAAAGGAAGATCATCATGTACCAAATCATCAAAACATTATTGCTGGTAATATTCATAAGCCAGCTGGGAAATTCTCAAAATACCAACCTTTATAGAATCCGAGGCGTAGTCCTCGATGCCATCACCCAAGAACCTTTGGTTGGCGCAAATGTCTTTGTACAGAATTATGAAACGGCGGGCACGGCCACAGATGCGGATGGGGCTTTTGCCATCGAAGGGCTTCCCATTGGCAGACATCAGTTGTATACTTCTTACTTGGGTTACAAAAATTATGTGGTGCCGATCGAGGTGAAGAGTGGCAAGGAGTTGGTCATCAATGTGGCTATGAACGAAGATCCTACGGCCATGGACGAAGTAGTAGTCACGGCACAAAACAGCAAAGGGCAGGCGGTCAATGCCATGTCTTATGCGAGTACCAGGACGTTTTCGGTGGAAGAGTCCAATAAATTTGCTGCTGCGGTGGATGATCCATTGCGTATGGTGCAGTCTTACGCAGGTGTGGTGGGAATAGAAGATGGCAATAACCACATTTCGATTAGAGGAAACTCGCCTAACGGTTTGCTTTGGAGGTTGGAAGGTGTGGACATTCCAAACCCCAATCACTACGCAGATGCTTCTTCGTCTGGAGGAGGTATTTCTGCGCTTTCTTCCCAGATTTTGGGCAACTCAGATTTTTCGACGGGAGCATTTGGGGCAGAATATGGCAACGCACTTTCAGGTGTATTTGACCTCAAATTGCGAAAGGGCAACAACGAACAAAGAGAATATACCGTAAAATTGAGTTTTCTGGGATTGGAAGCCGCAGTAGAAGGACCTTTTTCCAAAAATTACAAAGGATCTTATTTGATCAATTACCGATACTCCACTTTGTCGTTGATCGATAAGTTGGGCGTTGACCTTAATGGGGTGCTCAATTATTCTGACCTTTCATACAACTTTCATTTGCCCACACGCAAGATGGGCACCTTCTCGGTTTTCGGATTACATGGTGTGAGTTCACAGGTTGTAGATGAAGTGCTCGATACGATGGAGATGACGGCGATTGATCATTATAGTCGAGGAAAATTTGAGAGTAACATGTCTGTCGACGGCGTCAAACATCAAGTGACATTCAACAAAAATAGTTACCTCAATACGACTATTGCTTATGGAAAATCTGAAAATATCCTAAGTGTAGAGAACCAAACCATTTATGCAAGTCATACCGATTACCATAAAAGCGCCAGTGAAGTAATCAACGATAAAATCACCATCTCGACCAATCTGACCCAAAAAATCACCCCTAGTTTGGTCTTACGTGCAGGTTTGCTCAATGACGTACTTCTGTACAAGGTGCGATATGACGAATATGAAAAGGGAAGTGCAAACCCCCGCAACTTCTTGAATGCCAAGGATAAAGCAGATTTATTACAAGGTTTTGCACAAACCCAGTGGGACATCAGTTCCAAATGGACGACGCACGCGGGCATCCACTTAACGCATTTCTTTTTCAACAACTCTGGCGCAATCGAACCCCGTTTGAGCATCAAGAGAAATCTCACTTCCAAATCAAACATTGCTTTGGCTTATGGGTTGCATAGCCAGGTCAACTCCCTTCCGGTTTACTTCGTAAAACAAGCGGAAACTAATGAAGACATCAACAAAGACTTGGGATTGAGTAAGGCCCACCACTTGGTTTTGACCCACCAAATTGATATTTCCAATCATATGAGGGTGCGAACTGAAATGTATTACCAAAGTTTGTTTGACCTGCCTGTTGGTTCGGGTGAAGATCAAAATTATGCCTTGCTCAACCATAGATTTGGTTATCCAACTTTTGCGCTCACCAACGATGGAAAGGGTAGGAATTACGGAATTGAAACGACCATCGAGCAATTTATGCACAAGGATTTTTATTACATAATCACTGCTTCATTGAGTGATTCCAAGTACCAAACCAAAACATCAGAATGGTTGAATACGCGCTATAACACTCGATTTGCATCTGTTGTAACCTTGGGTAAAGAATGGAGAATGGGTAAAAATAAACAAAATGCCTTTGGATTCAACATCAAATCTACCTTGGTCGGAGGGCAACATTATACACCCATAGACTTGGCTGCATCCATTGCTCTACAAGAGGAAGTGAGAGACGCAAGCAAGGAATTTGAGTCCAAAACGCCTACATATTACAAACTCGATGTGGGCATCAAATACAAGCGCAATCGCAAAAAATATACTTCAATTTTGTCTTTGGATTTACTCAATGCCACCAATAGAAAAAATGTTGGAGGGCAAGATTACGACCAAGGTACACAGACCATCAAGGAGTGGTATCAGGCTCCTTTAATTCCGGTACTAGCTTACAAATTGGAATTCTAATCATTCAAATCAAATTATAAAATTTATTAATATGAATTACATAAAAATATTTATTTTAAGCGGCTTGTTTTTGTCAATGACTTCTTGTTTGAAAGACGACGTTATCATTCCATCCAAACAGTTGGTGAAAGAAGAAAGAACATTTGCCGATTACACATCAGTAGAAACTTCGGATGGAATAGACTTGGTTTTGACCATGGCTGATGCCGAAAGGGTAGAAGTTGAAGCGAGTGACAATGTGATTGACCACATCACCATTCGGAAAGTAGGAAATAAATTGATCATTGAGCAGTCAGATCGAGTGGCCATTTGGGGTAAAAAGGATGCCATTGTTTTTGTTTCATTAAAAGAAGTTACTGCAATCAAAGCGAGTGGGGGAGCAGACATCACTACTACCAATACATTGAAAACCAGTAAATTGAGTGTAGAACTTTCCGGTGGATGTGACATTGAAGGCAGCATCGAATGTCAAGAATTGACCGCCGATGACTCTGGAGGTAGTGATTGGGATTTGAGTGGAAGTGCTGATGATTTTGTACTTGACATGTCCGGAGGCGGTGACTTTGAAGGATTTGATTTCGTCACCAAACACTTTATTACAGATTTATCTGGAGGATGTGAAGTTGACATTACTGTATTGGAACAATTGGATGTTACGGCAAGTGGAGGATCGGAGGTCAATTACAGAGGTCAAGGTACTGTCAATACACGCAACTTATCGGGCGGCTCAAAAATCAACCGCATCAACTAAGCTAAAAAAGAGGGGAAAATTCAATCATCAAACTTCGCAAGTATGAATGAAGCGCAGATTTTAAGAATAGACAAAAACAGCTACCTTTATCACCACATGGATGTTGCGATAAATATGAAAGAAGCATCTGATTCAAAGCAATTTGAGGACTTATTCAACCAACATTACAATGCTCTGGTCCACTACGGTTATACCATGCTCAAAGAAATGGAAGGGGCTGAAGATGTGGTGCAGTCAGTTTTTCTGGATTTTTGGAATGACCGTAAAAAAATAAACTTCAATGATCAGCCGCGGGCATATTTGTATAAAGGAGTTTATTTCAAATGTCTGAATAAACTCAAGCGACAAAAAGTAATTGCCAAGTTTGAAGCGTCAAGAGACGAACAATTTGACAACGATGCACAGTCAAGGCTGGAGGCGGTCGAACTTCAATCTAAGATAAATGAGGCCATCGCCTCTTTGCCAGAGCAATGCCGGAAGATATTTTCATTGAGCAGATTTGAATTGATGAAATACCATGAAATTGCCGATGAGCTTGCTATTTCTCCCAAAACCGTTGAAAATCAAATGGGTAAGGCGCTTAGAATCATGCGTTCTGCGCTTTCAGATTTTCTGTATTTCATCATTTTAATACTAAACTTGTCATGAACACACACCACGATATAGATGCACTGATCACCAAATTCCTTTGTGGTGAAGCTTCACCAGAGGAGGCCATTTTCTTGGAGGATTGGAAATCCAATAGTAAAGCCAACGCAACTTACTTTTCAGAAATGCAGCAGACTTATAGCCTTGTTCATGGGAAATCATTAGGGCAAATAAATACTAAAGCCGCATGGGATAAAGTTTCGACTTCTATTCAAACCAAAAAACCTGTCCGTTTTTTATGGCCTTTGTCCGCAGCTGCCAGTTTGTTTATCCTTTTTTCAGTTTTGTTTTTTTTGAATAAAAAGAATGAATCAGAGGTATTTGTAACCCAAAAAGAAGTGCAAATACAAACACTAAAAGATGGTTCTGTGGTCACCATGGACCCAAATAGTACCGTGGTTTTGGATGAAAAATTTGGCAAAGCAGGCAGAAAGTTGAATTTGAAAGGTAAGGCATCTTTTAAAGTAGTACATGACGAGGCATCGCCATTCATCATCCAGACAGGAGATGTATTCATAGAAGATATTGGCACCGAATTTACCGTAGAAAATCAGCCTGATAATGACACCATTTTTGTAATTGTAAAAGAAGGAATTGTGCGTCTCTACGATGTAAATGGATCAGAATTGATCATCAAAGCGGGCGAAAAAGCTTGGTACATCAAGTCCGAAAAACTGATAGTGACTGGTTTGGATGCTAGAGTGGTAAAGTTTGATTTTAACAATACCAAGTTGACAGATATTGTGAGTTTGATGGATGATTCATTTGACGAATTGATAGTTTTACAACCAGAATCTATTGGAAGGTGCAAAATTACCACCCAGTTTTTTGACGAAGACTTGGAGACGATTGTTTCCATATTGGCGGAAACACTTGATTTCGAATACGAGCACGTGGATGGGAAGTACATATTAAAGGGGAAGCCATGTCAATAGCTCAGATAAAAATGCTCATAATTTGGGCATTACTGTTGATTTCTGGAAGGGTATTGACACAAAATAACGACGTCATCAATCAACTGGTCACCTGCAATTTTGTTGACCAAAAGGCACATGTAGTTTTTGCCGAACTCTCCAGACAAAGTGGTTGCCTTTTTTCCTACAGTGGTGATTTCAATAAGAATAGATTGGTTACCCTATATGCCAAAAACGAAGCGCTGAAGTCTATAGTCAATAGACTTGGTGAAGCAATAAATGCAGACATAATTGTCAACAAACAGTACCTCATTGTCCGGGCAAAACCAGAGATCAAGGAACTGTACATCACTGGGACGATTTATGAAATTCACAACGACGAACCACTCAGAGATGCGACCATTTACATCAAAAAATTGAAAGCTGTGGTCAATACTGGAAGTGATGGCAAGTTTGCGATCAAAATTCCAAATAACCAGCGTAAATACGAGTTGCAAATTGCAAAGCAAAACTTCCACGATACAGTAGTCGTATTTGTTGCCAATAAATCTCAGCAAATTTCGGTCAAAATGAGCCAGATTCCGAAGGAAAGGATTGAAGATTTACCTCCTTTGGAAAGTAATATCATTACGGCTGTTGTGAAGGATAGTTTGACAGCATTGCCGCTGAACTTTGCTATCTGGGCCAATTTGGAGAAAGACAATTCTTCGATTATCAACATCAAAGATACCTTGTTGAGTCCCTTATCCATTTCTTTGATTCCACCCATCAGTTCGAATAAGTTATTGGCCTTAAATACTAAAAATTCCATTGCTTTAAACATCATTGGCGGATATTCCAAGGGCATTGACATCATGGAAATAGGTGGTGTATACAACTTGGATAATGGCGATGTAAAATATATACAACTTGCAGGTGTTGCTAACATTGTGGCAGGAAATACGACAGGTGTGCAAGTAGGCGGTGTGGTCAATTTGGTGAGGGGTGAAGTAAGAGGTTTACAAACTTCAGGTGTGATGAACATTGTCAGTGATATGAAAGGTGTGCAAGTCGGAGGTTTTTCTAACGTTACCTTGGAACAATCGACAGGTTTACAGGTTGCGGGCGCTTTTCAACGTACCAAATACCTCAAAGGATTGCAAATTGCTGGTGTCTATAATGATGCAAAGATTGTGAAGGGTGTCCAGATTTCAGGATTTCTGAATCGCGTAGATACTTTGACGGGCGTACAAATAGGTATTCTGAATGTGGCAAATGATTATCAATTTGGTGTACCAATCGGATTGTTTAATTATGTGCGAAATGGTTACCATAAGTTGGAAATGTCTTACGATGATTTAGGCTTTTTTGGAATGGGTTTCCGGTCGGGAGTCAATTTATTTCACACCTATTTCAAATTGGGTGGCAGAGTAAAGGGGATAGCTCCCAAGGATGTGGAGGATGTACGTTTGTTGCAAGCTCGATATGGCATAGGATCAAGTATGGGACTGACCAAGAAATTTCGCTTAGACTTGGATTTGAGTTCGGGTAGTTTGATGGATAAAAACAAACTATTTTACTCAGAGCTCAATGTCCACAATCAGTTTTTGTTGGGCTTCTCGTACCAATTCAGCAAGAGATTTGGCATCAGAAGTGGTGTCACGGTCAATCACATGCTTTACAAAAAGAATAGCGCTATTGCCACAGACATTGAGGATTTGGTGAGCAATGAAATTTACAATTATCAAGGTTTGCGGACCAATCATAAAATGTGGTTGGGGTATCAGGTGAGTGTGTTGTTATTCTAAGATGAGCTGTCAGCTATCAGCTTTCAGTGGTCAGCGATTAGCTTTGAGGGACCAGCTTTGGCCGTGAGCTTCGAGCCAGGAGCCACGAGATAGCTGTGAAATTTGGGGGTCAATGAAAAGTTTTTATTAAGAACGGAAATAGGTTCATCCTATCACATTAGCCACTGGCTTTAGCCTGTGGAAATTGGTAAATTACGGCCTTGTGGGCTTTAGCCCAAAATTCCCTCATATGAATTGCTGAGAGGAATCAGCTGTTAGCTATCAGTTTTCAGTGGTCAGTTTTGAGGACGGAAATCGAAAGACGGAAATCAGTTCCGATAGCTATCGGAAGGAAATTGGAGGTCGGAAATTGGAGATTGAGAAGTTCTAGTAAAAAATAGAGCCAAGTATTCTTCCTATCTCAATAGCCACTGGCTTTAGCCTGTGGAAATTGGTAAATTACGGCCCTGTGGGCTTTAGCCCAAAATTTCCCTGATTTGATTCACAGAGAGGAATCAGCTGTCAGCTTTCAGTGGTCAGTTTTCTTTGCCGCGAGCTTCGAGCCACGAGCTACGAGAGACAGTGAAATCTGGGAAGGTGAGCCAAGAGTAATAGTATAGTAATGCACTTTCATTACTGATCAAAGGAACCCGAACAGGGTTCAATATGAATAACCCCGAGTGCAGCTCGGGGAGAATCAAACACCGGATCCACCAACCCCGAATTGGGGTTGAATAGGGCGCGATGACAGGCTCGTCTGCAGTGTTCAATTTTTTTGTGGAGAAGGAAGC